>CAZRUR010000077.1:0-11264 GCA_964603335.1 uncultured Sangeribacter sp. | reverse complement strand
ATAGAAAAATAGTTTGAAAAAAGTTTTTTTGATTTGATTTATTATAGTTGCTTTAACAAATTGAATTATTTTTTGCTTAACTAATAATCCATACGAGACTGGCTGCGAAAGTCGGTCTCTGTTTTTGTATATTTGAAACCATTGTTCTGCAAAATCGTTATAATGTATGAGACAATATAAGACTTATAAGATCTATAGAATTTCTAAATACATAAACTTCTAAACACATAAACTTCTAAACTAAACAGATATGATTAAATCTATGTTGATTGCCGGGGCAGGTGGTTTTGTAGGCACTTGCGGACGTTTCCTTATTGGAAAATGGTGTGCCGGTATGTTTCACGGCTCATTCCCTGTGGGCACTTTTGCAGTGAATATCATCGGATGCTTTATTATTGGACTCTTCTTTGGGCTCCTTGAGAAAGCACACGTAATGACACCTGGTGAGAATGTGCTTCTCATCACAGGCTTCTGTGGTGGCTTCACCACATTCTCTTCATTTGCCGATGATATGTGGGTGCTTGGTTCAAAAGGTGACTGGGGCACATTTGCCCTCTATCTCGTTCTGAGCGTCGTGATCGGTGTCCTTCTTGTATGGGCAGGACGTGCCTTAATAAGATAAGAAGAATCAGAAGGAGAAGTGGGCTGCTATCCTCACGCCGCTTTTGTCGATATTTGGCGAATTGAGATATGTCAGACGCCAAACATAATCTACTCTCAAGAATGTGAAGATATTGTCAAGACCTACACCTATCTCCATATAAGGTCTTGAGGTCATAACTCTTGCATGTGCATCTGCCGGGAATTCGTAGATATTCGGATTCTCGGCTGGATTGTTTTTTGCAGACAACCCTCCAATTAGTCCTTTGAAAGTCATTACCTCACGGAGTTTCAATTTCTTCAGCAATGGAAGACGGTTGAAAAGCACACCATTCCCAAAATATGTGAGGTCGATTGCCGCATACTTGTCGTTAGCAAATTCCATGGCGTTCATCAACGAATAACTCTCCGGCTGGATTGTGTAAGAAAGGTTGGCATTAGGCCACATTAGCATAGGGAAATACACACTGCTCCATACTTTACCTACTTTACCGATGATATCAAGATAGCCAAACGCAGACATCCACAGGCGTTTCTGCACTGAAAATTCAGTGCTGTTGGTGGTGAATGCCGAGCCAAACAATCCTTTGGGTCCGTATTCGTGGCTAAGTTGGAAAATCCACGCATCATAATTGATTGGCGTGCGGTGTGTCCTTCCTTGCATAAATTTCTCACCAGGTGCCCAACGCAGTTTAAATTTTGCCGTGGCTTGGGTGAAATCCTTGTTCATTCTTCCATTCGGGAAACGGAATTGAACCCATTTTGTGGCTTCCTGCACCTCATATTTAAAATCAGCCTGGAAGGAGAAGTTGTTTGGCAACTCAAGAATATATCCTAATTTGGCAACCTTATGATATGTTCTCAAATTTATTCCCTGTTTCCTTTTCCATGAGAGGAAGATGTTGTCCTGGCTTGTGAATGCGTAGTTTTGGCCAAGCATATCGCGGTCGTAGGTGTAGGAGCCATATATGCCATGGCGTGGCCATTCGTAGGAATGGTTCTTTTTTGGTTTGAATGAATATTCCAGTTGTCCGGAATATTTCCACTTGTGGTCTTTCGTACCGTATGCCACATAACCCTTGGCAAACAGGTGCTTGTTAAGCGGAGCCATGGTCATCGTCCCCAAGCGGATGCGCACTCCCTCTGCACTGCCGAAACTCAGCAGCGTGTTGAGTGGGCCCAAATCCACTTTACTCGGGTTCCCGGTCCTCACATATCCACTCTCCAACAGTCCGATAACCTTCTCGGCCCAATAAAACAAAGGGACTTTTCTCATTTCCTTTGTCATATTCTCCATATGGCTCTCGGCATTGGTCAGGGGAATCATTCTTGAGTCGTCCCAGAAAGCATAATCTCTGTCCCTTGCCTTTTCCATATCGAAGTTCCTGCCCAGTTTGCCATAATATTCAGCCATGTCTTCCCTCTTGTCATAGCTGAAATTATCGTAGACTGTCGTTTTTCTCCCATAGAATTTTGGCGTGCCTGCTACAATCTGCATCTCGATGCAGACGTCATCATATGTCTTGTGTCTCTTCCCCAGACTGTCTTTCTCATACGTCTGGTTTACGTACAGATTCTGCAGATAATTGAGATTAATGTTTTGTGGAGTGCACATGGTGATTCTCTTCACGAACATGGTAGTGTCGCCCACTGGCACGTAAATCTTGCCGTTAAATCCCATCGACTCAGGGTTGTGGGGTGCAAAACTGAGCTCCACACATTTTTCATTGCCAATGAAAACAGTGTCGGTAAGATAATACTTATAGAAGTCTGGACCGATAGCCGACAGTGGGCTCACCAGCCTGTTCTGCAATATCGTTATGTCGTTGCCATAGGGATTGATTTCCCTGATTGCATCCTCCAGGATGAGCTGAAGGTTCTCTTGCGACAACACCTCGTCGATTCCTTTACTCCGGTAACCGCGGGTCACTTCCTTATCATCGCCTGGATTCTGGCTGTATATCTTGGTTGATGCTTTCTCCTTTATGATGATGTCAAGTATGCGTTTTCCGGTCCATGACGATGTGTCGACATAGTTCTCCAAAAATTTTCCTTGCTTTGACAGAAACCCGGATTCAAAATTTCCCCCAAATTCATTCAGCGCAAGAACTGTCTTCTCATATTTGTCGTAGCTGTAGAACGGCTCTTTTACGGGGTCATATTTTGATGATTCTTTCCTTAATCTGTTGACGAAATCTACAGCCGGATTGTTCTTTTTTGAATACTTCTCCTTTCTGGGTTTTACTACAAGTTCGTCAAGATTGAAAGCGGTTGGCGACAATCGCACGATTACGGTTGTGTCGCAGTTATCTATAATTATGGGTTTTGGATCATAGCCGGTATAAGACACATACCATCCTTTCCCATCGCCTCGTGTAAAGACATGAAACCTGCCGTTCTCGTCTGCCACACGATTTTCTTTCGGATTCTTTTCTGAATGGATATTTGCGAAAGGCAACGCCTTCCCCGTAATTGAGTCTGTGACAATTCCCGTCAGCCGTTTCGCAACAGCTGCCGACACATCCATAGATATCACTAAACATAGGGATAAACCTATGGTATATAATATTTTCTGGATTAAATGATGAATTGAAAATTGCCTGATACTCAATTTATTCAGATAGACTTAAAAATTATTTCTCAAATAATCTGAAGCCGAACATACGGTTATTTCAGAAAATTTAAAATCTTTCTCGTTTCGAGTAATTATTATCTCGCAACCGTTTTCTAAAGCAGCCTCATATTGAAGGGAATCTTCAAAATCTTTAGATAGCAATTGAAGAGCTTGCTTGATGTGCGTCACATTATTTTCTACTATTTCAAATAATTCGCAAATTGTTAAGATATGTTTGCATAATTCGTCCTTTGGCAATTTGCGTACGATATAGGCAAAGTTTGCTACAGAAAGGAAACTTACATAAAATTTATAATTCCGTTTAATACCTTCCTCTAAAAATCTCCTTGATTGTTGTTTAAATTCGTCTCTTAAAAGATAGTCTATTAGAAAATTGGTGTCTAAGAAAATGCGTTTCATTTCGACATGATATATCTTGTCCTTTCATCGTTTAAATCAACGATGGAGGAATCTATACTTTTACTTAATTTATTCATCTTTTCAATCCAAAGATCAGTGCTGTCTTTTTCATTGGTGATTGATGAGGTAACTGGGAAGGAAACCTTAAGAACCCCTTTCATATTTTCTATCATTTTTCGAAGAAAATTGCTGTCAGCATTATTCTCTAACGTAACTATCATCTGTGTCATACATATTCCTTTTTATTATTAACGTAGAAAATGTAAAATTTGTGCCTAAATTGTAAACGAAATACATTTTTTAAGGATTTTGAAGATTTGTTTTAAAATTGTAACTTTGCAGCATGGCATATGAAATAGAACATAAGTATCTTGTCAAAGACAACAGTTACAAGTCATTGGCTTTTGAAAAGGTTGAGATTCGGCAGGGTTATCTTAACAGATTACCAGAGCGTACTGTGCGTGTACGCACCTATAATGACAAGGGTTACCTTACTGTTAAAGGGAAAAATGAAGGCGATGTGCGCCTTGAGTTTGAATATGAGATCCCTTATGACGATGCGCTTGAGATGCTAAGACTATGTGAGCCTGGAATCTTGAGTAAGACCCGTTATAAAGTGAGATTTGTTGACCTGGTTTGGGAGATAGATGAATATCACGGAGCCCGTGAAGGATTGGCAGTGGCTGAGGTTGAAATTCCTGAGTCAGGATATCATTATGAGAAGCCATCTTTCATCGGAGAAAATGTTACAGGCAATCCTGAATATTATAATTCTAACCTTAGTCGCTGATTGTCAGAATGACAATATGACATATTGGCAAGCTATTTCCGTTTCTCGAGGGCTTTGAGCATCATCTCGAGTTCGTCGCGCACGTCGTTGAGTTTGTCAACAATCTCCATTCGTTTTGAGATGTTACTTCTGTTGAGGCGCATTTGCTCCTTCGCGGCATCTAATTTCAACCCGCGGATTTTCATCAGATAGTATATGATGCGTAGTGTCTCTATATCATCCGGAGTATAATATCTTATGTTTGTTGCGCTCCTGTAAGGTTTGATTTCAGGGAATTCACTTTCCCAGTAGCGCAGTGTGGCCTGAGGCACACCTATCAGTTCAGCTGCATCCTTTATCTTATAGTATTTCTTTGTCAAATCTGAGGGAGCCATGGCTTAGTCCATTACGTGTCCGGCATTCTCTGCCATCTGAATCATTTCTGTGTATTGTTCCGGCGTGAGGTCCATAAAATAGTAATGCACAGGATTTTGTGCCTCTCCCTTGAATCTTACCTCATAATGCAGGTGCGGACCTGTTGACTTGCCTGTAGACCCTACCCTGCCAATCAGTTGTCCGCGTTTCACATTCTCGCCTTCCTTAACAAGGATCTCGCTTAGATGTGCGTATCGGCTTTGATAGTTATATCCATGGTCTATATCGATACAATTGCCATATAACGCCTGACGGCGGGCTACCTCAATCTTGCCATCACCGGTGGCAAACACCGGAGTGCCTGTAGAGGCTGCGAAGTCAAGTCCCTCGTGAAATTTGGAAGAGCCGTAGATGGGATCTCGCCTATAACCATATCCAGAAGACATCGTGTATGTGTTAAGGTCTATGGGTATTATGGATGGTATGTGTGAGAGTTTATCCTTTTGTGTACCAAGTGTTTCACGCAATTGGTCGAAACTTTGGGATTGTGCCATCAGTTTCCGTTCGAAAAGATCCATCCTTTGGGTCAGTTGTGTAACGAGTCCGGCATCGCTCATCTTGCTCAATTGGCGGTATCTTTCCTCATTGTCAAGACCGGAAAGCCTCTGGGTTCTGCTCAGTGGATCCATCTGCATCATCACGCGGTAGAAGTTGTCGTCACGATCTTGCAGCCTGTCCATCACTTTCAATGAGTTGTCAAGACGGCGCTTAAGTATGCCATATTGTGATTTAAGGTTGGCATTCTCAGCCTTTAGGTTCCTTTCTGTGGGAGTCTCAAAAAGATAGAACACTGTCAGGAAAATTGCCACTGCAAGCATGAGGGCAATCACCCATGTCTTCCCCCATGAGGCAAAACGCATGCGCAGAGACGGATAAACTCTCTCAAAGTTATCCGTCTCTGGATTATACTTATAATAGACGTTCTTTCCCAATGTTTTTTGTCTTTATCTTCCGCAAAATTAGTCTTTTCAGACGATATATGCAACAAAAATATGTCGCAATCAATGGCGAGATTTTCTTTTCCGTGTTTTGTTATGTGTATCATCGACACAATCAGTGATGCCATTTTCCGTATTGATGTCCAGGATGACACCAATCCCCCATCTATCGTCTGTCTGCTTATGCTGATACCACCGATCTTTCTTCTGCCCCTTTTTTTCAAAAGATTCTCCTGATTGAGAAGCTCATATTCGTCACTTGCAACCAACGCCTTCAGTTCTGCTATGTCTGCTCCACTCTTAGTGCCGAGGCTTTCCTGTCTCACCACTCCGTCAAGATCCTTCTGGTCGCGTGTCAACTGCTCTCTCATCTGCTCTACCATTGCCTTGCAGTAAGACACATTATAGAATGCCTTTATAACCTCAATGGAGATTTTGTCCTGCTCCACAACGGCACTCTTCACCATTCGTAGGCGTGCCGTATGTGCCGATTTAAGGTTGCATCGGCCTCTTCAAAAGCCGACAGATTGTGCGCCTCCTTGGCGGAGAACTCCTAATCCGCAATCACCCCGCCAAAGGCGTACACCTCCAAATCTCCCTCCCCTCCAAAAACTAACCTCCACAAGTGACATTGAAAAAAACTACTTCCCCGATGGCCATGGAAAGTTAGACGGATTAACTGTCAGGTGTACATTCTTCTCCTTCAACCTGACCCCCATATATTCTGTCAGTTTCTTGCGCTCTGCCTGATTCAAACCTTTGGGCGCGTTGACAAAAACCATATTTACTGTGTCTGCGGTCTCAGACGTTATAGAGGCCGCAACCATCCTTGACAGGGCTATGTCATTGACATTTGGGAACAGTACCTTCACTTCCGGCGCAATATTCAGACTCTCCTCATTGTACATCTGATGCGCTTTCAGTACATCCTTCAATGAGTCTATGGTATTCTGTCGGTTAGTCATCTCCTGCTGCATTATGGAGTAGAACTGCCCGAGATTCTTTTCATAGTCAATGTCCGTCTTGCTGTCGAGGGTGAATCCTTGCTTGATATTCATGATAGTGCCACCTAACCCCACGCTGTTGAGTTTTGTCATCATGGCTAATTGCAATGAATCCTTCGGAAGTGCCTGACCAATTAAAGTCACATCAATATGTCTTTTCCCATTCTGTATATATTCCTTATGGTTGAGCACCTGAGTGTTGGGGAAATTCATCTGATTCTCGACGAATGCAGTAGCGTTTGCCAAGAATATTGATTTCTTTATCATCTGGTAAGTGAGGTAACAGCTGAATCCTATTGTGGCAAACACGATTGCATACACTATCTTATGTATCCTCTTGCTCCGCGTAGTGTCCTGATAAACCACCTTCTTGAATTTCATTGCTTTCACGCCTATCCACGATGCGAAGAGTATGAAGATCATGTTGGTGAAGAAGAGATATAATGCACCGAAGAAGAAATGGGCTTGCCATGTGGCTATGCCGTAACCGGCGGTGCAAAGTGGAGGCATGAGAGATGTGGCGATTGCCACACCCGGCATCACCTGACCCTTGTTGCGGCATGCAATGCTTACTATTCCCGCCGCGCCACCAAAGAGGGCTACAAACACATCATATATGGATGGAGATGTCCTGGCAAGTAGCTGACTCGAGTCTTCAAACTGTGGGGAGATAAGGAAATAGATGGCTGACGTTATCAGTGACCCTGCCACTGCCATGGCTATGTTCTTAAGGCTTCGTCTTAAAAGTGTGAAGTCCTGGATACCAATTGCAAGTCCCATACCGATAATTGGTCCCATCAACGGTGAGATAAGCATCGCGCCGATAATCACCGGTATGCTCCCCGTGTTGAGCCCTAACGACGCTATGAAGATGGCGAATATAAGCACGAGCAATTGGCTACCCTTGAAACTGACTCCGGAGCGTATGCTGGTCTCTATATCACTCTGCGGCTCAAGGTCGTCGGCAACATTGAAATATGAAAGCAATTCTTTCCATCCGTCAGCCAGATTTTTCTTTATAGTGGGATTCATCATTTGCCTAAATTTTTTGTTTTCGTGTGAAACTTAATGTAGTATCTTTGGGTTTTACTTTATATAACGTATTATTAAGGAATTTTTATTAACTTTGCGACTAAATAAACCATATTATGGCTGAATTTAATCTAAGAGGAATGGGCGTGGCGCTTGTCACTCCGTTCAAAAAAGACAAATCCGTTGATTTTGATGCCCTCGAAAGAATGGTGGAATACGTTATCGAAGGTAAAGCCGACTACATCGTAGTGCTCGGCACCACCGGAGAGACCCCCACTCTGTTCCCAGAAGAGAAAGAGCGCATCAAGGAAGTGATTATAAGGCGTAATGCCGGTAGGGTCCCTTTAATCCTTGGCGTCGGTGGCAACAACACGCAAGCCATCGTCAATGAGGTTAATAGCTCTGATTTCTCAGGGTTTGAGGCAATCCTCTCCGTTGTGCCTTATTATAATAAACCCTCGCAGGAAGGACTATTCCATCATTACAAGGCTATTGCTGATGCGTCTCCTTTACCCGTGATCCTTTATAATGTGCCGGGGCGCACCGGTGTCAATATGACGGCATCAACCACTCTCTCCCTTGCCAATGCGTGTCCCAACATCATTGGCGTCAAGGAGGCATCTGGAAATTTTGCTCAGATTGAGGAGATTATCAAGAATAAGCCAGACCGCTTTGAGGTGATTTCCGGTGATGACGCAATCACCTATCCCCTTATGACTTTGGGTGCCGTGGGCGTTATCTCTGTCATTGGCAACGCTTTCCCCATGGAGTTCGGAAGGATGGTGCGCCTGTGTCTTGCCGGCAAGTTCCAGGAGGCCCTTCCCATCCATTGGCGTTTCAACGAGCTTTTCAATCTCCTTTTCGTCGACGGTAATCCCGCCGGTGTGAAGTGTGCGCTCAATGCACTCGGATTGATTGAGAATGAGCTCAGGCTGCCCCTCGTGCCTACCCGTATGAGCACCAACGAGAAGATCCACAAACTTCTTGACTCTCTCTACACCCCCTCTGCCCATGAGGTGAAAGGCGGTAAAAGAATGTTCTAATTTCAAAAAATGATTTCCTTATTCCCCCCTTTAGGGGGTTAGGGGGCTTTCTGACAAATGATCGACAAGGCTACTGTCCAGAAAATCAAAGACACTGCTGACATTGTGGAGGTGGTCAGCGACTATGTTCACCTTATCAGAAGGGGTGCTAATTATGTGGGATTATGTCCCTTCCACAATGAGCGCACCCCTTCTTTCTCTGTCAACAGGGCGAGAAACTATTGCTACTGCTTCTCCTGCCATAAGGGTGGCTCTCCCGTGAATTTCATCATGGAGAAGGAGGGCATATCCTATCATGATGCCCTTCTCCAACTTGCCAAGAAATATGGCATAAAGGTTGAGGAGCGTGAGTTGACCGACGAGGAACGCGAGGCTCAGAGCCGTCGCGAGGGTCTTTTCGTGGCTAATGAATGGGCAATGGCTTATTTCGAGAACAATCTCCGCAACACTCAGGACGGTCGCGACATTGGTCTTTCTTATCTCTATGGTCGAGGTGTCACTGACGATGCCATCAAGCAGTTTCATCTCGGTTATGCCATCGACCGGGGTAATGATTTCGTTGATGCTGCTGTCAGAAAGGGATTTAACATTGATACTCTAAAGACTCTCGGACTTGTGGGCACCAGCCAGCAGGGTCGCGACTATGACCGTTTCCGTGGAAGGGTAATCTTCCCTATTTTGAATTCATCGGGAAAGGTAATTGCCTTTGGTGGACGTGACATCAAGGGTGGTCCCGCCAAATATATCAACTCTCCGGAGTCGGAGCTTTATAAGAAGAGCAACGAGCTTTACGGAATGTTCCAGGCCCGTAGCGCTATTGTCAGGGAAGACCGCTGTTTCCTTGTGGAGGGTTATCTTGACGTTATCGGCATGTGGCAGTCGGGAATGCAGAATGTGGTGGCTTCTTCCGGAACAGCCCTCACCGATGGTCAGATTGCTCTCATTCACCGTTTCACAAAGAATGTCACTCTGATTTACGACGGCGATGCAGCCGGAATAAAGGCTTCTTTAAGGGGTATCGATATGCTCCTTGCTCATCAACTCGACGTCAAGGTGCTTCTCCTCCCTGACGGTGATGATCCCGACTCCTTTGCCCGTAAGCACACTCCGGAGGAATTTCGCGGGTATGTGAAGAGTCATGAGACCGACATTATCCGTTTCAAGACCCGGATCTTGATTGCCGATGCCTCCGATGACCCACAGAAACGTGTCGAGGCAATCCGCAGTGTTGTAACCTCTCTTGCCTGTATCCCCGACAAGGTGAAGCGCGATGTCTATGTGCAGGAATGCAGCCGCATACTTGGCGTGAGTGAGGAATCGGTGGCGTCGGCCACTGCCCGCGCCCGTGCCGCTGTCGTTGAACAGCTTAAGAAGCAGCGTCGCCTTAACGAACTTAACCGTGACATCGACTCCGGAAGGATACAGCCCCAACGTCAACCGACGTATCAACTGCAAGACTCTACTATAAATCAGCAAGTTGTAAGTCAACCAATCTCGTCTGCTTTCCGGCAGCAACCTTTCTCTGGGGAAAAAACTCAGTATTCCTCTCCTCTCGCACCTCTCGAATGGGCTGTCTTGAAATATTGCATCCGCTATGGCTTCCTCGATTTCTGTCAGTCTCTTGGTAATGAAGATGACGGTGATCAGGTAATGCTTAGTGTGATTGAATTTGTCGATGAGGAATTGAATATCGATGACATATCTTTCTCTGTCGATGATTATGCCATGACATTCAATATGCTCAAGGATCTTCTTCCCGAATTCAGAAATAGTCTTGCAGCATATAGGGAGCAACTGCAGGTAGAGAAAGAGAAAAAACGTCAGGAAGGATTTGATGATATTGGAAGTCGTGGGCTCTCGATGATTGAGATCGGCAAGGAAGAACAGAAACTGGAGGATTCCTTAGCTGCATGGGAAGAGCGCCAGATTGCCGAATACGCCAAGACTTATCCATCACGCATCATGGCAAGTCATGAGAATGATGTCATACGCAGTCTTGCAACTGAGGCTCTGCAAGAGCAGCATCAGTTGAGCCATATATATTCTCGTGAGCATCCCGTTGAGACTGAGGAGGATAAGATTCTCACTTTAATACCCACCGCCATCACTGTATGGAAAAATGGCATACTCGACCAAAAGATGAACGCACTTTTCGCCCGCTTCCGCGATATTGCCGGGAAGGGGAATGCCGATGAGGAACGTGACATTCAGTCTCAGTTGTACGACATAATCCGTGTGCGCAGTGAGATCGCCAAAAATATCGGCGATCGTATAATATGTCCCACGAAAAAGAAATAATCTGTGGATAAAATCCCTTCTTTTACCTCCTCACATCCGCAACTAAATATTGCATAAAAAAAGCCAAATCTTTAAGCAACAAAGTGTTCAAAAGATTTGGCCATGTCAGAA
>CAZRUR010000076.1:0-11549 GCA_964603335.1 uncultured Sangeribacter sp. | reverse complement strand
GAAGAGAAAGCATTGTCAAGGTTGTTGGAGTTTAGGAAGTTGTAATATTTGTTTAGCAACTCAACTTTCTTAAAAACGGCATCCTTATCATACGCCTCAATTTCAAGCATTCCTCTTAAATAGTCAGTATATTCCGGTATAATAAGGAATAATGCGGGATTGGATTTCTCATCACTATACTCCTTATCAAATTCCTTATTATACTTTGTCTTGATGTTTGAAGCGTGAATTAATTGAGGATTTGAATTTATTGCACTGCAGATAAATTCGTAATTGTTTTTTAATCCATCCATATCATTTGTTTTTTAGAGTGTCTATTACGCATTCCCCAATAGCTTTTGCCATGAGGACAGGAACGGCATTCCCGATTTGTTGATATTGGCTTAAGCCTTTCTCCCAACTCATTTTGGTTCTCATTCCCTCAAATATAAAGTCGTCAGGAAATGATTGTAATCTGGCTCCTTCTCGAGCAGTAAAATTTCTGTTGAGATGAGGGTGTATAAAATTTGATTGGAATGATGCCGCTATCGTGGGGGCGGGTTGATTCCCATAAAGCCTTTGATTATTTTGGCTGAATTTAACTTCAGATTTCTCATCGGGCGCACCTCTCTTGACGGATCCGTGTGTGTCCCAAACATCAACAAGTGATTGCCCTGGTTTAATAGCTTCAAATCTGGCAATTAATCGTTTTGTATGATTCATTGCGATATGGTTGGTGACGTATTTCATCTTTGCTCTCATCAATCTCTGATAATCATTTTGAGGTAATATGGGATATTCCATCACCTCAGAGCCTTCACATGCATTAATTTGAGGGAGATCTGAAATTGCGTCATCTACGGTTATCTTATGGTCTGGAGTGGTTGGGTCAGGATGATGTGGATGTAAATTCAGATCTTTCCTCGTTCCTATTATTATAACACGTTCTCGATTTTGGGGTACTCCAAAATCTGATGCAAGTAAAATCTTATATGCCACATCATATCCTCCAAAATCGCCAGCGTGGCTGAACTCTTCTATAATGGTTTTAAGCACCTCTCCATTTTTCATAGAAAGAAGTCCCTTCACATTTTCCATTACGAATGCTTTTGGAGAATACCAATTTATGAAATTGACAAAACTATAAAATAGTTTATTACGCGGATCATCAGCAACTTTATTCCTACGCTTGTTGGCAAGGCTGAAACCTTGACAGGGAGGCCCTCCAACTATTATATCAGGGATGATTCCATTGAGTAACTCATCAACTTCGTCTTTGGTTATGTCTGTTATGCTTTTGCATAAGAATGGAGTGTCTGGAAAATTCCTTTGGAAAGTTTTAGCTGCATTTTCATCAATATCAGATGCGAAGATTGATTTTATTCCTGCCATCGAAAATCCTTTTGTAAGACCTCCGCAACCAGAAAATAAGTCAATTGAAGTAAGTGCATCTTCCGGATATTCAATATGGTTTTGTAAATTGTCTATAATTTGTTGTAAGGAAATTTCATTTGAATCAAAAATCAATGGTGCGTCACTATGTTTTTTTTCTTTTTTAATTTTAGGACGCATAGCCGATATTATTTCCTTGCCAAATAGATATATTGGCTTTCCATCAATCCAGTTTGTACGCTCACGATATAATGCGAGTATTTTTTTAATGTCGATACCTTCTATTTCACATTCATATATGAGTTTATATACAAGATAATCCCCTTTGGGATTAGGATATCCCATTTTAGACATCTCTTCTTGAGTACATGTGCGGCTACCATCTACTTTATAGTAATATACTATATCCTCATTCTGAAACTCATATAGAATAGCATATTGAGGATTCGCTATTCTCGGATTTTCTTTATTTATCCAACCATCTCTTCCCTTGCCAAGACGTACGTTGTAATTTCCACATCTGTCTTCACCAGAATGGCTTCGTATCCAATCCAATTGTTGTTTTTGGTCGTTCCGGAAACAACCTATCAGGAATATGTCATCCTTACAATTGGTCAGAAGTTTATGAGTTTCTATTTCCTGATTGTATGTGCCAAAATCAAATTCAAAGAAGAGATCTTGAGGTTGTACAACTATACTTGCCATTTATACTATTGTCTACTTGCTTATATTGTAACCATTGCAAAATTACGCATATTTTTTTAATGATGCAAGTGGTATTTACTTTTAGATATGGAGGCGTAGAGGAGGACGACGCAATAGCCGAGGCAGGGGACGATGAAGGCTGCAGACATTGAGACGGCATCAGCCCCGAGAGCCATGAGGGTAGTGCCCCCCCCGCAAGGGGAGATTTGGGAGAATTTGTTAGTTATTTGCCGGTAAGGAGAGATTGGAGATCGTTTAGCATGTTGAGGGCTTGGAGAGGGGTGAGGTTGTCAACGTTGACGTCGAGGAGTTTGTCGCGAATCTGGGAGAGGAGCGGGTCATCGAGCTGGAAGAAGCTGAGTTGGTAGCCGGTTTCCGGTTTCCGTTGTCCGACCCCACCCCGGTCCTCCCCGCAGGGGAGGGAGGCAGTTGACGGTTTTCCGAAGGGCTTTCCGGAGACGCCTTGGGATGCTTGCTCGAGTTGCTCGAGGACCTGGTTTGCACGGTGCACGATAGAGGGAGGCATACCGGCGAGTTTCGCCACGTGGATGCCGAAACTGTGCTCAGAGCCGCCGGGTTCCAGTTTGCGCAGGAACACCACCTTGCCACCAATCTCCTTGACCGATACATTGAAGTTGGAGATGCGTTTGAAACTCTTCTCCATCTCATTAAGCTCATGATAATGAGTGGCGAAAAGGGTTTTGGGAGTGCATTTGCCGTTGTTGTGGATATGCTCTACGATTGACCATGCGATAGAGATTCCGTCGTAGGTGGATGTGCCTCGGCCGAGCTCATCAAAGAGAATGAGAGAGCGTTGGCTCATGTTGTTGAGGATGGCGGCAGCCTCGTTCATCTCCACCATAAACGTAGACTCACCAGACGATATATTGTCGCTTGCCCCCACGCGGGTGAAGATTTTGTCAATGATACCCATATTGACCGCCTTAGCCGGCACGAAAGAGCCAATCTGGGCGAGGAGCACGATGAGTGCGGTCTGACGGAGCAGGGCAGACTTACCGCTCATATTAGGGCCCGTAATCATCATGATCTGGCATGCGGAATCGCTGTCAGGGTCAGAGTCAAGGGTGACAGAGTTAGAGATATACGACTCACCGGGAGGCATATTGCGCTCAATCACAGGGTGACGCCCCTCAGTGATGGAGAGTTTGGAGGAATCATCCACCATGGGACGCACATATCCATAGTCGGCAGCCACCTCAGCGAAAGCAAGCAGGCAGTCGGCAACCGCCACAGCGTAAGCGTTGGAATGAAGGTCGGAAAACCGCTTGTCAATCTTTGCGATAAGCTCGTGATAGACGCGGTCTTCGATGACGGCTATACGCTCCTCCGCTCCCATTATTTTCTCCTCATATTCCTTCAGCTCAGGAGTGATGTAACGCTCGGCGCTTACGAGAGTCTGTTTTCTTATCCAATGTTCCGGCACCTTGTCCTTGTGGGTGTTGCGCACCTCAAGATAGTAGCCGAACACATTGTTGAAATGAATTTTGAGAGAGGTGATTCCAGTGTTTTCAATCTCGCGGGTCTGGATTGCGAGCAGGGCATCGCGGCTATGAGCACGCAGTTCGCGGAGTTCGTCGAGTTCCTCGTCGACACCGGCGGCAATCACAGGTCCCTTCCCGAAATTGTTGGGGGCATCGGGGTCGATGGTTGAGCCAATCCATTGGGCCACATCGTCAATGTCAGCCATCGACTCAGCGATGTTGTGGATGCTCTTGCAATCGGTAGAGCGAAGAATCTCACGCAGTTGCATAGAGCCACGGACACCGGCGGCGAGCTGAAGCATCTCGCGTGGAGAGATCTTGGCGGAAGCGACACGGGAGCCAAGACGCTCCATGTCGCCTACAAGACGCACGGCATCGCGAGCAGCCTCGCGTAGAGAGTCATCCATAAAGGTCTCTACGGCATCGTGGCGCTCACGGATCCTGTCCTTGTCGAGGAGGGGGAGGAGAATCCAGCGGCGCAGGCGGCGAGCACCCATGGGGCATACCGTCTTGTCGAGAACGTCGAGCAGGGATTTCCCCTCGCTGCCCATCGCCTCAACGAGCTCAAGGTTGCGGATTGTGAAGCGGTCGAGGTGCATGAAGCGGCGGTTGTCGACGCGAGCGAGAGAAGTGATGTGTGATATCTTAGTGTGGCTTGTAAGGTCGAGGTAATGGAGAATGCTTCCGGCGGCGATTATGGCAGCGGGCATATCCTGCACACCGAAACCCTTGAGGGTAGATGTGGAGAACTGCTTCAGCAGTCGTTCCTCTGCTGCGTCGGTAGTGTAGACCCAGTCATCGAGCTCAAAGACACTGCATTTGTAGGTGAAATGGGAGGAGTAGTAATCGCGGGTGCCCCGCATGCGGAGCAACTCCTTTGGAGCCATGTTTGCAAGCAGACGGTCAGCCTCCTGAGGTGAGGTCTCGGCACACAGAAATTCGCCGGTAGAGATGTCGAGGAATGCGACACCGACAGATGTCTTGTCGATATGAATGGCTGCGAGGAAATTGTTTTCCTTGGTCTGGAGAGCACCAGGAGATGTGTTGACACCCGGGGTGACGAGTTCGGTTATCCCTCTCTTCACCAATTTCTTGGTGAGTTTAGGGTCTTCGAGTTGCTCACAGATAGCGACGCGGCGACCGGCGCGGACGAGTTTGGGGAGGTAGGAATCGAGGGCATGGTGTGGGAAACCGGCGAGCTCCACCGACTGAGCCTTACCGTTGGCACGCCGGGTAAGGGTGATTCCGAGAATCTCGCTTGCCGCGATGGCGTCGTCAGAGAAAGTCTCGTAGAAATCACCTACGCGGAAGAGGAGGATGGCATCCGGGTGTTTTTTCTTCATCTCCAGATATTGGAGCATGAGAGGAGTTTCTGCAATCTTTCCCATATCAACTGAAAAATTTGAGCATCCAGGACGACATACCGACGTAGATAAGGAGACCGACCACGTCGTTAGTGATTTGAATAAAGGGGCCGGTGGCGAGGGCCGGGTTTATTTTCAGACGCTCCAGGGTGAGGGGGACCAGGGTTCCGAATACGGTTGCAAAAATCACCACCGCAAAGAGGGAAGCAGCCACCGCCAAAGCCACAGTATATTTTATTCCTGAAGGCTGGGTGAAGAAGATGTAAAGGAAAACCACTGTGGAGATTACGATTGCGTTCATCATCGCCACGAGACATTCACGCCCAATCTGAGAGGCAGAGTTCTTGATGTCGAGGCGACCGTTGGCGAGACCCTGCACCACGATAGCAGAAGCCTGCACACCGACGTTGCCACCGGTGCCACCGATAAGAGGGATGAATATTGCCAGGGCAGTGACCGCCGCAATCTGCGCCTCGAATCCACCGAGGATCAGAGAGTTGACGATGCCGCCGATGATGCCGATAAGGAGCCATGGGATGCGTGCCTTTGTCTGGGCAAACACGGAGTCGCTTGCATCGACGTCGGAGGAGATACCGGAAGCCAACTGATAGTCGCGCTCGCTCTGCTCACGCACCTCGTCCATGACGTCGTCTACGGTGATTTGTCCGACGAGTCTTCCGATGCTGTCGACTACCGGCATCGCCACAAGGTCGTATTTCTCGAAATCGATAGCCACCTCATCGATGGGAGTGTCGGTCTTTACCGACACGGGATGGGTCTCCATGACGAGCTTAATTTTCGACACGGAGGGGTGGGTGATCATCTTCTGGAGAGGGAGGACACCCTGCAGACGGTTGTCATTATCAACGACATATACAGAATATATGTCGTCAAGGTCTTCCGCCTGACGGCGCATCTCGCGCAGACAGTCAGGCATCGAGAGATTCTCGTTGACCATAATCATCTCAGTGCCCATAAGGCCGCCGGCGGTGTCTTCGTCATATTGGAGGAGGTCGACGATATCGCCAGCCTGCTCAACGTCGTCGATATGCTGGATTACTTCCTCACGGTCTTCCTTGTCGAGTTCCTGGATAAGGTCAACGGCGTCGTCGGTGTCGAGGAGGTCGATGAAATGTCCGATTTGCTCGGGGTCCATCCCCTCGAGCACTTTCTTACGGTCATTCTCGTCGAGTTCCATAAGGACATCCGCCTTCTTCTCATTGTCGTCGATGAGGTTGAATAGCCATTCTGCCTCCCGGAGGTTTAGCGACTGGAACAGCTCGGCGATGTCGGCGGCGTGCAGCTCGCTGACTTCCTTGCGCGCCTCATTGCTGTCTTCCGATTCAATGAGTTGCTTGATGTGGTCTATGTCGGTGTCGGTAAATTCTTTCATAATCCGCAAAGGTAAGAAAAAGTTTTCAGTTTTTCGGATTTCGATTATGGTTTTTCGTTCTTCGGATTTCGTTTTTTTGTTTTAGGAAATAGGTAGATATAAGAAGATGATATAACAAATTGGGGAAGAAAAGCGTTATAATGTTGGTATAACCCGAAAACCGTGTGCGAAAACGATTGGCGCACGGTGAGCATTAAGATTATTATAAAAAATGGATAAGTTAAGTTATGCATGGGGCATGGCCATCGGTCAACAGCTTCGTGCTATGGGAATAGAAAAGATAGAGAAAACAGATTTTGAGGAGGCCGTAGATGCAGCCTTCAATGGAAAAGAGACAAAACTTACGGCAGAGGAAGCCAACAAGCTCATACAGGAATATCTACAGGAACTGACCGCCAAGAAGGCTGCCGAGATCCGTGCTGTAGGGGAGAAATTCCTTGCCGAGAACAGCAAGAAGGAGGGAGTAAAGGTCACTGCTTCCGGACTGCAGTATATCGTAGACAAAGAGGGCACCGGTGCACAGCCAACAGCCGAAGACGAGGTTACAGTGCACTACACCGGCAAGCTTCTTGACGGCACAGTGTTCGACAGCTCCGTAAGCCGAGGCGAGCCAGCCACATTTCCTCTGAACCGTGTCATCCCCGGCTGGACCGAGGGCGTACAGCTTATGAAAGAGGGTGGCAAAAACACATTCTTCATTCCTTCCGACCTCGCCTATGGTCCGCAGGGAGTGCCCAATGCGATACCGCCTCATTCCACATTGATATTCGATGTAGAACTAATCAAGGTAGTAAAGAAATAAGCTTTGGATTTTAGCGTCAGAAGGTTGGTGGCGCAAGAGAGTGCCACCGGCCTTTAAACATGACAAGATGATACTAACAACATAACACAAGATGAGAAAACATTTTATGACTGTGGGGCTTGCAGCCGCCGCAGTGGTTATTGCCGGAGGCATGGCGTCATGCGGCGGCAATAAGTCAGAGAAAGCAGAAGACAGCGCCGCAGCAGAGGAGATGGTGGCAGCAGTGCAGCAGTCGATAGCGCTCGACACGACGACACGCGCCTACAATGCCAATTTCTTCAACGACGAGTCAAGGAAGAGCACGAGCCCCAACATCAACGACTCCACCTATATGGTTACAGAGTCTGGGTTGAAGTATGTCATCGTCAAGGAAGGCACTGGAGCACGTCCGTCAGCATCCGACAATGTGACAGTACATTATGTAGGCAGACTTACCGACGGCACAGTGTTTGACAATTCCGTAGACCGTGGCGAGCCGGCAACCTTTCCCCTTAACCGCGTGATAAAGGGCTGGACTGAGGGCCTTCAGCTGATGCAGGAGGGTGGAGTAGCAATCTTCTATATCCCTTCAGAACTTGGATACGGCGAGATGGGCACCCCTGGCGGACCAATCCCACCGAACGCTCCGCTTATCTTTGAAGTGCAGTTGATCAAAGTGAATTGAGATTAATGACTAAAGGAAATAAGATGCCGCGAGTCGCCATTATGGTGGCCGCGACTATGGTGCTTTTGCTGGCGTCATGCCAAGGGCGCACCACCGACAATATGGTGCCGAAAGGTCAGACAGTGGATGTTGTCATTTCAGAACCAGCCACTGCAGATGCTCCTGCATTAAACGACACAATAGCACAAATAGATTTATCAAAAAGAGAAATAAGACAATAATTGAATTAACACAAGATGAAAATCAAGTCAATACTTACAATAGCCGCTGCCGGCTTGATGCTTGCAGCCTGCCAGGGTGGCGCCGGCACAGACGGGAAGACACTCTCAGAGATAAAGAATGCCACATCAGCCGACTCACTGATGTATTATTTCGGACAAATGAGGGGTGCCGAATATCAGCGTCAGTCGGAGCGCGACACAACTCTTGCAGAGTCGCAGTCGAAGAAGGCATACATCCAGGGCGTTCAGGCCGGTATCAACGCAGTCAAGGGTGGTGATGAGGCCTACAACCAGGGTCTGTTCCTCGGTATGCAGATGGCAATGAACATCCAGCAATTCAAGAAAGACTATGACGTAGAGCTTAACAAGCGCGTGTTTGTAGGGAGCCTTGCCAACGCAGTAAACTCAGATTCCATCGGCGACACCCAGGCAATGCAGCGTGAGTTCTACAAGATTATGGGTAAGTTTAACGAGCAGAAGGAGGAGCGCGACAAAGCCGCTGCCACAGAGACTCTTTCACAGGAGGCATCAAACCTGAAGCTTTCCAAGATAGCCGATGATGTGTATGGCGAGATCACAGTGAAGACCGACAGTGTGGCCCTTAAGGAGGGAGACAATGTTAAGATGGATCTTTCCTTGGCAACAGTAGGAGGGAAGGAACTCAATGCACCGCTTCCATCAAAGGGTAAGATTGGGGCAAGAAATATCGTGGCTCCTATCAACGATATGCTTAAGGCCATGAAGAGTGGCGAGACCGGTAAGTTTATCACACCGGCACGCGGGCTGTTTGGTCCGAGGGTAAGCCAGCTTGGACTTCAGCCATCAGACGCGGTGGTGGTAACCCTTAAGGCTTCGGTTCTTCCGGATGAAGAAAAGAAATAAGGTTGGAGTTTAAAGTATAGAGAGGGCTGGAATCGCCATGATTCCAGCCCTCTTTTAACTTTATACTTTATACTTTTTTTACTGTTCGAGGACGAAAGGGACAGCCACCTCAGCAGGGGCGGCAACGGGAGAGCCGTTTTTGTCGGCAGGGGTCCATGCCGGCATATTTTTTACGAGACGAATGGCTTCTTGCTCCAGGTCAGGGTCGACCATACGGATAATCTTGATGGTGCCGATGGAGCCATCTGTGTTTACGATAAAGCCAACATTGACAATTCCTTCCACGCCCATCTCCTTGGCAGCCTCCGGATATTTGAGGTTGTCGGAGATATATTTGTTGAGAGCCTCTTCACCACCGGGGAAAGTGGGGACATCGGCTGCTTGACTTGCAAAACTAACGCCAGCAAACATAAGGGCGCCTAACAGTAATTTTTTCATAGCCATATTATGTTTTATTTATTTGACTGCCAAATTGGTTTATGGTTTAAATACCCCGTCGATGAGGGCGGACGTCAATATCCATACGAAGGATGTTGAGTTTAAGCGAGAGGGAAATCTCAGCCAATCTTGATGAGGATGTGCACGTCAACATAATGCGTGAGCTGAAACATGGATGGCTTGTCTTCATCGCGACGGCAGCAAAATTTGACGCGGAAAATAATCAATCGTATGTTTTTTACGTTGAATAGAAAAACATACGATACAAAAGATGAAACCGACCTTTCCAAACGCAGTGCGCGCCGCCCTTATCGACATGGATGGGGTGCTTTACGACTCTATGCCACATCATGCCAAGGCATGGCATCAGATGTTTACGGAGATGGGGATAGCTACCGACCCAGATGAGTTTTACCTTTATGAGGGGATGACGGGTGGTGACACCATCAATCTGATAATCAAGAGGGAATGTGGAAGGGAAGCAACTGAGAAAGAAAAAAGGGATTTGTATGCCCGTAAGGCGGAACTTTTTGTGGCTTCCGGAGAGAAAAGAGCTATGCCGGGCGCCGACATGATGTTGCGCATCTTTAGGGAGAGGGGAGTGGACCGGGTGCTTGTGACGGGGTCAGCCCAGAGCAGTCTGCTCAACGGGTTGAACCGCGACTATCCCGGGGCATTTGATGCAGGAAAGCGGGTCACAGCAATGGATGTGGAGCATGGGAAACCGGATCCGGAGCCATATCTGAAGGGGGCTGAGAAGGCCGGGGTTGATGCCGGTGAGGTGATAGTGGTGGAGAATGCACCGCTTGGAGTGCGGGCAGGGAAGGCAGCCGGCTTCTTCACCATCGCAGTCACCACGGGTCCTATTCCGCGTAAAGAGTTTGAGAAAGAGAATGCCGACATGATTTTCGGCTCGATGAAGGAGTTTGCCGACTGGCTTGAGAAGAATCTCAAGGGGGTGCTTGCCGTGCGTCTTGACGAGGCAGTTGGGAAGCTGAATCCAGCCACCATTACGTTGGTGACCGACAGCAATGTGGATAAGGCAGTGATGCCATTGCTTGCCAATTCCGGAGTTGTGGAGAAAGCCGGGAAGGTGGTTATAGAGCCTGGGGAAGACAATAAGAGCCTGGCGTCGGTGATGAAGATATGGGATGGCCTGGAGGGATGCAGTGCCACGCGCAAGAGTCTGGTTGTAAACATTGGAGGCGGATTGATTACGGATATAGGAGGTTTTGCGGCTGCCACATATAAGCGCGGCATACGGGTTGTGAATGTCCCCACCACACTTCTTGGGGCTGTGGATGCCGCCACCGGAGGGAAGACCGGAATCAACTATAACGGACTTAAGAATGAGATTGGGTCGTTTCATCAGCCGGTTGAGGTGATAATATCCTCGTTGCCGCTACACACATTGTCGCGACGCGAGATAATGTCGGGATATGCCGAAATGATAAAGACCGGATTGATTGCAGATGCCAACCTCTATAATCAGTTGCTTGATGTTGAGAAGGTGACGGGAGATTATGTGTTGCTTGAGAGACTTATGCACCGTTGCGTGGAGATAAAGGAAGATGTAGTGCGTCAAGACCCCACGGAAAAGGGGTTGAGGAAGATACTGAATTTCGGTCATACTGCTGGCCATGCCTTTGAGAGCCTGTCGTTCAAGCGCGGCACACCGCTGGCCCACGGAGAGGCGGTGGTTCACGGCATGCTTGTTGAACTTATCCTAAGCCATATGCTTAAGGGATATGACTCCAACGAACTTCACCGTTATCTGAATGCAGTGTTGAAGGAGTGGTACCCGCGCACCGGAGTGAAATGTGATGATATCCCCATGCTGATTGAGCTTATGAGCCACGACAAAAAGAATGCCGTTGCTGGCAGACCAAACTTTACATTGCTCACCAAACCGGGAGTGCCGGAGATAGACTGCCAGCCTGAAATTAAAGATGTTGAGACTGTTCTCGAGATTTATATGGATATGGTTTCATAAGGTTTCTGGAGCGAATTGTAAATTTTTTTGAAAAATTTTTACAATGTTATAAACCTTTTTTAAGGTGCCAATGTTATAATGATGTGAAAGGGCTGATAAAGCCACTCACACAAAGAAAAGAAAAAATCCTCTACGGAGGTTAGCAAAAGATATACTGCTATAAGCGTTCTGAAAAAGTTGTTATTGTTGTTTTAATTGAAGGAAACAGGGCTGA
>CAZRUR010000075.1:2184-11560 GCA_964603335.1 uncultured Sangeribacter sp. | reverse complement strand
CATATACAAATATGTCAATCAAAAAATTATTGGCGAGGTGCTGTCAAACTACCGAATAGAGGATACTGCCGTCAGGACCCTCGGTGGTGGTCACCATCAGATTTCCCGAAGGACTCCCGATTTCAAGCGCATTGGCTGTAGAAATCAACCCCAATGCCGGGATAAGAAGTAATTTTCTTAGTTTCATGATTTATGATATGTGTTTATGATGTCGTTTATAGGTTTGAGGTGACAAATTTACACATAATATCCCAAACAACCAATAACAATCCACGCGTCATACATATTTGTCCGCACATTTTATTGAAATTAATTTGCACATGAAAATTAAATGTATTTACTTTGCATCATCATAAGGGAATGTGTTTCCGTCACATTTCCTTTCTTCTAACGCATATAACCTGACATCGCAGTTTAGATGATTGTCGCTTCAATGATATTATTGACGCTGTCTTCCACCCTCCCCACCGACAGCGTGATAAGTCAACATTCAGAGGTTGACAGTCTTGTTGTGCGCGAAAATCGGATTCCAAGATTAAGAAAGCCTGACTATTCACAAAATACAGAGGGCAGATTCTTGGCTGTGAAGACAAACATAGTGCCCTGGGCTGCCGGTATTGCCAACCTTGGGGGAGAAGTGCAGGTCGGCAACCGTTTCTCAATTGACCTTCCGGTGTGGTGGTCACCTTATTTCATCAGCGACAAGTATGCCTTGCGCACCCTTGCGCTTCAACCGGAATTCCGCTACTGGCTGAAACGTCCCGGCAGTGGACACTTTTTCGGCATCCACGCCGGTGTGGCTTGGTATAACCTGAAGTATAACGACATACGCTATCAAGACATAAACACACCTCTGCTGGATGGTGGCATCAGCTATGGCTATTCCCTTCGCCTTAATGATTATCTGAATGCGGAGTTCTCTATTGGTGCCGGGTATGTCAATATGAAGTATGACCGCTACTACAATATTGACAACGGTGCCAAAATCGATGCCCGGCAAACCATCTACTGGGGTGTTGACCGACTTGAAATCAGTCTTGTATATCACTTTAACCTGTAAACACGCAAGATGAGGAATGTCGGCAAACATATTATCAGCACACTGCTTCTTATGCAATTTCTGCTACTGTCGGGATGTATCCACACCTATCCCGATGGCGACGGTGTTGACCCCACTCTTGTGCAGATTGGCTTGGAGGTGAGCATTGACCTGTCATGGCAACCTCAGGAAGTGTCGTTAACAAAGGCAGAGAGTAGCACTTACGATGGTGGCTACCGATTGATTGTGGAGTTTACAAGAAACGGCAACACCCATGGCCGTTGCGAGCATTACCTCACGGCAGAGGAATATCGCGAGGGAAACATTCGCCTCATAATGCCTTTCGATTTCAATGCCGTGAATTATAAGGTGTCGGCGTGGCTTGATTGTGCAGACACTGCCGAAACGCCTGGAACCTATTATAATACCGGGAATATTAACGAGATAACCCGTGTTGACAACCATATAATATGGAGCGGGGAGATGGTGTGTGGCTTTGCTCAGGCCGACATCAACCTTCAGGAATATAAAGACCAATGGAACGCAAAGGTTGTGATCCCATTGACTCTCACCTCCCCGATTGGCAGGTTTGAGTTTTGCGCCACCGACTTCAGCGAGTTTTACGCCCATGTCCAAGACGCAATCGGCAAGGGCGAGACCTATTCCATCTGCCTCTCATTTGAATGCCGCATTGCCTACATTTTCAATGTAGGGAGAAGTGAGCCTTCCAACTATCACCAAAGTCCGGAATACTACTTTCAGTTTCCAGAGCAACCACCATCAGACGGAAAGATAATCAGCGGATCGGTGTTTGTCGGTGAGAGTGCACAGACTGTCGCCACACGGGTATTGGTGTTCAACTCCGCAAGAATGATAGTGTCGAGATCTCAACCCATCGAGTTTCCTATAGAGCGAGGAAAACTCACGACGATTACCGGCGAGATGTTGACCGACTACTATACCGGCAGTTTCAATATCAACAACATCTGGGACGGCGAGATCATAATTGAACTTTAGTATTCTCCTCTTAAACATATTCACAACTTAAGCTCAACATAGAATGAAATTTAAAACCCAAAACATAATGACAAAGAACATCAAACATTTGACAAGCATCATGACGATATGCTTGCCAGCCTTACTCATTGGCTGCCTGACAGCCATCACCACCGGCTGCTCATCAACAGATGTCATCGACCAGCCAAACAACACCGAATCTAAGGGCCAGACCATCACCCTCAACATCTCCTGCCCCGATGCCGCCACCTCCACCCGCGCGGACAACGACCACGTCCTCCGCTATTCCGCGATACTTTATACTGGTAAAACGTTACAAGAGGGCACATTATTTGAAAGGCAAGAAGCAATCGTTACTGCTGAAGAAAGCAAAACTTTCACTTTTGAAGTACCTGAAGATGATTATAGTTATATCGTTTTTGCAGACTATATTCCAGCTACTTCCCAACCTAATTCCAATGACCTGTATGACGATAAATATTACAATACTGAAGATCCACGCGAAAAAATATATATGCGTTCATTTATAGATTTTTCCACATATGGAAATGGAAATACAAAAGTTGATGAAAAATGCTTTAATAATGAGAATTATGATTGCTTTGCTTATTTCAATCAAGGAATTACAAAAGGTGCAGAAGAAGTAAATGAAGAAATTACACTTGAAAGAATAGTTTGCCGTGTAGCTTTCAAGAGTTCTACAGACATGCCTGAGAATACTTCTATCAAAAATATAACATTCACAAAATTTGATTTCTTTGGCACTCATACAATTACGGATAAATCTATATCTATTCAACATGCTGGTGCTTCATCATTAAATCTATCCAAATTCACATTAGAGAACCCAGCCTATACCGAAACGGGTGAATTATTCTTTTTCTATACTTTTGCATCACCGAAAACTGGACAAGAAGTGTCACTTCTTCAATTTGAATTTACTGTGAATTTTGATGATGAGAGCACCTATACTAATACTGTGGATGCAGAAACAATCAAACCTACTCCAAATCATAAAATAACCGTAATAGGTCCCTTCCTTTCTGCCGTACCGCCTGTTCTTGGAAATTTAAATTTAAACATAAACTCTTTGAATACAGAACAGTGGGGAGATGTAATAACAAAAGAAATATAACAACATAATTTTCATACTGGATCAGCAACTTCGGCGCTGTCACTCTGATATGGGCACTATGACGCGACTACTTTAAAAAACGTCTATTAATGAATACCTTATAACACCACCTAAATTTATTCTTAAAATTTATTGTGGAAAAATTTGGTGGTTTCAAAAAAAGTGCCTAACTTTGCATCGCTTTTCGGGAGAGTCCTTGCGAAGCCTTTAGTGGACGATTCCGGATAAGCAACATGGTGGATGTAGCTCAGTTGGTTAGAGCGACGGATTGTGGTTCCGTAGGTCGTGGGTTCGAGCCCCATCTTCCACCCTCAGACAGTCGGCAATAGCCGACTGTCATTTTTTTACGTATGGTTTACAAAAGAAAAATTTCCCGTTCACGACATTTTAAAATTTTTTCATGCGGACAATATGCCCATTCATCCCTTTTATTCACCTTTTCGCCATCGCAAAAAGCCCTTAATTCTGGTATATAATCATACATAAAACACTAACTATAAATCTATTATAAACACAAATACATTTACTATGGGCCGCAGCAATTTTATTATTTCCCCAACTTAAACCTTTTTTGCAAGATAAAGTCACATTATCGAATCTTTACTATAAACAGTCTAAACAAAGATGAAGAAATCACGGCTAACGCCGCTAATATTGCTCTCAGCCATGTGTGCCACCACATGGGCTGCTTCTATCAAAGGACGAATCACCGATACCGACGGTGGTGCCCTACCTGGAGCCGCCGTGCAACTGGTTGCCCTCCCCGACACCTTCAGGGCTATCTATCAGATTGCTTCCGACAACGGTGATTTCGTTTTCAAAGACCTTAAGAAAGGCAACTATGCCCTCGTCGTCTCTATGACCGGCATGGACGACATAGGCAAAAACATTGAGATCAAAGACTCCACAGAAACCCTTGACCTCGGCAACATCACCCTTTCTGAAAGTGCTGTAACGCTCAACGAGGCTGTGGTTACTGCCATCAAGGCAGCCGTGGTCGCCAAGCAAGACACCATGGAGTTTAACGCCGGCTCCTATCATACCGCTCCAAACGCTACCGTCAACGACCTGATAAAGAAGATGCCGGGTATGGAAGTGGGAAGCGATGGCTCAATAACATCCAACGGTAAATCTATCACCAAGATTCTCGTCAATGGAAAGGAATTCTTCGGTGATGACCCACAGATGGCTACCAAAAACCTCCCTGCCAATATGGTTGACAAGGTGCAGGTGGTTGACCGCAAGAGCGACCTTGCACGTCTCACTGGCGTAGACGATGGCGAGGAGGAGACCGTCATCAACCTCACCGTGAAGAAAGACATGAACAACGGCTGGTTTGGCAACGTGGCTGCCGGATATGGTACTGACGACCGCTATCAGGGAAGTTTCGTAATCAACAATTTCAGCAACGGCAACCAGGTGACGCTCCTCGGAGGCTTCAACAACATCAACGAGATGGGCTTCTCCGACAGAGGTCAGGGTCGTTTCCGCGACTTCGGCGGCAGCGGCGGTATCACCAACGCCCAGCGTCTCGGTCTGAACTTCAACGTCGGAAACGATGAGATTTTCCGCATCGGAGGTAACGTGCTTTACTCACATACCGACCGCAAGTCCACTCGCCAGACTGCAACCCAATATCTCTTCCCCGACTCTGTAAGCTATCAGGACGCCGGATCACGCACTCGCGACAAAGGCCACAACATCAGTTCTGACTTCAGAATCCAGTGGAAACCAAACGAGAACAACACGTTTGAGTTCCGTCCCCGTTTCAGCTTGAATTTCCGCGAGTCTGAGTCAAACGACTCCTCTATCCTGCGTGCCGGCGACAGCGACCGCAAAAGAGTCAACAACAATATCAATGCCAAGACCAATAAAGGCAACAGCTTCGAGACCTCCGGCAACCTTATATATAACCACAATTTCTCCCAAAAGAAGGGACGCTCTTTCAGCGTTCAGGCACAATATACATTCTCCAACACCCACGAGAAATCAACCACTTGGAGCGACATCGTGTATTACCTTCGCCATGACAATGATGAGGAGCTATACCGCTTCATCGATAATCATACTTGGTCAAACTCGGTCAACGGACGTCTGTCATGGACTGAGCCCCTGGGTGATGTGAGAAAAGGCAACTTCCTGCAGTTTGCCTATAACATAAAGTATCAATGGAACAATGCAGACAAGCTCACTTATCAGCTCGATGACCCTGAGAACATGGACGGATTCATCCCCCCAATGCTGACAGAGGCTCCCGCCGGGGCTGTTTTCCTTGATTCTCTCAGCAACAGCTTCCGAAATAAGTTCTTCACACAGGAACTCCAGATTGGCTACCGCAAGGTGTCGAAAAACCTCAACTTCGACGGTGGTCTCCTTTTCTCTCCGTCAAGCAGCAAGAGTGAGGACCTTATCAACTCAGCCCGCAACATTCCTGAGCGTTGGGTGTGGAACGTATCACCTTTTGCCAACCTGCGCTACAAGTTTGGTGAGAGGTCTTCAATCCGTGCCACTTACCGCGCACGCACCTCGCAGCCGTCGATGACCCAGTTGCAACCGGTGGCTGACGTGTCTGACCCCTTGAACATCGTTGTCGGTAATCCTGACCTGAAACCGACCTTCACCCAAAACATCGGTTTCCATTTCAATGATTTCCGCACCGCCTCGCAACAAGCCATCTTCGCGATGCTCAACGCTTCGTTTGCCCTCAACACCGTGGTGTCAAGAACCACTACCGACAGCGAGACCGGTGGACGAACCACAACCTACAGCAACGTCAACGGCAACTTCAATATCATGGGTATGGGTATGATCAACCGCCCATTCACCAACCGCAAGTGGCGTTTCAATGCCCGTCTCTTCGCACGATATGCCAACACTCCGAGCTATATCAACGGCGATTTCAACCGCAGTGGCAATCTGTCACTATCCCCTTCTGCCGGATTGACGTTCTCCTGCGACGTGTTCCAGATGTCGTTCAACCCGACATATACCTACGGAAGCGTCACCAACTCCCTCCCAGCCCAGCCGAGCCGCGAGACCCATTCATATGGTTTCCGCTCTGACGCCTCCCTTTACCTGCCGTTTGGATTGGAATTCAACACAGACATCGACTTCTCCAGCTCCTCCGGTTATTCGGCAGGATATGATTCCAACCAATGGCTCTGGAATGCACAGCTGTCATATTCTTTCCTCTCCGACAAGTCGCTGACGCTCTCCGTGAGGGCTTACGACATCCTCGGTCAGAAAAAGAATATCAGCCGCTCTGTAAATGCGAACTCTATCGTCGACAGCAGATACAACGACCTCACACGCTACGTAATGGTTAGTCTGCAATGGAACTTCAATACTCTCAAGAAGAAAGGTAAAGGTCCCGACGGCGAGTCTGACATGTTCCAAGGACCTCCGGGTGGCGGACCTGGCGGTGGACCTGGCGGACCTCCTCCCGGCGGCGGTGGTGGCAGAGGGAGATTCTGATAATTCCACTAATTTCACACATAAAACCCTGATGAAGCAGACTCCGGCTATCTTTGCCGGAGTCTGCATTGCTTTTCAATGTTTGGCTTCCTCACAACAATCTCATAATATTTCGTGTTATCTCATTGTAAGTTTCACTCATTGATATAACTCATATGCGAAAACTTCCATTGTTGCTATCCCTTCTCTTTCTTACCTCCATTGCAGGTGCTTGGGATCTGAGAGGACACAGCACAGGAGGGCTTACAGTGGCTCTATACGGAGCGTTGAAAGGTAAGGATATACAGGTGAACAGAATAGTAACCGACTCCCCTTTCCTGGCGTGGAATTTCTCATCTTTTATGCGTCATATAGCCATACCAGTTGTGGGCTTCTATGGCAAAATCTTTAAGAACACGAAGATAAAACAAAGTCACTGCGATGGTTATGCCCACAGTCTGCTGAAAGAATATTATGGTGAATGGACCTACAACACCGACTGGAAGATGATTTATTCTCCCCCGTCACCACCTCTTGGATAAATGCCATCAGTTCTGCACAGGGCAAACTTCTGAAAAACAGGAAGAATATCGCAGTGCCAATCCTCGTGATGCACAGCAGCCGTAAGATCGACGGTTGCAACTACACTCCTGAGTTCCAGACAGGCGACGCAGTGCTCGACCCCACGATGCTCCAAGAGCGTGGCGTGAAATTGGGCACTGTGAGAGTGGTATGCGCCATCGACAGTGGCATCCACGACCTTATCCTCAGCCGCGAACCAGCCCGCACCGCAGCCTACGACACTATCTTCTCATTCATCCGCAATTTCTAACCTCCCCTCAACTCTCAACTCTCAACTCTCAACTTTTATTTGTCATTCTGACTTAATTTTCTTACTTTTGCATTACAAATGGAAACCGAATCGCTCAAGATTCGTAAAACATTATAAATCAGAGTATGGAAATCGATAAGGTAGATAAATTAAGTTTCACCGAACGATGTGAGTGTCTCTCTCTTCTTAATGACTTAAAGGAATTCACCGAATCTCGCTTTAATCCGCAGGAGAAAAAGCGTTTTCGTGCCCTTATGCTCGACGGAATGAAGAGATCTCCCCATGCGCATAACTCTAAGGGACTCTCCAACGCGATTCTTACTCTTAAGTCTGCCCTCCTATTCGCCCAAGCAATTGAGCCTGACCATAATATTCTTCTCGCTATCGGTCTATACCCTTTTCTGACCGACGGACAAACCGACATCCAGACAGTTGAGAAAAACTGGGGAGAAGATGTGGCTGGTCTGCTTAAGGGTCTTTCTGCCGTTGATAAGTTCTCAAGCAAGAACAACGCTGTAAACCAGGATAATTTCAGAGGTTTGCTGCTCTCTCTTGCCGACGATATCCGCGTCATAATCATCATGATTATCCGCAACCTCGTGCTGATGCGCGCAATCAACCATCATCCCGACCAGGAATGGGTGCGCAACGTGGCTTTTGAGGCCAACTATCTCTATGCTCAGCTCGCCCACCGACTCGGTCTATACAAGATTAAGGGTGAGCTTGAGGATCTATCGCTGAAATATACCAACCGCGAGATATACACCCAGATTGCACGCAAGCTCAACGAGACAAAACGTAGCCGCGACGCCTATATAAAATCGTTTATCGACCCGGTGAAGGGAAAGCTCGAGGCTGCCGGCCTTAAGTTCGACATCAAGGGACGCACAAAATCCATCTCCTCCATCTGGAGCAAGATGAAGAAACAGAAAGTGGACCTTGGCGGCATCTACGACCTTTTCGCAATCCGAGTGATTATCGACACTCCACGCGAGAAGGAGAAAAGCGACTGCTGGCTCGCTTATTCCATTGTGGCGGATATGTACACCGCCAACCCAGCCCGTATGAAAGACTGGATCTCGCTTCCCAAAAGCAACGGTTATGAGAGCCTTCATGCCACGGTGATGGGACCCGGCTCTAAATGGGTAGAGGTGCAGTTCCGCACCCGCCGTATGGATCTTGTGGCTGAGAAAGGTCTTGCCGCACATTGGCGCTACAAGGGCGTTAAGAGCGACAGCACCGACCAATGGATGAACAACATCCGCGACATCCTTGAGACTGCCGAAACCGGGCCTATGCAGCTGATGAAGGATATGCGCATGGACGTCTACGGAAAGGAGGTGTTTGCCTTCACTCCGAAAGGCGACCTGTTCCGTCTTGGTGCCGGAGCCACTGTGCTCGATTTCGCTTTCCAGATCCACTCCAACGTAGGCGCACATTGCACCGGGGCCGTGGTCAATGGTCAGCATAAGAAAATCACTTACCGCATCAACAACGGCGACACTGTTGAGATCCTTACATCGTCAAGCCAGACTCCAAAGGCCGACTGGCTCAACATCGTGGTCAGCACTAAGGCACGCAATAAAATCAAGCAGAGTCTTAACGAAGACCTTCAACGCCGTGCTGAATTAGGCAAGGAGCTCCTTGAACGTCGCGCAAAAAACCGTAAGATCGAGATTGATGAGGCAACCCTTATGAAACTCATCACCAAGGCAGGTTATAAATTTGCCAACGAATTCTTCGCCGATATGGCGGATGAGAAGATTGACCCGGGCAAATTCCTGTCGACTTATGTGGAGGAAACCACTGTAAAGACAGAGGGACCAAAGATCTCTGCCGGGGAATATCATATGCAGTCATCGCCGGAGAAGGTGTCGAAAGAGGATGTGGTGGTGATTGG
>CAZRUR010000075.1:0-2084 GCA_964603335.1 uncultured Sangeribacter sp. | reverse complement strand
GCCACCTCTGAGTTGAGTTCTTCCCAGGCTGAGGTGGGCGAGATGATATCAAACTTTGAATATGTCTCGAATCCGCGCCAAGTGGAGGGGTATTACATATATAATGGATGGAAAAACCGCTATCCCCTTAAACAAACAGGGGTTGTGGCGCGTATTACAGAAGATGAGCGTTTCGAACTCATAGCGGTCCTTTCCGGGAAGCATTTCAACCAATTGAGTGTCAGCAATGGCTCTGAAAGCGTTGAGACAAAGGTGGTGCCACACGATCAGGCGCTCAACTATCGCGCCGGGAGCCTGAACACAGTCTGCTTCTACGGCTCAGCTGCCGATTCTGTCGGTATGTTTATCGCGGAGAATATGCCCGATGCCCTCACCGTCACATATATGGAGGGGGGCAAGACAGGATCATACACCCTCCCAGCCGACCAGAAGGAGATGATTGCCGCCACATATAATCTTTATGTCGCGCAACGAAACAACCATCGCCTGGAGGCTACCATCCCGATGCTCTCCCAGAAAATCGACTCCTGCCGCCGGATGATTGAATCAATCGACTCAGTCAAATAGACAGATTGTCATGATGTCAAATTGTCAAATTGTCAAGATGACAAATTGTCAAGATGACAAATCCTTTGAAAACCCAAACCTAAAATTTAGATAGATATGGAATTAAATGAAATCGACCTTGAGATTCTGAAATCGAAAGGCATCTCCGAAGAGAAACTCGCTGAGGAGCTCCAAATGCTTGCCGAGGGGTTCCCGTTCCTTAAAATCGAAGCCCCTGCCACTCCCGGCAACGGCATCTCCGTGCTGTCTGACGAGATGGTCGACAAAGCCAAGGCAATGTGGGATGAATACCTTTCCAAAGGTGGCAAAGTGCTGAAGATGGTTCCCGCCAGCGGCGCCGCTTCCCGTATGTTCAAAAATCCATTTGCCTTCATCAATGGCAAGGATGAGAAACCCAAAGACGATTTCATGAAGAAGTTCTTCGATGAGATCGAGAAGTTCGCTTTCTTCCCACAGCTGAATTTCCTCTGCCTCTCCCTTTATGGGTTGAGCGTGGCTTCCCTCATCAAGGGAAAGAGATATAAGGATGTAGTCAAAGTCCTTATCGAGAAGGAAGGCCTCAACTATGGTCAGTTGCCAAAGGCTCTCCTCGCTTTCCACAAGGTGCCCGGCACTTCCCGCACTGCCCTTGAGGAACATCTTGCCGAAGGCGCTCAATATGCTGCCGGAAAGGATGGTAAGGTTCGCGTCCATTTCACTGTCAGCGAGGATCATCTTCCTCTCGTAGCCATGAAATTTGAAGAGGCTAAGGGTCATCTCGAGAATGAATATGATGTGGTTTACGAGCTTTCGACAAGTGTTCAGAAACCCTCTACCGACACTGTGGCTGCAAACCTCGACGGCACTCCCTATCGCGAGAACGGGGGTCTCTTCTTCCGTCCCGGCGGTCATGGCGCTCTGATCGAGAACCTCAACGACCTCGATGCTGACGTGATTTTCATCAAGAATATCGACAACGTTGTGCCGGATGCTCTTCGTGAGGACACAATCAACTATAAGAAGGTGATTGGCGGTGTGCTGGTAGGCGTTAAGCAAAAAGCCAATGAATACTGTGAGTTGCTGACAAAGGGTGTTCCCTCCGATGAGAAACTCAACGAGATGCTCGACTTCCTCCACAAGGTGCTTTGCATCACTCACGACGGCACTGACGCCATGGATGTTCAGCAGAAAGCAGACTACATTTTCTGCAAGCTCAACCGTCCGTTCCGCGTATGCGGCATGGTGAAGAATGAGGGTGAGCCCGGTGGTGGCCCGTTCCTCGCCTATAATCCTGACGGCACAGTAAGTCCGCAGATTCTCGAGTCTACTCAGATTGACCCCAAGAACAAGGAGGCTCAGAAGATGCTTAAGGAGTCTACCCACTTCAATCCGGTTGACCTCGTGGTCAGCACCAAAGACTGGAAAGGGAATAAGTTCAATCTTCCCGATTATGTCGACAAGGCTACCGGATTCATCTCCCAGAAGAGCCGTGAAGGCGTGGAGATCAAGGCTCTCGAGCTTCCCGGTCTGTGGAACGG
>CAZRUR010000074.1:0-11691 GCA_964603335.1 uncultured Sangeribacter sp. | reverse complement strand
TTATATATTTATTTTGGCAATTGGCGGTTTTTCATTAATTTTGCGCATTATTGCCGCAGTGGGCGGCTTCCATTTTATCCATTCTGATTTATTTCTACGGAATGATTTCTAAAAAATATCAGTTGATCAACAATGTGGGAGGGTGGCTTGTGTTTATCATCGCCCTCATCACCTATTGGCTCACCCTTGAGCCTACCGCCTCTTATTGGGATTGCGGTGAGTTTATCATTCAGGCTGACAAGCTGGAAGTGGGTCACCCACCGGGCAACCCAATCTTTATGCTTACGGCGCGCTTCTTTGCCAACTTTGCTTCCGATGCAGCACATATTTCCGTCATGGTCAATGCAATGAGTGGATTGCTCAGTGCGCTCACCATTTTGCTCCTGTTCTGGACAATCACGCATCTTGTGCGCCGTCTCATTGTGAAAGACTCTCAGGAGAAGGAGATATCCATCCAGCAATATGTGGCAATTATGGGGAGCGGACTTGTCGGCTCACTTGCCTACTGCTGGAGCGACACTTTCTGGTTCTCAGCCGTTGAGGGTGAGGTGTATGCATTCTCCTCATTCTGTACAGCCCTTGTGTTCTGGCTCATTCTGAAATGGGAAGACCATGCCGACCAGCCCCAATCCGACAGGTATCTGATACTCATAGCCTATATTATAGGCGTCAGTGTGGCGGTTCACCTTCTCAACCTGCTCTGTATCCCTGCCATCGTGCTTGTGTTCGCCTACAGGAAATACAAGGATATGAACCTGACAAAGTCGTTGGTCACACTCCTTATCTCATTTGTGATTATTTTCCTTGTGCTTTATGGTCTTGTGCCGGGGTTCATCAAGGTTGCACAGAGGTTTGAGCTTTTCTTTGTCAACACGCTCCACATGAGCTATAACAGCGGTGCGCTAATCTACGCCATCACAGCCGTAGCCCTCTTCGTGTGGGCACTCTACGAGCTCAATGCCCAGAAGAGCGGTCTGAAGATTCGCATCTCAGTGCTTCTCGCTTTGGCTGTTTCCGGCATATTCTACTTCGGCAACACAATATGGATAGGCTTTGTGCTTCTTCTGATAGTGGGAACCCTGATGTTCACAAAGTTCAAGTCAAATCTCCCAGTAAGGGCTCTGACGGTTGCCATGTGGGGCATCTCAGTAATCTTCGTAGGATATTCGAGCTACGCGCTTATCCTTATCCGCTCGAGTGCCGACACGCCCATGAACCAAAACTCGCCCGACAATGTGTTTGACCTTGCTTCCTACCTCAACCGCGAGCAATATGGCGAGAATCCGCTTATATACGGCGAGACCCTTTATTCTTCCCCTATGAGGGAGTTGACGGGAGTGGCACGCGACACGGTGACATATACCCAGGATGGCAACCCCGTCATCCTCAACACGCCATACTACAATCCAATCATCAAACCCGGGAAGGCACTCTATGCAAAAGGTGTGAGGGGTGCGCAGCCCACTTCCGAATATGGATTCCTGAGTCAGGAAGAGATGGCAAGCAACAACAGCCTCAGTATGCGGGATGGTGACTATTACGTGAAGCGCGACTACAAGCCGGAGGCTAAGATGAATCCGGAACTCAATATGCTCTTCCCGCGTATCTATAGCCGTCAGCATGCCAAGTATTACGAGCAGTGGGTGCGTCTGGACACAATGAACGGCCAGTTGACGGCAGTGCATGCCATCGACCCGATATCCGGCGACAAGTTGCCGGAATATGACCTTCAGAAGGAACCACGATATAACGAATATACCGGCACATTCAGCTATCCGGAGAAATATGTATTCAAGCCGTCGTTTGCGCAAAACCTTGCATATTTCTTCAACTATCAGCTCAACCACATGTATCTTCGCTATTTCATGTGGAACTTTGCTGGGCGTCAGAACGACATCAACAACCAGTTTGGTGAGCTTGATGCCGGCAACTGGATTTCAGGCATTCCGTTTATCGACAATTCCCGTCTTGGCGACCAAAGTCTTCTTCCCGATGACCTCGGCAAGGACAACAAGGGACACAACGTATATTTCATGCTTCCGCTCATCCTCGGACTCCTTGGATTGGTGTGGCAATCGTTTGCCGGCAAGCGAGGCATAGAGCAGTTCTGGGTTGTGTTCTTCCTCTTCTTCATGACGGGCATAGCGATTGTGCTTTATCTCAACCAGCCGCCCAACCAGCCGCGTGAGCGAGACTATGCCTTTGCAGGGTCATTCTATGCATATGCCATCTGGATAGGCATGGGAGTGGCAGCACTGTGGCGAGTCCTGATGTATTTCGTGGATTCAGACCGTAAGAAGCGTGACAATGCGTCAAAGGGTGCCGATGAGGAGATACAGCCGGAGAATATTGTGGATGAGCCGGAAAGCCTTGGCAAGAAATCGCGCATCTGCGCCATTTTGGCGGCTGTCGTGGGTCTTGTGGTGCCTTTGCAGATGGTGAGCCAGACATGGGACGACCATGACCGCTCCCACCGCTATGCTGCCCGCGACTTTGCAATAAATTATCTTGAAAGTCTTGAGCCTAATGCCATTGTGTTCTGCAACGGTGACAACGATACGTTCCCATTATGGTATGCCCAGGAGGTGGAGGGTGTGCGTCCCGATGTCAGGATTGTCAACCTAAGCTATCTTAACTCCGACTGGTATGCCAACCAGATGCGTCAACAGGCATATGACTCAGCACCGATCGACTTCACTGCCAAACCGGAGGATTACGCCTACAGCAAGATGGACGTGACCATTCTTGGCAGAGAGAGTGCTCCCGCCGACCTGCTCAGCAGCCTCAAGATTATCTATGAGGGAGGGGGCAAGAGTGAGAACGGTTACCCCACAATGCCGAGTGCCGTGATAAAGATACCGGTAGACAAGGAAGTTGTAGTGAAACGCGGACTTGTGGCTGCAAAAGACACTGCCGATATCGTGAATGAGATTGTGGTGGATCTTCGCAACACGGAGACCTACCGAAATAAGAGTTATCTGAGTCTCGGAGAGATACTGATGCTCGACATCATAGCCACGAATGCCGCCAACGGTTGGCCAAGACCTATCTATTGGGTAACCACAGTGGGCAGCGACTATCATGTAGGCTTTACCCCTTATCTGCGTTCCACTGGCATGGCACACCAGATAGTGCCGACCATCCAGGATGGTATCCCGGCGCGCACTGACAGGGCATACGATGTGGTGACCAAGAAATACCGCTGGGGAGGTGCCGACATGAAAGAGTGGAAAGCCCCGTATTTCGACGAGACAGCACGCCGAATGCTGCTTACCACCCGTTCCTCCATGCTTGATGTGGCATCTGAGCTTGTCTATCAGGGCGACATATCGAAAGATTCTGTCGTCTCCAAGGAAGACTTCAAGAAAGCACTTGAGGTAGTGGACCTTATGGATGCCAATCTGAAGCAGGAAGTGATGCCATACGACCTAAGCATAGCGACTACCCTGGGTCAGGTGTATTGTGAGTTGGGTCAGCCGAAGCGTCTCAACGACCAGAAACTCGTCGACAAGGGTCTGACCATTCTTTGGAACATGATGGAGCGCTATGCCCCCTATCTTGCCTACAACCGCGAGATGGCGATGAGCTTCGGCAGTCCGTCGCTTACCCGCGAGTCAAGGCTCATACCCTACCAGTTCCATCATTTCATCGAGCTCTACACCCAGTTTGGTGGCGACAGGAAGAAAGCTGAGGAACTGGTGCAGAAATATGGTGTGACCGCCCAAGACCTTGAGAAGAACTACAATATGCTCTATGGCAATGCGAGCAGCAGCGACTATACGAGCACATCAGTGTCTCCAAATCAGGAGACGCTCCAGAGCTATGCTGAGGAGATTGCCAAGTATTGTGAGATAGCCAACGAGCTTGCCGGTCTGTCGCCGGAAGAATATGCCGCACGCACAGAGGATGAGCGCACTGTCGACTCAATGCTCTACAATGCCATAGAATATTTCCATCAGGTGGGTGGCACCGACGATATGCTCAAGAAATACGAGAATTACAACAAACTTGACATGAGCCGCACAAAGAGTCTCAGCGAAGAGTTTGCTCGTAAGCATCCGGAGTTTGAAATGTAAGGATTATTGCAAGTAGGTAATAATCATGTTTATCGAGCAACCGCCGTTGTGGTTCAGGGCATTATTCCCGGGAGCAGTGTTCAGGATAAAGTCGTCGGAAGCCGGGAAGAGGAGAGTCTTCCTGACTTTCGATGACGGCCCGATACCGGAGGTGACGCCGTGGGTGCTTGATATGCTTGACCGCTATGGGGTAAAAGCCACCTTTTTTATGGTGGGACAGAACGTGGAGCGTCACCCGGAACTTTTGGAAGAGGTGAGAAGGCGTGGGCATGCCGTTGGAAACCACACGCTTCACCACATTCAGGGGGCGAGTGCCACGACGCTACGATATATGCGCGATGCGGCAGAAGGAGCGGCGTTGACCGGGTCAAATCTTTTCCGTCCGCCCCACGGATGGCTCAGGCCGCGTCAACTAATGGCGTTGAAAAAGCGTTATCGAATAGTGATGTATGATCTCGTGACACGCGACTACAGTTGGCGGCTTACTCCTCAGCAGGTGGTTGACAACGTAAGGCGCTTTACCCGAGATGGGTCCATCATAGTGTTTCATGATTCCCTGAAAAGTTTCCCCCGACTGATGAAGGCTCTTCCGGAGAGTCTGCAATGGCTTAAAGACCAGGGTTATGTGTTTGGGTTGATTTCAGATGAAGATTGACTGAAAAATTAGAAAGTTATAAATTATGGAGAATAAGAGAGTGCTTGTAGTAGGAGCCGGAGGATTTGCCGGCGGCTTCTTTGTGGAGGAGGGATTGAGACGCGGCTACGAAGTGTGGGCTGGTGTCAGGGCTTCCACGTCGCGCAAGTATCTCACTGATCCAGGCATACATTTTTTGGAACTTGATTTCGATGAGCCGGACTCACTTTCGGGCTCCTTGCGCTCGGCATTGCCGGAGGGTGAGAAATGGGATTGGATAATCTACAATCTCGGAGCCACCAAATGTCTCAATTTCTTTGATTTCTCCAAAATCAACTACGAATATCTCCGCAGTTTCACCAATGCCCTCAACGAGGTGGGGATGGTGCCGGAGAAACTCCTTTACATGAGTTCCCTATCGGCGATGGGTCCGGGCGACGAGAAGGGCTATACCCCATTCACGGAGAGGATGATTCCGAATCCCAACACGCGTTATGGGGCATCAAAGCTGAAGGCAGAGATGCATCTGGCGATGAGTGGGGTCCCGCATATAATCTTCCGGAGCACCGGCATCTATGGTCCGCGTGACAAGGATTATTTCCTGATGTTTGAGTCGATAAAAAAAGGTTTTGACTTCTCTGTCGGCTACAAGAAACAGCTTCTGAGCTTCATATATGTGGAAGACCTTGCACGCGCCGCATATGATGCTCTCGAGAAAGCGGCAGTGGGCGAGACGTATAATATTGCAGAACCGCGCACTTACACGCAGAAAGAATTCCGCAAGATAGCCTCGGCTGCTGTCGGGAAGAGGCTTGTGGTGGGTGTCGCCATGCCGATGTGGGCTGTTAAGGCAGTGTCGGCGGTGGCTGAGAAATGGGGAGTGCTGCGCATGAAGCCCTCAACGCTCAACCGCGACAAGTTTAATATAATGAAACAACGCAACTGGGCAGTGGATATATCCAAGGCTCAGAAAGGATTCGGATTCTCGCCAAAGGTGGATCTGGAGGAAGGTGTGAGGCGTTCAGTGGAATGGTATAAAAAAGAGGGTTGGCTATGAATCAGACAGATACCATAACACATCATGCCGTTGCAGTTGCCGTGCATGACACTGCGAAGGCCCATGTTCAGAAGCCAGTGGCAGTGCATGACACAACGCATCGGGTTTCAAAGCCAACGGCAGTAAGGCAAATATTGCCGAAAGACACGTTGGCGAAAGATACCCTGGCGGTCGACACTGTGCACAAGACGCATGTATATGGCATTACGCTTACACCCCCAAAATATCCGAAGGTAGAGGTGAATGCAGCCGACACCACCGGTATGTCGTGGGTGATTGGCGGCTTGCTGCTGCTCTTCTGCATCATCGGCATACGCTTCCACAACAACCGTCGATATGTGGCGACTCTATTCCAGAACCTTGTGGATGTGCGCACACGCATGAATGTGTTTGATGAGACTGTCAGGGAGACCAGTTTCCTGGTGTTGTTGAATCTGCTTTGGAGCTGCTCAGCCGGAATCTTGCTCTATGGGCTCTTATGCCACACCACCGGCTTTGCGGCGCAATATGGCTTTAACTTGCATGCACTCACCACCCATCCCTCCCTTTCAATAGCCATATGCATGGGGATAGGTGTGGCATACACATGCTTCATGTCGCTTGCATATGTGATAGTGGGCAACGTGTTTGCCGACAGCGTCAAGGCGAAGATGTGGCTGAAGGGATACACGGCGGGTCAGGGGCTTCTGAGCACAATCTATTTCATCCTTGCGTTGCTCATGTTGAGTCATCCGGAATGGGGCGAAATTTTGCTCTGGATAGCCGCCGGAATGCTCATTTTGACCAAAATTGTGTTTATTTGGAAAGGTTTTAGGATTTTTTTCACTCAAATTTCGTCGTGGGTGCTTTTTTTGTGCTACCTTTGCAGTCTGGAAATAGTTCCTTTGATTCTTACCTATTTGGCGGCCATTTTCATATGCAGCCTTCTGCATTAGGGATTTCCCGGAAATGGCGATTGGCGCTATAACAAGAAGACGATGAAAATAAAGAAGATTTTAGTATCCCAGCCAAAACCGGCATCAGAGAAATCGCCCTATTACGACATAGCAGCGAAACACAATGTTGAGATTGTGTTCCGTAAGATGATAAAGGTCGAGGGGCTGTCAGCGAAAGAATTCCGTCAGGAGAAGATCAACCTCGCCGATTTCAATGCCGTGATTTTCACGGCACGCACCGCTGTCGACAATTTCTTCCGTCTTTGTGAGGAATGTCGTGTCAACGTGCCAGACACCATGCGTTACTTCTGCACCACGGAACAGATCGCTCTTTACTTACAGAAATATATCGTTTACCGCAAGCGTAAGATATCTTTCGGAATCACAGGAAAACTCGATGACCCACAGTTTTTGGCTGCCGTAACCAAAAGCCACAAAGACAGTCACAAAGACAAGGACAAGGAGAAACTCAAATTCCTTCTCCCGATGTCGGATGTGCAGACCGACAGCACCGAAGCCCTCACCAACGCCAAGATTGACTTCACCCCGGCGGTGATGTATCGCACTGTCAGCAATGATTTTGCGCCTGATGAGCCCTTCGATTATGACCTTATCCTATTCTTCAGCCCGGCAGGTATTGACTCCCTGCTGAAGAATTTCCCCAATTTTGGCACAGACAAGAAGGACGTGGCAATCGGCACATTCGGTGCAGCCACTGCCAAGGCAGTGAAAGACGCCGGCTTGCGCCTTGACATCGAGGCCCCTACGCCAGCCGCTCCCTCCATGACTGCCGCCCTTGATGCCTTCCTCACCGAGAACGAGGAGGAAGAGAAATAAAAGTCTATTTTCACGAGCCTTACCATTTTTGGTGAGGCTCTAATCGAACAAGCCTATGATAAACGTCAACGATTCAATGCTGTCGCGCCTCTATATCAAAGACACGGCGTTTCAGCAGCTTATGCAGAAGCGAATATTCAATGTGCTTCTGATCGCCACCCCCTACGATGCCTTCATGATGGAGGAAGACGGCAGGGTGGAGGAGCAGGTGTATTTTGAATATGTGTCGCTCAACCTCTCGTCGCCGCCACGCTTCGTGAAAGCCGCCAACTATGAGGAGGCTTACCGGGAACTCGAGAATAAGAGTTTTGACCTTATCATAGCTATGCCCGGAGTGGATGTCAGTGAGACTTTCCGCGAGGCTCGGAAGATTGATGCCCTCTATCCCGACATCCCGTTTGTGGTGCTGACGCCTTTCTCCAAGGAGGTGCGCCGCCGCATTGCCAACGAGGATCTTGCCGGAGTGGACTATGTATTCTCATGGCTCGGCAACGTCGACCTGATACTCGCAATCATCAAACTTATAGAAGACCGCATGAATGCCGACAATGACCTTCTCAACGTCGGCGTGCAGTCGATCCTGCTTGTGGAAGACTCCATACGTTTCTATTCCTCAGTGCTTCCACATCTTTTCCGCTATCTTCTGGAGCAGTCGCTGGAGTTCTCAACAGAGGCTCTCAACGAGCATGAACAGATGCTCCGCATGAGGGGACGCCCGAAGGTGCTCCTTGCCCGCGACTACGAGGAGGCAATGTCTCTTTATGAGAAATTCGGGGAGAATATCCTCGGCATTATCTCCGACGTCAGGTTTCCGGTGGGAGGGACAAAAGATCCTGGCGCCGGTATGTGCTTCTGCGCTACAGTCAGGAAGAAGAATCCTGATATGCCCATAATCATCGAGAGTCAGGAAAGTTCCAACAGGAAAGAGGCGGAGGAAGCCGGCTACATATTCCTCGACAAGAATTCCAAGACCCTTCCCCTTGACCTGCGCAATGCCGTCGACAAGCATTTCGGTTTCGGCGATTTCCTCGTGAAAGATCCGGCAACCGGCGACACCATAATCCGCATCAAGGATTTGAAAGACCTCCAGGACAACGTCTACAATATACCTTCCGACTCACTCTTCTATCACTCAGCCAAGAATGAGATCTCCCGTTGGCTTTATGCCCGCGCGTTGTTCCCGATAGCAGATGCCATAAGGTCTTATAGGTTTACAAAAATCGAGGAGGCTCCGGCTGTGCGCAAGCTGCTATTCGAGGCGATTGTAAAATACCGCCGCATGAAAAACCGTGGTGTGGTGGCAGTGTTCCGCAAAGACCGTTTTGACCATTACAGCAACTTTGCGCGTATTGGCGAGGGTTCGTTGGGAGGCAAGGGTCGTGGCCTAGCGTTTGTCGACCAGATAATCAAGCGCAACCCAGTATGCGACAATTTCAAGGGGGTGCAGATAAATATCCCGCGCACAGTGGTGCTGTGTACGGATATCTTTGATAAATTCATGGAGATGAACCATCTCTATCCAGTGGCGTTGTCAAATGCGCCGGACGATGAGATTCTGCGTCATTTCCTTGAGGCACGTCTCCCGGAGACGCTCACTGAGGATTTCCTTGCCCTTTTCGACGTCATCGACAAGCCATTGGCAGTGAGAAGCTCGTCACTGCTTGAGGATTCGCACTATCAGCCCTTTGCCGGAATATACTCCACATATATGATTCCCCACCTTCAGGACAAGAAGGTGATGCTCAGGATGCTGAGTGACGCCATAAAGGGTGTCTACGCCTCCGTGTTCTTTGCCGACTCAAAGGCATACATGAACGCCACCAGCAACGTCATCGACCAGGAGAAAATGGCGATAATCCTTCAGGAGGTGGTAGGGGAGACCCATGGGGAGTATTATTATCCAAGTTTCTCCGGAGTGGGGCGCTCACTCAACTATTATCCACTGAATGACGAGGTGGCTGAGGATGGAGTGGCAGAGGTTGCCGTAGGTCTTGGGAAATATATAGTCGACGGGGGTCTGTCGTTGCGTTTCTCGCCCAAGCATTCCACTCACGTGCTTCAGACCTCTACTGTGGAGCTTGCGCTGCGCGACACCCAGACCATGCTCTATGCGTTGCCCGACAAGGTGCCTGAGAGCAAGGATTTCCAACCCGATGACAGTTTCAATCTCGTGAAGTTGCCTGTGGCAGATGCGTTCAAGACCGGAGCGTTGAAATATCTTGTCTCTACATTCGACATAAACGACCGCATGATCCGCGACAGTGGGATGGGTCCGGGGCGTAAGCTGGTGACCTTTGCGAATGTGTTGCGCCAGAATGTGTTCCCGATGGCGGATGCCATAGATTTCATGCTCTCCACGGGTCAGTATGAGATGGGACGTCCGGTTGAGATTGAGTTTGCCGGAGTCATTAATCCAAATGCCACCACCGCCGAGCAAAAGGGTTACGTCTATTGGCTTCAGATTCGTCCGATTGTCGACAAGAAGGAGATGCTGGATGATACTGTTCTTGAAGTGTCTGATAGTGAGCTTATCTTGCGTTCGGAGATGGCGCTTGGTCATGGCTTGATGGACAATGTGAGATATGTGGTCTACGTTAAGCCGTCTACATTCAACAGTATGCGTAATCCGGAGGTGGCGCGTGAGATAGAGAAGATCAACAAGGATTTCGTCGATAAGGGAGAGCCTTATATCTTGGTAGGACCGGGACGATGGGGTTCTTCAGATTCAGCCCTTGGCATACCGGTTAGGTGGTCGCAGATTGCGGGTGCGCGTCTTATTGTGGAATCTGCCCTACCGGGCTATCATGTGGAGCCGTCGCAGGGCACACATTTCTTCCAGAACCTCACCTCTTTCGGCGTAGGTTATTTCACTGTAGACCCTACGCATGAGAATGGGTATTTCGACTCTGATTACCTTGACAGTCTTCCGGCAGTCTACGAGTCTGACGCAGTAAGGATTGTAGAGTTTGCCTCACCCCTGACAATAGCCATCAACGGCCGTAAGGGACGTGGAATCGTGAAGAAAATAGAATAAGGTTCCCCCTTTAGGGGGTTAGGGGGCTTATTTATATGACTGAAAAGGACTGGTCGGCTTGGCGAATATGGGTGCATCCGCGCATGGCGTTGGATGCCCTTATTGATTTTGAGATTATGGAAAACGAGTATATCCGCCGTCTTTTGGCTGCCGAGTCGAAGCTTGCGGAGCAACGTCAAGAGTGTGAGCGTATGTCGGAGGAGGCTGCGGGTGTCACACAGCGTTGTGCTGAATGTGAGAATGCCCTCAAGGAGGCTCAGAATCAACTTGCCGAGTCGGGAAACCGGCTTTTAGAATCCAGAAATGAGCTTGCCGAGACACGCAGACGGCTTGACGATGCCCTCAGCGAGCTTGCCGAGCATGAGGATATCGACCGACAGCTTGAGGCATTCGGCAAAATGCTGGATGGCATTGAGGAAATGAAGCGTAATTACGAGAAGCGGATCAAGGATTTGCAATCACGTCTACGCGACTCGCAAGTAAAGAAATTCCCCCAATCCAAAAATGAACTCCCAGAACAGAAACACGAGCATCCTGAACAGATACACGATCATCCTGTGCAGAAACATAAGCGCCACGACCAGAAACAAGAACTCCCTGAAGAGCCTAAAGACGATTCAGATGACTGGCTCATGCACCTCCCCTCCAATCTGTAAGGAGTTAATAATCTATTATTCAGATATATATTCTTTGTATTCTTCAAAGAGAGAGGGGTCGATGTTGGAAACCTTTTCCTTTATGCGTGTGCGTCTGACTGCGATTGCGCTCGGTGTCACTCCCATTAGGTAAGCGATACTTCTATAGTTGAATCCACATATCTCATAGATTATTGTTTGGATATCGGCATCAGTTAGATTGGCAGCGGTTGACAGTCTGTCAAGTATATTGTCCATCAGCAGATTGATCTGGTTCTTAAGTGTTGACAGGATTGTGATGCCCTTGTATTGTTTTAGTCTGTTGTCTCTTTCTTTCTCATAAACTTTTATGGCTGTCGGAGTGGAGAAACCCACAGGTAAATCATTGCAAAAGGAGGCGACGCCTCTGTGCAGAAGCCGAAAATTTATTAATCCATAATTCAGCAACCGGGTTACGTAATAGGCACCCCAAGAGCCTCGAGC
>CAZRUR010000073.1:0-11817 GCA_964603335.1 uncultured Sangeribacter sp. | reverse complement strand
GCGGATGGTATAACGCACCGCTATTTGACAGCCGTACAGGATGCGCAACTGCCGCCCTAAAGACAATATGCTCTTTTGGCACCGGTCATAGTGGCATAGATGAGCTTGGTGCTGAGACAATCTTTGAAGACGGAAGATGGTATGACTTGTCAGGACGTACTGTCAGCGATCCATCAAAACCGGGTATCTATATCTCCAACAGCAAGAAAATCATTGTGAAATAAACCTCTTATCAAATATTATGACAGAAGAAAGAACAATACCGGCTTCCGAACTCATCATCAATGATGACGGTTCCGCATTCCATATCCATCTCCGCCCCGAGCAGCTTCGCGAAAACATCATATTCGTCGGCGACCCGGGCAGGGTTGACATGGTGGCTGCCCTCTTTGATGAGATTGACTATAACGTTAGCTCTCGCGAATTCCATGCCATAGGCGGTAAATATAAGGGCAAGGAAATCATGTGCATATCCCACGGCATTGGGCCAGACAATATTGAGATTGTTGTGACGGAGCTCGATGCCCTTGCAAATGTGGATTTCAAGACAAGAAAGGTGAAACCAGAACACCGCACCCTCAACATAGTTAGGATCGGCACATCTGGTTCCTTGCAGTATGACCTGAAGATAGGTGATTATGTCATTGCTGAGAAGGGTATAGGTTTCGACGGCATATTGAATTTCTATGCCGACCGCGACAAGGTGTGCGACCTTGATTTCGAAAAGCAATTCACGAAGCATGTAAACTGGGACAAGACATGGGCTGCCCCTTATGTGGCAGATGCCGATGCCGAGCTTGTGGAGAGAATCGGCAGAGACGACATGGTGAGAGGTTACACGATTGCTGCTGTCGGTTTCTATGCTCCACAAGGCAGGATGGTGAGGCTCAAGTTGAAAGACCCTGACCTCAACGCCAAGATAGAGAGCTTCAGATTCAACGGCAGACCAATAACAAACTTTGAAATGGAGTCGGCATGTCTTCAGGGAATGGCAAAACTGTTGGGACACAAGGCAATGACCGTCTGCTGTATCATCGCGCAGCGCCGCGAGGAGAATGCCAACACCGACTACAAGCCCTCCGTGGCCAAGCTCCTCCAAACCGTCCTCGACCGTTTTTGAAATTTAAAATTGATAATGGAAAATGGAAAATGGAAAATGAAAATTGGTATCACCAATTTTCATTTTCCATTTTCCATTTTTTCAATTACGCCACTCCAAACCGATTCCCGGGGTGGCGTAATATTATCCCGTCAAACTCCATCTCGCCAAGCAACGATAGCAATTTTCCCACCGGGATAAGGGTAAGCTGGTGGATGCGGTCAAGTTGAATTGGGTCGCGGTTGTAGCGGATGGTGTCATAAATCAGTTTCATCTCACCCTCCAGCTCCGGGAAGAGGTTGCGTTGCCTCACGTCGATGTTCATGTCGAGTGGTTTCCAGCCGGTCTCCTCAATAAGGTCTGCCGCGCAACTGATAAGCCGTGCCTTTTGCTTTTGGATAAGTCTGTTGCAACCGGCACTCGTGGTGTCGGAGATGCGTCCCGGGAGTGCCATCACATCACGGTTGTAGGAAAAGGCACAATTTGCAGTAGACATGGCTCCACCCTTTATATCGCTCTCCGCCACAATCGTAACGTCTGACAGACCTGCCACTATACGGTTTCTTTCAAGAAAACGTTGTCGGTAGGGTTGCTCACCAAACCGGTATTCGCTGATGATTGCGCCGCCGGAGGATATTATGGTGCGTGCAAGGTCGCGGTGGGCGGATGGATAGATCATATTCAATCCGTGGGCAACGACAGCCACTGTCCTTACCTTGTTTGACAGCGCGGCATTATGTGCTGCCGCATCGATGCCATACGCAAGTCCGCTGACTATGCATATATCCGGGAAATAGACAGCCAAATCAGCTACCAGCTTATTGCAGAAATCAACACCATAGGCAGTGCAATGGCGCGTGCCTACGATGTTGATTATATGTTCATCATTTAGGTCTGCATCACCGAGCTGATACAGTAATATCGGGGCATCGGGAATCTCATACAGCCGGGAAGGGTAGTTGTCGTCAAGGATAAAAAGGGTCTTTATGCGGTGTTGCCTGACAAGGGTCTCCTCTTTTCGGGCATTGAATAAAGCCTCATCAAGCGCCATCTTCTCATAGATAGGTCTGCCTCTCATGCCCATCGCCTCTGAAATCTCGTTTGTAGAGCGTAGAAACATATCCTCCGGGGTCACGCCACAATCGTCCATACGCCTGACAAAGTCGGCGTTGACGTTTTTAAGCATGGAGAGGGCAATCTTATAGGTCAGTTCGTTGTCTGCCATCTCCCTTCTATTTGATAAATTTCGCGAATACGGCGGCGAGTTCATCACCCCTCGACAATTTCCCGTCTTTCAGCACAACTACTGTCACTGTGCCTTCCGCTACCGATTCTCCATTCGGTTTCAGTATCTCTTGGTGAAATATGAATCGTGGGCCCTTGCGCTCAAGACGCAGACAGCTCAGAAAGCTCTCTCCTCCGCGAAGTGACGTCTTGTATTCTATCTCTATCTTGCGGACCACCGCGTCGATGCCATGGTTGTGCATCTCGATAAACGATAGTCCCGCATCCTGACAGAATTTATGACGGGTGTGTTCCATGTAGTGGAGGTAGTTGGCATTGTTGACTATCTGCTCGCAGTCAAGCTCATAATCCCTGACCTCCATATCCATGATGAAGCAGTATTTCTTGTTGTCTTTAAGTATTCGCATTTGTGGGTGTTTTTATGCAGACTTGTTCATTCCGGCTGCCATTATGTCTATAGCCCTCGTGAACCTATCCCTGTCGGGGAACACTGACAACGGAACCAACAGGAATCCTTTGCCTGATTCCTCTGTGTGGAGTGTAATGTCGGAGGTGCCTACCACGTATCCGCGTATCTTGGAATAAGGAATCTCAGCCTTCGCCCTAAGGTCGTGGCGTGTGACTACTGAATATTCCTCTTTGTCCATGTCGTCCATGGAGTCGTTGTCTGGATTTGCAGAATGTGTGATGATTTCAGTGAGGGTGTAGATATAGGATGTTATTCCGGAATCTTTGAATTCAAACTTATGGGATGTGGAGTTGATCACGCTGACTTTATTCATTCCATAATAGAGATAAAGGAAAGCGAGCACCATAGGGATGACGATGAAAACAGCCATCAATGCCACAATCATCCAGCGTAAATCGTGGATGCAACCTAAAACGATGAGGGGAGTAACGAGTAATAAGGTCCCTATAAGCCAAGGTTTTCCGTAGAGCATAAACATGGTGCGGCTGATTGACCTGCCGCTTGCCTTAAAAATGTCAGTGGTGATAGTCTCCATATTACAATTCTTTTGTAAGTTTAAAAATAATATATTGAATAATTTGTATAAGGATTTATTTTGAATCCCTCTTTTCCCTAACAACTTTATAGGTCTCAAGGTTCTTGGGCACAAGTGTCTGCACATATCCTGTGCCTTCCTTGTTGAATAGTTTTGTCATGTCGATATATTTGTCGCCATTACCTTTGTGGATAGGGAATACTTCGTCACGACGGGCTTTAACCTCATCTCCCATTACAGAATGACCATTTGGAAGTGTCCCACGCAATTCGGCATCAACACCATCGGAGGCACACCACACAGGAATAATCTCAGAGCATGGGGGATACCCAAGCCCTGTCCACATTATGTATTGGTCTTCTATAAATTTGGGAGTGGGAGTGATGCCTTTATCCAATGGCTTGCAACCCTCAATCACAACGGTGGCTGTCGACTTATAGCGAGGAATGAAATCCTGGTCAATCACCCATCGCTCGTCACCCTGCGCATAATCGATTTGCTGCAGGTCGTGCCAGAAAGAGCGGCTGAGTGTCTCGGTCAGCAATTCCGGTGTTATCTCTCCTTTAGGAGCGTAAGGCTCCAGAAGGTGGCAGGCATTTCCCTCTCTGATAAAACCATATCCTTCATCAGGACGGCCGGAATGGCTGTAATTGGTGCGCACAAGCACATGATTTTCAGCATCAGCAATGTTATATCTCACGTAGGAATGGTTGTTTGTCTCGAAAAAAGCTCCGTCGCCATAGGCGTCGATCACTCCAAAATTCGCCTCCACACCCATCGGACGTGGCAGTGTGTCAAGCAGATTGGCGAAGTCATCAACGGTGCGGCAAGTTTGTAAGGCTATGGTCATCAGGTATCCTTCCTTATCCATATCCTTTTCCGGCACATTGTCGTCCTTAATGTTGTAGGAGGCGGTGTTCATCACCGCGAATCCGGCATCATTCATACCCATCCACGCCTGCTCAAGGTTCTTGTCGTCGGCATTGAAGAGCGCCACATATGAGTGTCTACCCTCTTTGCCCTCTACGTATTCAACTTTGTTGTCGATGGTGCTTGTGTCACGGTTCTTCCATAAAAGGGGACGCCCATACGGATTGGCACCGACACCGATGATGGCACTTGTGCATGCCAATGCCGTCGTCACGGAGATTACTGCAAAACTAAGGAGCAGGGTATATCGTTTTATCATAAGCACACGTTAATTATAAGCAATATCATATCTGCCTCATTTTTGTCGGCATTGGAAATTGCCCTTTAATATAACGTAGAAACAAGCATTTTTGTTACATAAAAAATAATAAAATCATGACATTACCACAAGATCCCAATATCCTCGTGAGCATGCTCAACATGAAACTGCGTGATGGCGGCTACGATTCTTTCAGTGACCTTTGTCTATCCTTAGGAATCGATGAGACAGCGACTACCCAAAAACTTAGTGCCGCCGGCTTCATCTATAATCCCTCTCTCCGACAATTCCGCTAAGCCCCATTTCCTTTTCCCCACTCACCTTTTTGCCTTTCCCTATAAACCATTGTAGCTTACCGAGAAAGTGTCGCCCCCTTGGATGCTCCCAGTGGTGGCGCCCTTTTTCAGCCATCTTACGCGCTGGACTGATGTGCCGTGGTTGAATGTCTCTGGCACTGCATACCCCTGGGCTTGTTTTTGAAGATAGTCATCACCAATCTTGGAAGCGGCATTAAGTCCCTCCTCGATGTCGCCGTCTTCCAAGGAGTTAAACATCTCGTTGTCATGATAAGCCCACACACCGGCATAATAGTCTGCCTGAAGCTCTATGCGCACGCTTATCTGGTTAGCCTCTGTCTCCGACACCCTTGCCATTTCATTATGAGCTTGTGAAAGTGTGCCAAGAAGATTCTGCACATGATGTCCAACTTCATGGGCTATGACGTAGGCGAAGGCAAAATCTCCACCCGCACTCATCTGCTTCTCCATCTGGTCAAAGAAGGAGAGGTCGAGATAGAGTGTCTCGTCGCCGAAACAGTAGAAAGGACCAACTGCCGATGTGGCACTTCCGCATGCCGATTCTACGGAGCCGGTGTAAAGCACCATCTTGGGGACCCGGTAGGTAAGTCCCATTTCTTTAAATTGCTCAGTCCACACATCTTCAGTGGCTGCGAGGATTTGCTTTGCAAAGTTGGCATATTCCTCCTCCTGCGCTGTGGGCTGATATTCTGTGGTCTCATTGGTGGTTGTGAACGAAGAACTATTGGTCAGCACCGAAAGGGGGTTCCCGCCAGACAGCCACACAAACAGAGCGGCAACAATGATGCCGCCAATACCACCGATCCCGGCTATTTTCTTGCCGCTTAACGACCCGCGTCGGTCTTCGACATTGCTACTGAAACGTCGTCCGTCAAGTCTCATTTAGATATGGTTTAGAGTGAGGGAACTTCCCCCGCATAAATATAACAGAAAAGAGGGTAAGAATGTTAAATTAATTTGCAAAAACTGCAAGGTTCAGACGAAATTGTTAAGGCTTGTTGAATAAGTTTAAACTCGTGAAATTAAGCCAACAATGTAGGCGTTGAGGCGTTTTATAGTTACAAAAAGCAATGAAGCAATATGGATTGAATATCCAAGGTTTCGTGAGAAAGTTTGGATATGGTTTAAGTTTAGTCAGATATAGTTTATAGTGGGAAATCGTGAAAGGGGGGCAGTGGAAGCGCCCTTTCCTTTTGTGTGTCAGTATTTGGTCTTCTTACAACATTCCATAAATTCTGCTATATGTAGTATTCCATCATTTCGAGGAGACCGGCTCGGAGGGCATATTTGGTTGCCTCGTAGACGTTGTTCACGCCCAATTTTCGGAAGATATTTTTCTTGTGGGTGATCACAGTGTGTGTGCTCGACACTCGCTCTGCGGCTATCTCTTTCACCGACATCCCTTTGGCTATCAGTCGGAGAATCTCTGTCTCTGTCGTGGTGAGTACGTTGGTTGGCTCCTTGCGGATGGTGTCGGTGATTATCAGGTTTGTTATCTGGTGGCAGATGAATTTCTCACCTTTTGCCCCACTCTTCAATGCCAACAGAATCTCCTCTCCGGAATTGTCTTTCAACACCATTCCCACATTCTCCTCCACCAATGCACGGCGGATAAAGGCATCGCTGAGTTCTGATGAAAATAAAATCCAGCTGGCTTTCGGAAAACGTTTCTGGATGATCAGAAATTCCTCCACACCATTGATGTCGAAAAGCGTATAGTCAAGTACCACCACAGCATTTTCCTCATCAGTGAGTTTCTCGACGAGTTCACGTTTGGTGTGCACGTCAATAATGCGATATGCCTCCACTCCCAGGGAAATGAAGGAGTGAAGGCCAGCGCGTGTAATATCTTGATTGTCGGCTATTATGAAAGTCGTCATACAGGATATTCATCAAAAGCGTAAAGCACAGTAGATAGATAGCGTTCGCCTGTATCTGGAAGAAGTGCCACGATTGTCTTTCCGGCGTTCTCTTCTTTCTTTGCTTTGCGAAGAGCAGCGGCAAGTGCGGCTCCGGATGATATGCCCACGAGCAGACCCTCATGGCGTGCAAGGAGACGGGATGTCTTGATGGCCTCATTGTCAGGAATTGTGACAATCTCATCCACCACTTCGCGGTGGAAGTTCTTTGGCTCGAAGCCAGCGCCAATACCCTGGATTTTATGCGGACCGGATTTGCCACCGGAAAGCACTGGCGAGCTTGCGGGCTCTACAGCAATAGCCTTTATATTAGGATTGTGGGCCTTGAGTGTCTCGGCAATGCCGCTTAGTGTGCCGCCGGTGCCTACTCCGGCTACGAATATGTCAACTTTTCCGTCGGTGTCTTTCCAGATTTCCTCCCCGGTTGTCTTTTTGTGGATCTCAGGATTTGCAGGATTCTCAAACTGCTGAAGGATGATTGAGCCTGGATTCTGCTCCTTAAGTTCATTGGCACGTCTGATGGCGCCCTTCATGCCTTCGCTGCCGGGAGTGAGCACAAGCTTTGCACCCAATGCCTTGAGGAGGTTCTGGCGCTCAACGCTCATGGTCTCTGGCATTGTGAGGATGGGCTTGTATCCTTTTACGGAAGCCACCCATGCAATGCCCACGCCGGTGTTGCCACTGGTGGGCTCGATGATCACAGCCCCGGGCTTCAGTTCACCCGACTTCTCGGCAGCCTCTATCATTGCCAACGCGATGCGGTCTTTCACACTCCCTCCGGGATTGAAATATTCCAGTTTCACTATTACCTTGGCTTTCAAGCCTTCTTCTTTCTCGATGTTCTTTATTTCCAAAAGGGGTGTTGAGCCGATGAGCTCAGTGAGGTTGTTGTAAACTTTTGCCATAACTTATATCTTTTTTTGATTACGGGTGCAAAGTTACTGCCGATTTTTACCTTACACAATACCATTGATGTGGTATATTTGCTACCATTTTGATGTTATTTTGTGGTATATGGCGGTTTTATATCCCGAGTCCGTCTGTAAAAGTTGACGCCACTGCCTTGCGTTGCAGCACACGTGATTCGGGTGGCACTGAGTTGGTTAACCAAATGTTACCTCCAATAATGGAACCTCTTCCCACTGTTATTCTCCCAAGTATAGTGGAGTTTGAGTAGATTGTCACATTATCTTCAATAATGGGATGGCGGGGAATATTGACCGGATGTCCATGACTGTCGAGCGAGAAGTTCTTTGCTCCCAAGGTCACTCCTTGATATAAAGTGACATAATTCCCGATGATACACGTTTCACCAATCACAACACCCGTGCCATGATCAATGGCAAAATATTCGCCTATAGTGGCACCGGGGTGTATGTCAATGCCGGTTGCTGAGTGTGCCATCTCTGTGAGGATGCGCGGAATGACTGGTATTCCAAGCATAAGCAATGAGTGTGCAACACGATAATGCACCATCGCCTGCACCACAGGATAGCACAGAATCACCTCTGCAAAATTGTCTACTGCCGGGTCATTGTTAAAAATAGCTTCCACGTCCGTATATATGAGACGTTTGATTTCGGGAAGCCCATCGATGAATCTGAGCGACAGTTGTTCTGCACGTTCATACGGGCATTCCTCTGCGTTATCCCGGCCGAAATTCAGCGTATGGCTTATCTCGTTTGTAAGGATTCTGTAAAGATTCTCAAGGCTGGCTCCGATATAATAGCTGCGTATCTTGTCGCTATTTCTCCGTTGGTCGAAAAAATCTGGGAATATGACCGCCTTTACTATATCAATCACCTCACGCAGAGCCGGCACAGATGGGAATGATCCCGTGCCGTGTGCCGTAAATCGGTCTTCCTCTGGGGTAATCTTTGAGAGTCTCCTGACGTTGTTGAGAAATATTTCCTCAGCCTTTTCACTTATCATAATGATTCTAATATTTTGGGATATAGCTGTTTCCTTGAAGATTGGTAGTAATCTGGCGGCAAAACTAATAATAATTAATTTATAATGCAAAAAATTTTTTGTCTGAATATTTGTGGGAGGTGATAAAAAGATGTAATTTTGTATTGTATTTGCCGGCCAACTGTCGGCGCTTGATGAAATGATTGTCCATGTTCGGTTATTCTTATAATCCCCATCATGGTGAAGTGTTTTTATAAAATTCTATTATTCAATGAAATCGCATTACGCGAGTCTTTGGTTGCTTATTGCGTCGGCCCTGGCAGTTACGGTTTTTGCCAGTCTTACAGATGATTTGTCCATCGCAGGATGGGTCCCCAAGAAGGCTCCCATCGCAGAGGCCCTGTTGAAGGAGCCGTCTGTGGAGGAGGACCATTATCTTGCCAATATGGATTCTATTCTTCTCCCTGTGGAACAACCAGCGCTTGTTCCCATTGATTCCGTGCCTAAGACCATCCTCCTTTTCGGCGACTCCATGACTATGAATCTCGCCCTCCGTCTTGCTAAATATTCCAAACAGAACGGGCATAAACTTCATGCCATCAATTGGGATTCAAGCAACACCAAGATTTGGGCTGAGACAGACACGCTCAATTTTTATCTCAATAAGTTCAAACCAGACTATGTGTTTATTTCTCTTGGAAGCAACGAGGTGTATTTTAAAAATCCCGACAAGCGTAAGCCGTATGTGAAGAAAATCTTAGACCAAATAGGGGATATCCCATACGTGTGGATTGGCCCTCCTAACTGGAACGAGGACACTGGTATCAACGATATGATTGAGGCCACTTGCCGGAAGGGCTCCTTCTTCCGCTCGGCAGGAATGAATTTCAAACGTAAGGAAGACAATATCCATCCCACGCGCAATTCCTCTGCCTTATGGATTGACAGCATTATGAGATGGATGCCCAAGTCTGCGCACCCAATCCTTGCAGATGTTCCATCTGACACCATTAAAAAGTCACCGAGCAACCTTATAATTATAAAGGCTCTTAACCAGTGACACAGTTTCTACCTTTCATTATCTGTATATGATTCATGCATATGATGATACGATAACAGCTATTGCAACGGCACTGGAAAACATCGGCAGTATGTTGGCATACGACCCGAAGTCGCCTATGCTCTTTTCGAGTGGCCTTTTCTGGCTGCTTTTCATCTTTTTCCTCCCTGTATATGCCTTATTGAAAGGGAGTAAGAGGAAGATGACCCTATTTGTGGTGGCGTTTTCGTTATATTTCTATTATAAGTCAAGCGGGGCTTTCTTCCTGATGCTCATTGCCACTTCTTTTATCGACTGGAATCTGTCAAAGTTGATATATAGGATTGGGGAGAGAAGAAACAGACTTCTGGTGATGTGGATTTCCATCGCTATCTCCCTTTCAATATTGGGATATTTCAAATATGCCAATTTCTTTATGTGGAATTGGAATCAGATGGTGCAGGGGAATTTCCAGCCCCTTGACATAATTCTTCCGGTAGGCATATCGTTCTATACTTTCCAGTCGATAAGTTATGTAGTCGACGTATATAAAGGTAGGATAAAGCCTACGGAGCATTGGCTTGACTATCTTTTCTTTCTTTCGTTTTTCCCTGCATTAGTGGCGGGCCCTATTGTAAGGGCAGATTATTTCCTGCCTCAGCTTGAGAGAAATGAGCAGCCAACATCTGAAAATATATGGGGTGGATTCTGGCTCGTTATTGTCGGCATAATCAAGAAGGCTGTCATAGCCGACTATATCGCGCAATATAATGATCTTATCTTTGACTCGCCCGAGCTCTACACTGGTGTGCAGACCCTTATGGGTGTCCTTGGATATACGATGCAGATTTATTGCGATTTTTCGGGTTACTCCGATATGGCAATTGGCATAGCGCTAATTATGGGTTTCAAACTCGGACTCAATTTCGACTCCCCTTACCAAAGCAAGAATCTTACGGAGTTTTGGCACCGGTGGCATATCTCCCTTTCTTCGTGGCTTCGTGATTATGTCTACATCCCATTGGGAGGAAACAGGAAGGGTACGGTAAGAACATATGTCAATAATTTTTTGACCATGCTGATAGGCGGACTGTGGCATGGGGCTGCATGGAAATTTGTCTTCTGGGGTGCCATGCATGGTGTGGGACTTGCTGTGCACAAGGCTTCCAAGCCTTTCCTGGAGAGATTACCCCGCAATTATTTTGTGACGTTTGTCTCGTGGCTTCTCACTTTCATTTATGTTTCCTTGCTATGGGTCTTCTTTAGGGCTGCAGATTTTGCAGACTCACTCCTTATTATAAGGAACATATTTGTCGATTTTTATTGGGGACAGTTGCCGCAGTTTATTGGAGCCCGTCCCGTATGGTGCATAATGATGGTGGCGCTTATTGTCTTCCATTTTGTGCCTCAGACTGTGGCTGACCGGGTGCAGTCACTTTTCATAAATGTGAATTGGGCCGTTAAGCTGTGTGTATTCCTTGTGGCGGTGCAGCTGGTGATAGAATTTATGAGTGAGGAGGTGGCTCCTTTCATCTATTTCCAATTCTGATAAGGGCACATTATTATCAAGAAATCGCTCCTCCATTATCAAGAAATCGCTCCTCCGCAGAAAAATCAGCTTGTTTTTCTGCGGAGGAGCGATTTCTTTGTGTCATAGTGCATCTGATTAAACAATCAAAATAAGCCAATAGTTTTGCAAATTAACATTACGAAATATATTTTAACATTTATTGATTGAATTAAATAGTAGTGAGTTACGTCTTAATTTTGGCAAAATGATGCTCTACAACATAAAAATATTTGCACGGCGGTGAAAATGGTTGTAATTTTGCATCCGCAAACGGGAAACAACGACACTGAGTCGCAATGTCCGAAAGCAATGAGAACATTGACAACAATGCCACAGAATAATGACATCGGAGTGATTCTCCGATGGCCATACAGACAAGACAAGGAGACACGGAAATGAAGTCTCCGTCAATTAAGTCAACAGGCGTAGACCTCTAATAAAGGTATAGAAATCCGGTCAAGACAAAACAATTCTACAGTAAATTAGGAAACTAAAATACCAACAGCGGAGAGTTTGATCCTGGC
>CAZRUR010000072.1:0-12054 GCA_964603335.1 uncultured Sangeribacter sp. | reverse complement strand
GTGCCTCGGCTGTCAAACATGGGCTGGAGATACTCGGTATTGCCTTGGTCGATGCGGACATAAAGGATGCCATGATGCTGCGCGCCGTGCAGACCCTGAATGCTTCAGAACTCAGAGCCAAGGAGATGACTCTCGGAGAGTGGTATATTTCCGTATTGAAGAAATACAGCCGTGAACTGTTGAAAATCACACCGTTGCTTGTGGCGGATGCCGCGTTCTCCAATCTCCCGTTTGTAGAAGGTCTCAAGAAAATCGGTTTCTCCTTGATTAGCCGATTGCGTTCCAATGCCGTTCTATACTACATATATGAAGGCCCGCGCACAGGCAAAAGAGGCCGTCCCAAAACAAAGGATGGCAAAATAGACTTTGCCAATCCCGACAAAAGCAGGATGAGTCGGCTTGATATAGACAAGGCGGATGGAGAGGCCTACGAGCTTATCGCATGGAGCAAGTCGCTCAAGCAAAAAATCAGGCTTGTGATACATTATCTGCCAAACGGCAGCCATCGACTATACTTCTCAACTGACACCGGCGTGTCGGGAAAAGATGTGTATGACATATATCGAACCCGGTTTCAGATTGAGTTCTGTTTCCGCGACGGACATCAGTTCACCGGCCTGCTTGACTGCCAGGCCCGCGATGAAAAGGCTCTCGATTTTGCCTACAACGCCTCGCTTGCCGCAGTCAACATCACGAAGACGCTGCGAAAGCAGACGAAAACGCCATTCTCTATCGGTCAAATTAAGTCTCTGATGGTCAATGCCCATTTCATAAAAAGATTTTTTGACGTGAGCGGAATTGACCCGGACAAGACTTTAAATGCTAAACTTGTCAAAGAACTCTTTGGATTAGCGGTCGACGCCGCTTAGCCTATGAATAAATTTTTAACGAACTATTGATAAAAAAGCCACTCCTTAAAATAAAGTGTGGCTTTATGTTTTCCCCCCTTTAAGGGGGATTAAGGGGGGCTGTTACTGCATCCTGCGCAACCCTTCCCATCTTACATTCCATGTCCCATCTTTGGGAAAGCCTGGATTCCATACTTCCTTGCAGCCATCCCAACCGGCACACATCATGGCCACTGCATCAAGCAGACTGCCATTGCCGGGAAGATACAACCTCAGTCTCCCGTCTTGATAATTATGCCCATTCGGAAGGTATGTGTTTTTCTGGGTGTCCTGTAGTATCGCTTCAAGTGCCTTGTCTGTCTTACCTAATCTTGCGGCTGCCATGGCCACCATGCCATAATCCCAACCCCATGTGGTTGCCCAATTCCAGTTGTTCAAGACGTAATCGAGGGTCTTCTCCATTGTGGCGGTGTCATACATTCCCATATCCGGAAGTAGTCCACACGCACCTAAAACCGCCGGATGGTCGCTCCTTGACTTCAGCTTGAAATCCTCTTCTGATATTGATGCCGACGATTGTATGGAGGCTGCCACGTATGGATCAAAGGTTGGGTTCTCTGCATTTGCATCAAATTCCTTTATCGGCATTCCCGATGAATATATACCCTCGCTATTCATTGGTAGAGTCGCGAGTCTTGAGATTATCTCATCCCATTCTTTATTACGGTCTTGTCCGTTACGCTCACGCCATTCCTGTGCCTTCATAAGTCCATATTTCCAATAGGCTTGCTCAAAGGGATGACAATATGAGAAATCTTTCGACATCGATTCTTGCATCCCGGTGTGTCCGTACATTCGTATTTCTCCTTCTCCTTTGGCACATGACTTTGCATAGTCTGCCATGAATTCTGCCGTGGCATCTACCATACAGGAGTATTTCTTTAACGTTTCCTCTGATGGATTCGCTCTAAATGCCTCTTCTGCCATATAGATGAAATGTGGCTGCTGCCAGATGAGGAATGAGCCGGTGTTGGATGGGGCTTCCCCGGCACATGGGTCTGTCATCTTCATCCATCTTGCTCCTTTAAATCCTTGCCGCTCCGCTATTCTCTTGGCTGGTTCTGCCGCTATGTCTGTATACCATCCCAATACTCTCTCCATAATCTCAGGACGGTTCCATAGTGAATGGTCCACTGCATGCCACCATGCCATCTCAAGATGAGGGCGCCCAAACCATGAGTTGTAGGTGAGTCCCGTTTCTTGTGGTGGCATATTCCCGGATGCATTAAGTGCTGTCAGGTATTGGCTAAGCACAACGCGCCTTTCCAATTCTTTGGCGCGAGGATCAGTACATTCGGAGAAATCTACTATTGCTCCACTGCCCCAAAAATTATTCCAATATTCCTCTATATCTTTTTTTGAAGCATCAAAATCAAAGCCTCCGGCAAGCATATTGTCTGATACCGGGGAATATTCAACCGCCAATTCTATATTGTCCCCTTTCGGCACAAGCGAAAAGGCATTTTTTCCGTTTTGTTTCAATGTGGCATTCCCCACCCATTGCATACTGACATAATATTTTGTGTCATCTATGGTTCGTTCTATTAGGGCTGAGTTAGTTCCTTTGTTAATAAGTTTGGAGCTGTGCTTATCATCAGATTCCCAGTCTGCCGCATCATCGCAATGCACACCTGTAGGATATGGAAATTTCAGGGTGATGGCGGTATTACCTTTCTTTATGGCATCGCTGTTGATGCTGAATACAACGCAGTCGCGGTCTGGCAGACAGGCTGTCTCTACTTTATATGAATATCCTCCTGCATTAAAGTTGCTTTCAATATTCCCTTCCCATAGGTTTAGCTCTTGGCTTATTGACTCAATCTGGTCTGGCGTGATTTTTTCCCCTTTCTTGTCTTTGATCTCAAGTCCAACAACACCAAGGTTCAGACGATGGGGATTGATACGAAAATATTGGGTGGCAGATTGATTTCTGCCACCCTTTTTGTATTCTACTGCGTAAATCTCTGAATGTCCGTGACCCAAGTCCATCTCCCGCATTGTCTCTGAATGCTGGAGATTCTCTACGTTTGGAAATGAATGCCAACCCCATTCACTCATGGTTGTCAATGGCACTCCATTATGATAATAAGTTGGAAAACTCTGGAAGCCTGTCACATCTACAGTCGCGGCAAACAGCCCGTTGCCTACTGTCAGCGATGCAAGTGTGTCTACACTGTTTATCACCGGATTGTTTCGCATCACAACCTCACGCCTGTCGATCGGTGTGCCGGAATTGCTGGTGTCATAACCCATCCTTTCCATCTCAAGCGATGCCCATATAAAGGGCCCGACTCCCTTAGCGTCATTGTCTCTCACTGGCTCGCTGAGATAATACTCATAGCCTCCGTCGCGACGTGTGTTTTCCTTTACTTTTGGAGCGGCTGCCCTTACCTTGTCGCTCACGCCGGGACCAAGGCCTGCCACTGCGCAGCAGTCGGTAAGTGATATCGTGTTGTCGGGATTCACCTTTATAAAGTTGTTGATGATACCCTGATATGCCTTAATGCCCGCATCACGATATTTTTCTCCCAAATAACCTTTTCTGTATGCCTTTAGCAATGCATATGCAAACATTGATGAGCAGGTCGACTCAAGATAGTTCCCCTCTCGTTCCGGTGAGTCCATCACCTGATACCACACTCCAGTCTTCTCGTCTTGCCAGTTGATCACTGAGTCAAGGTCTTTCCGAAGAAGTTCTATCACTTCATTTCTGCGTGGATGATCTTCGGGTAGATAATCGAGAATCTCTATAAGCGCCATTGTATACCATCCCTGGGCTCTTCCCCAGCAATGCTGTGACAATCCGGTTTCTTTGTCTGCCCAAAACATCTCGTGTGTCTCATCCCACGCGTGGCGGTTCAGACCAGTCTTGGGGTCGAGGGTGCGTTCATATGTCTTTGAGACCTGGTCTACTGCATCGTTATATACTTTCATTGCCTCCTCGGGTGTCTCGAAAGTGGCGGCTGTCTGCACTGAGAAAGGAAGTCCCATAAAGATGCCGTCAAGCCATACTTGCCATGCGTAGATTGCCTTATGCCAGAACACTCCCTCCTCTGTCCTCGGCTGGTCGTTCATCTGAGTGATGAGGGTGTTGATCACATCTTCGGTCTTTTTCTCAGGATAGAGTTCGTGAAGTCGCGCTATAAAATGCCCCGTGCGTATCTGGTCAAGATTGTAGTCCTCAAGACGATATCCGGTGATGTTCCCCTTGTCATCAATGACGGAGTCTACATACATCTTGCAATATCCTAAAATATCGTCGCCTCCATATTTAAGATAGGTGTCGAGCATCGACTCAAGTTCTATGCCCATCACATAGCTCCACTTCGGCTTCGATGAGAAGTCAAGTAAAAAACTCTTTGGCACCCGTTTCATCTCCGAACGTGTCAGCCATTCACTGTAATGCTTCTCCGGATAAGACACTCCCGACTCTTGCGTGCCGTTCGCCCCGTAGGTTTCAAAGCTTACCCACGACATTATCGCACACACCAGCCAAATCGTAGAAAAAGTTAATTTTTTCATGTCGATTAGATTAATTCTTTTAGTTTGCTATGGCGGCCATAGCCTTCATTTTCTCCTTTTGGGCGTAAAGTTAATAAATAATTTGCAATTTTAAGCAACATTTCTTCTCTTTATAGAATAAATGCACCGATTCCGCCGTTTTATTTGGTGACGCAAACCCTGTTTGTATCGAAATTTTCATTTTCCCATTTTCAATTTTCCATCTTATAAACTAATCTACATGAAAAAATTTTTACTCAGCATTTGTGCCGCCGCCTTCATAGCTCTGTCTGGCGCTTTAGCTGTTCCGGCAAATGCGCAGGTAAGGCCAGATAAGGAATTGGAGAAGGTGACGGGTTCTGTCTTGCCATCTTACGACCATATCCTCCGCACTCTCGTAAAGGTCAACGACCATTATCTTAACAAACACCGTGATCCTCTTCTCGGAATCCCTTATTATTCCCGCAAGAAAGTATATGAGGCTAATATATGGACTCGTGCTGTCTATTTCGAAGGCCTGATGGCCCTCTATTCCATTTACCCAGACAACAGATATTACGACTATGCCTATGAGTGGGGTGAGGGGTTCAAGTGGGGGATGCGCAGAGATGATACCCCTACACGTAATGCCGACAATTACTGCTGCGGACAGACCTACATCGATCTTTACCGGCTCACCCCGGAGCCTAAGATGCTCACCAAGACTAAGGCTTGCATGAATATGCTTATCAATACGCCGCAAGTCGATGACTGGACCTGGATTGACGCTATCCAGATGGGTATGCCTCTTCTTGTTAAGATGGGTGCCCTCACTGGTGACAAGCGTTATGATGAGAAGGCATGGCAGATGTATAGCTGGACTCGTGACTCTCTCGCCGGTGGACTATATAACAGAAAGGAGGGGCTGTGGTGGCGTGACAAGGATTTCGTACCCCCTTATAAGGAACCAAATGGCAAGAACTGCTATTGGGCTCGTGGAAACGGTTGGGTAGTGGCTGCACTTGTAAAGGTGCTTCAGGAACTCCCGGAAGATGCCCCTCATCGCGATGTCTATATCGCTGACCTGAAAGCGATGTGTGAGGCTGCCCTGAAATGTCGCCGTAGCGATGGCTTTTGGAATGTCAGCATGCACGACGAAACCAATTTCGGTGGCAAGGAGTTGACTGGAACTGCTCTCTTTGTCTATGGCATGGCGTGGGGTATCAATAATGGAATCCTCGACCGCAAGAAATATCTCCCTGTCGTGGCTGAGTCTTGGAACGCTATGGTAAACGATTGTGTTCACCCTGACGGTTATCTCGGATATGTGCAGGGCACTGGAAAGGAACCCAAAGACGGTCAGCCGGTCGCCTACGACTCCGTCCCCGACTTCGATGACTATGGCACCGGATGCTTCCTCCTCGCCGGCTCCGAAGTCTACAAAATCAAACACTAAGTAGCTGCGGCATCCCTGCCGCAGCCGTCAAAAAACCATCAGGGCTTCATGACACTCTCATGAAGCCCTGATGGTTTTTACAATATCGCACCCCATGAAGGTGCGATTATCAGTAATAAAGCTCGCTGATGGCTAATTGCGATGACTGTGAACTTGCCTCTGACTTGTTGTCAAATACTTGCCAGGCACTGGTGTATGCATGCCTGCTGATGCTCTGCTTGATGTTGTTGCAGATGCTCGTGATGATCTGGGAATAGGGAAAGTAGGTTTGCATAACAAATAGATTTTTATATTAAGTGGGATACTGATAATCTCTATCTTCTAAACTGATAACAACCGCTATGTCAAAATTGTTCACAATTTCTCAAAAATTTTCATAAATTTTTTATAATTTCTGCAAATTAAATCTTTTGGTTCAATTCTTGATAGTGGTCCGAACGATGTGAGGACAATCACAATCATCTGAATTGCAAATGCGTTATCGTTGCCATCGACTTCCCTTTCTCTCCAGAGGAAAAGGTGAAATAGAGAGGATGCTTACCTTTCAATTTCGTAACCTCCCTTACATTCGCAGTCAATCGCATTGGCGTCTGTGGCATCTCCTTATCAAGAATGATCTCTCCTACAGGTTTCGGATTCCCCTTCCATGGTGCAGATGTATAAATCACTATCTTCCCATCAATCCCTTGTGGTGTCATGCTAAGAACCAACTCCAAGTCATCTCTCCCTTTAAGATGGTCAAAATTAAAATATTTATATCCAAGGATTGAGCCGTCTACACAATTTATCACATTGTTCACGTTCAATTCCACATCATAAGGATTCGCAACTTCATGGCTCGAGATATATGCTGGTTCAAAATAAGGACCGGAATAGTGCATGTCAGGATATGTCTGGTAACTGCGTGTTGGCCCTGTGAAATGTGAGGCTATGGCTGCCGGATATCTTCTCAACGGATTGAGTCCATCAAGTTCAAATCCCTCTGAGGTATATTCTGCCTCTGAAATTATAACCTTTCCACCTTCTCCTTCTTCAACTGTCACCTCTATTGGAGCCACCATCGCCTGACGTGCATACTCGTCAACCCCGGTTTGACGATGATAGAACACATACCATTGGTCACCTATCTTGGCAATACTTCCATGTGTATTCCCATTGGGTGTTGCTGTCTCCCAAGGTTTCCCCTCGGCATCAACATCTCTTCCTCTGGCATCTATGATTGTACCGCCATAAGTATACGGACCAAGTGGATTGTCGCTATAGGCATATGCCAGGGTATAGTTGGTGCTTGGTAATCCCCATTCCCCATCTGCTGTCTTCCGGCTGTAGATAAAAACATACTTGTCTTTTATCTTCCGCATCGACGAGGCCTCGAAAAATCTGAATATTCCTTCCTCCTCAAATCCGGAGACAAGTCCCTCTATTACATCGGTGCTTGGTTTAACAGTGGCCATCGTCTCCGGGTCAAGTTCCGCTGCATATGATTTCCCGAAGCCCCAGTAGCCATACACCCTACCGTCATCGTCTACAAATACAGCCGGGTCAAACCGCAGAACACCGTCGCTTGCAGTTGGATTATCCTTATAGAAGTTTGTGGCTACAAACGGTCCGTCAGGCCGGTTGCTCTTTGCTACCATACCGTTCCTTTCCCCGGCCTGGTCATTAGGAAAAAGCCAGTATTCCTTAGTTCCATCTGGGAGTGTCTTGACTGCTATGTCCGGAGCGAACAACACATCCCCGAGACCATTCTCCCTCAACAGGATTCCATTACCGTCGGTCTTCGACTCGAATATGACACCGTCATAACGCCAGTTTTCCAATGAATCGACCGGTGCAGACCAAGTTACAAGGTCAAGTCCGCAGTACATCGATTTAAGCATATCGTGCGAACCATATATATACACGCGCATCTTGCCCGGATTGTCCGGATCCTCAAACACATAAGGCTCCCCATCCGGAATATGCTCCCAAAGTGGCAGATACGGATTCATACCGTTCGCCCCCGTCATAGCCAAAACGCACGCAGCCCCCGCAAAAATCTCTCGCAATCTCATAATGATTGATAGACTATAATTCTAAATAAACTATATAATTCAGAGACAAGAAGCCAATTTGCGGATTTGATTAATACGAGCCATGAAAGTTGGATCAGATTTAGTCATTTGCATATTATATGCTGCTTGCATCCTAAGCCATATGTTGGCATCAATACCAAGCGCGGCTTCAAAAAGAAGTGCATATTCAGTAGTTACGGCTCGCTTACCATTAAGCACGGCATTCAGCACAGATGCAGGCATGCCAATCTCAGCAGCAAAATCCTTCTGAGAGATTCCTCTATACTCAATCTCATCTTTTATCAATTCCCCAGGGTGAACAGGCTGGCTGGGGGTAAGATTATTGGCAATCATTTTGGGATCAACGTCAGGAATTGTTATCATTTTATTTTTATTTATAATGATTCGATAATTCTACAACATTACAGATGGTCAAAATCGGTTCATTATCGTTAATTAGTACCGTAAACTCCACACGATATTTATCGTTTACACGTATGGAAGATAATCCGGACTTATCTCCTGAGAGCACCTCATAATTAAGTGACTTTTGTTTCCATAAATCCTCAATTCGCTCCGCAAACAACAAAAAGCCAATGGCCTTCTGATAACGTCGAACAATGTCCGGTTGATAGCGGTGTTTTTTATCCTTGCACTTACCATCTTCATACAATTGGCGCAGATATTCCTCTTCGAAAGTGACTATCATATAATGTTTTTATAAAAACAATGCAAAGATAGCTATTGTTTTATTAATTAGCAAATCTGATAATTGAATTTTTAGAGCCCATCTCATAAAATTATTACAGGAATTTGGCGGTTATGCTGTCAGGATTGGCCTTGACATCGGAGGGGGTGCCTTGAGCAACGATACCGCCACCGTTCTTGCCTCCACCGGGACCCATGTCGATGATGTAGTTGGCATTGTGTATCACATCAAGGTCGTGTTCTATGACAACGACTGTAGCTCCGGCTTCAAGCAGATGCCGGAACACCTCAAGCAGGGTGCTCACATTCAGAGGATGCAGACCGATGGTCGGCTCATCGAAAACAAACACAGTGTCATTTTGCTGTCTTCCCATCTCAGAGGCAAGTTTAAGCCGCTGCGCCTCACCTCCCGAAAGACTGGGAGTCGCCTCGCCTAATGTAAGGTAGCCTAATCCAAGGTCGTTGAGTGTTGTCAGTCTTGATGCAACTGTCTTGTAATCTGAGGCTGTCTTGATAGCATCTGAGATATCTGTCTCCATGATTCCAGGCAAGGTGAAGGATTTGCCGTTCTTCGGATGACATTCCACAAGATAGGCATCCTTTGAATATCTCGACCCATGACATTCGGGACAGGGGATATCCACATCAGGCAGAAACTGCACGTCAAGACTCACCGTGCCGGTGCCGTCACAAACGGGGCAACGCAACCTTCCGGTGTTATAAGAGAAGTCTCCAGCCTTGTAGCCATGTTTCTTTGCATCAGCAGTCTTGGCAAAAATCTTACGGAGTTCATCATGGATATTTGCATATGTGGCTACAGTCGACCGCACATTTGCACCGATAGGGGTCGAGTCTATCAACTTGACTCGCTCTATGCCGGGGGCTGTGACTGATTTCACATGACTTGGCAACTGTTCCTTATTAAGTTCCGCTTCAAGTGCCGGCACAAGACTCTCAAGTATAAGGGTGGTCTTACCTGAACCTGACACACCTGTCACCACCGTGAGCCTTCCTTTGGGGATATCCACTTCCAATGGCTTTACTGTATGGATCTGCGACGTCAAAAGATGTATGGTGCCGTTTGCAAACATATCTTTATCGCTGACCTCCGGAATCACATTATCCTGCACCTTTCCGGCAAGGAAAGGACCTATCTTGGAATCCTTATCCTTCTCTATATCCTCTACCTTACCTTGTGCCACGACCTCGCCTCCATCGGCTCCGGCACCGGGACCCATCTCCACTATCCAGTCTGCATGACCAAGAATCTGGGTGTCATGATCCACAAGCACCACGGAATTACCGTCACCGACAAGGTCATCCATCACTCCTGTCAGACCGACAATATTTGCGGGATGAAGACCAATGGATGGCTCGTCGAGCACATACAATACTCCTGTCGTGCGGTTTCTCACAGCACGCGCAAGCTGCATTCGTTGTCTTTCCCCAGTGGAGAGTGTGGATGCTGCACGGTCAAGACTCAAATAACCTAAACCGAGGTCTATGAGACGACGTGAGGTGGTGAGGAATGACTCGCATATACTCTTTGCCATTGGTCGCATCTCTTCAGGCAACGAATCCGGAACTTTCTTTACCCATTCGATACAGTCTTCAAGAGTATAGGTACACACATCTGAAAGGTTAACTCCCATTATCATTGGTGCACGGGCCTCTTCCGATAGACGTGTGCCATGACAGGCAGGACACACACTCTGCTTCAGAAATTTCTCTACGCGTGCCATACCTTTCTCATCCTTAACCTTTGAAAGAGCATTCTCTACAGTGGCCACTGCACTATAATAGGTGAAATCCATCTCTGTCGCAACATTGCTTGTCTTTGCCTTGTAGAAAATATGCTTCTTCACCATGGGGCCGTCATATACAATTTCTTTCTCCTTATCTGTAAGTTGATTGAACGGGACATCTGTCCTCACACCCATGGCACGGCATACGTCAGTCATCAGTGTCCACATAAGACTGTTCCACGGAGCCACGGCTCCTTCGTCGATGGTCTTGGTCTGGTCAGGCACAAGGGTAGAGCGGTCTACCGTCATGATCATTCCGGTTCCGCCGCACCTTCGGCATGCTCCGGCACTGTTGAATGACAAATCTTCAGCACTCGGTCCATAGAAATGATTGCCGCAATTCTCGCACACGAGTTCCTTCTCTGCCGCCACGTCAAGCGAGGGTAGATGATAATGTCCGCATTTAGGGCATTTATGGGAGGCAAGACGTGAGAACATCAGTCGCAGACTGTTCAGCAACTCGGTGCCCGTACCGAATGTGCTGCGTATTCCCGGTACTCCCGGACGTTGATGCAAGGCAATGGCTGCCGGCACATACATGATGTCATCCACCTGCGCCTTCGGTGCCTGTGTCATGCGCCGACGGGTATAGGTGGAAAGCGCCTCGAGATATCGTCTGGACCCCTCTGCGTAAAGCACTCCCAATGCCAGTGAGGATTTCCCGGATCCTGACACACCGGCAATTCCGACTATCTTACCAAGCGGTATATCTACATTTATATCCTTAAGATTATGCACTCTTGCTCCGCGAACAAGAATCTTGTCATGACTTCTATCCATATACAATAACAATTCCCAATCAATACTGATTATCCCTATAAACAATCAATTCGATTATCCGTATGCAAAATTAATAAATTTTTGCCGTCTATTTTAGCAGATGGCCTTGTCAAGATTGCATACTTCTGATAAAGAAAAGATAAGGAATATAAGCATTCCAAGCTCCGCTCCGGAAATAGAGTTCTTGTCAAATTCTTCATCAAGCACATCACGCAGATATTCCAATATCGATGACTTCCATTTCTTGACCGTTATCTCCGCGACGCCGAATTTCTCTGCAATCTCCCGGTTTTTAAGACCCTCGAAATATGTAAGTCTCAAGACCTCCCTATAGCGTGGCTGTAATTGGTTGATGGCGGAATAAAGCAGGTCAAGTGCCTCCTGCTGATACATCACAAGGTCAAACGATGGGGCAGTGCTTTCTATTTCCCGTTTGTCAAGATAGTTGGTGTATGACTGGTTCTTCCTTATCTGCTGCACACATCCATGGTAAATACACTTAAGCAACCATACATACCAGGCTTCTGCCGATTTCATCCTCGCCCTCTCTTTATAGGAATCATAGACAGCATCCTGCACACAATCCTCTGCAAGATACGACAGTTCATCGCCCAGTTGGCGGCAGGCATAGACAAGCAGACCCGGATACATCTCTTTGTAAAAGGGTCTCACGTCACCACCGACGAATGATTTGTATATGCGCTTAAGGTCATACATACAATGTGCAAATTTATAGTATATATTCCATAATAACAAACAAATCACTAATTTTATCTAATTTTATAAAAATATTCAAAAATTTTCGTTTTAGGTATAGGCGGATGATGCGCCCAATTTAGTCTTTTGATACTAAGCGTTTTGGA
>CAZRUR010000071.1:0-12691 GCA_964603335.1 uncultured Sangeribacter sp. | reverse complement strand
TTTGAAGATGTTGAGGAGATTCTCTTCATATATTCTGTCGGGGTCATGCCAAATTCATCCTTGAAGCAAGAACGAAAATAGGCCACACTATTAATTCCCACCTTGAATGCTATCTCCGAGAAAGTTAAATTACCCTGGAGCAAAAGTTCCTCAGCCATCTGCATCTTTATCTTGCGGATATATTCATTGGGTGAAAGTCCTGTCAGAGCCTTCACCTTGCGGTAGAGTGTGGAGACACTCATGCAGAACACACCAGACAGGAAATTGACATCAACATTCTCTGCAGGCAAGTTGTCGGTGATTGTCTTTGTCAGTTTCTCAATAAACTTCCGGTCTACCTCATTCAGGGATTTGAGCAATTTCTCCCTCTTCTTCTCTAAGTCATCATCAGAAGCCTTAACCGGCCCTGGCCTTGACGAGAACATCTCCTGAAGTTTTGCACGCTGATGCAGAAGATTGTTGATTCTTGCCTGGAGAAGCGAGGAATTGAAAGGTTTGACAAGATAACTGTCTGCTCCGCTGACATACCCCTCCTCACGGTCGCCGATAGTGCCCTTGGCTGTCAGCAATATGATGGGGATATGACTGGTACGCACATCATTTTTCAGATGTCGGGTCATCTCGATGCCGTCCATTTCGGGCATCATGATATCACTGACAATCACCGCCGGCATAATCCCGCGGGCAAGGTCGAGTCCTTCCTTCCCGTTTTCTGCCGTGCGTATATCATATAGGTCAGTGAATGCCTGTTTCACATAGTCGCGGATATCGGCATTGTCTTCCACTACAAGCACCAATGGCCGGAGATTGCTGTCATCCTGCACTGTTGTCTCTGATGACTCATCTCCCGCGACATTACCAATTCCCGGTTCTTCCACATGCAGAGCCTCCGGATATGCTTCATTGGCAGGGAAAGCCACTGTAAATTCCGTGCCTCTACCCTCTTCACTCTTCACAGAAATCACTCCGTGATGCAGGTCCACAAGGTTCTTCACCAATGCCAGACCGATTCCCGTGCCGGCAGCCTGATGAGGCCCTTTTTCCTGATAATAACGGTCAAAGATATGATTCATAGCATCTGGAGATATACCCAATCCAGTATCCTTCACCGATATAAATATCTGTCCGTCTTTTTCCAGACAATTTACATCCACACTCCCTTCCCTTGTGTATTTCAGAGCGTTCGACATAAGATTATCCAACACCATGGTCACCACCTCTTTATCATAGACAGCCTCCATATCTCCCGATTCGGTGGTCACGTTGACCGCCACCTTATGGTTACGGTTTAATTCCTTATATTTCAGCACCACCTCATAGACTGTGGCTGCAATGTTTCCTTTCCTGACACACAGTTTTCTGTTTTGTGTCTCTGTCTTTCTGAATTCCAGAAGCCTGTTGACAAGGTCGAGTAATCGCGAGGCATTCCTTCTCACCATCGACAGGCTCTTCTTGTCTCTGTCGGTCAATGATTTCTCTCTCGACATATCATCAAGCGGTCCCATGATAAGCGTGAGCGGTGTGCGTAGTTCATGCGTGATATTCGTGTAGAATCTTAGTCGCTCCTCATTGAGTTCCTGTTCATGAATATTTTTCTCCTGTTCGGCTTTGAGTCGCGCTTCCGCGACGATACGTTTCTGATAAAGGTATAGCAACGCCGATATTATGCTCACTGCCGCTATCACATATATGAGCTTCGCCCACCAAGACAGATAGAACGGCGGAGGGATGACTATCTTCAGTTCTGCAGGCTCTCCCCAGTCCTGATTCCTGACTCTTGTCTTTACTTTGAACACATACGTCCCGGCTGGAAGATTACGGAATGTCACAGAATTGTCCTCATGTGTGTTGACCCATCTGTCGTCGACACCCTCAAGCATATAGGCATACTCCACATCGTGGGCGAGTGAGAAATCTCCGGTGGTGAACGTCACATCAAAAGTGTTCTGGTCTGACGACAGTCTGACTTTCTTCTTCCCCGCCACCGGTATGGCTTCCGAAAAATCTGATGATGCTCCAGAATCATCAGCCACTGTTATTTCAACTATCATAGGCGTTGGCAAGTCAACTTTCTCAAACACCCGGGTCGGATTGAACCGGCAAAGGCCACTGATCGACCCGAAATACAGATTGCCGAGGGAATCAGTCGCCACACTATGTCCGAGGAAATTCCCTAACGGGACATTGTCGCGGCTTGTGAAGTTGAAGACCTTATTATCTTTGATGCAGCTGATTCCTCCGTTGGTCGACACCCATATCTCCCCTTTACGGTCTTGTGCTATGGCAAGCACATGTGAGTTGCCAAGTCCCGTGGCCCTGTTATACACTTTATATTCGGTTGGCTCTCCCTCAATGTCTGGATATTCCAACAAACCCTCGCCAGTGGCCACCCACACATGCCCGTCTCTGCTCCTGAAGATATCATTGACAGTGTTTGACGGGAAACCGGATGCTACATCATGCCGAGACAACTCGCGGAATACTGAGTCAGTAAGTATTAGTCCGGAGCCGAATGTGCCAATCAGAAACTTTCCGCCGGTAATCGGGAACACCTTTCTTATCAGATTGTTGCCAACCTCATAGTTGCCGGTTATCTTCCCCTTCAACCTGTCGTAACGGCGGATTCCATTGCTCGTGCCGAATATGATGTCACCATTGTGGTCAGCGGCAATATCCCTGACATCAGGACGCTCCTCACTGAAAATCTGCATGAAATCTCCGGTCGTTTCATTATATCTATATGCCCCTCCGAAGAAAAGCCCGAACCACAGGCTTCCGTCATGACTATTGTATGATGACTGCACCACCTGCTGCCTTCCGTCGCTTCCCTTCATGGGGAAAAACATCACATCGGCATCATCCTTACCTTGCATGTAAAGTCCTCCGCTGTCTTTTCCTATCCAAAACCGTTGGGAATCGTCAATCAGCAACGTCAGAACACTCTGGGCATTTGAGGAGTCTCCCCCGGAGGCTTCAATTGATATCGGATGCAAGTCAAAAGCCGGCACATTACCGGATATCAGGTTCAGACCTCCTCCCCATGTCCCTGCCCAGACATTTAGATACTTGTCTTGGAATAGAGTGCGCACTGACGGACTGGACAAATATCCGGTCTCCCAGTCATCTCCTATGGTTATGCATCTTACGGAATCAGGTGTTTCCGGAGCCCTATTTCCCGGCTCTATCGCCACCACACCCCCACGCTCCATGGCAACCCATATCCTTCCATCGGCAAATTCCTGAATATCACTGACTCTATGGCGTAGTTCAGGATGATAATTCCCATAATTGACAAACTTTCCACCACGGGAATCAAACAGCGAAAGACCATCTTTTGAGCCGACCCATATGTTGTTGTTGGAGTCTTGGAATATTTTTCCCACATCATTAGAAGGGAGGGAATCGGGGTTGTCAGGATTATGGACATAATTAACTGCCTTTCCTCGGGTCAAATCCACAACAGACAGACCGCCTCTCTCCTGACCAATATAAAGCAACCCGTCATCCCCCTCCATGACTGTCCATACCGGAGCATCGGGAAGTCCGGTGATATTTTCATGTGAATAGGACGTGAATTTTCCTGTGTCAGGATTGAAATGTTCAAACCCGCGCCAGAATGTTGCCACCCACAGACCACCGTCGGAAGCGGGTGTGAGTGTGGTGACATCGTCCGTGACTAGGCTCTCAGGATTTCCTTCCTCATGCCGGTATGACCGGAACCGGTCTTCTGAATAGTCATATGCCACGAGTCCTCCACGTGCTGTGGCAATCCAGATCACGGGTCTTGCAGGGTCGTCGAGTATAGCGTTGAGTTCATTCCCGGTCAGGCTTCCTCCGGATCCGGACTCATCTTTTAGATATGTCCTGAATGAATAGCCGTCAAATCGGTTGAGTCCTTCGTCGGTGGCTATCCAGATAAAGCCGTTCTTGTCCTGGGCAATCCCTACCACATGATTATTGCTCAACCCTCTCTCCACCCCGAGATGGCTAATCGTGTATCTCTTGGCCGAGATGTCTGTGTAGATGCACAGGAAAATCAGTAGCGCAGTTAGAACTTGTCTCATGATGCATTAATGGTTAACTCCCCAAATTTACATTTTTTCTTGCTAATCATTTGTGTTCCTTGGTATGCAAATCGGTTATTGCACGATTTATATATCAAGATTGATTGATTTCCGAAATCTTATTTATAAATAATGATATAACTTTGCCACACTTGAAATCTGAGACCATGGAGAGCGGCTTCCGGGATTTACGTTCCCTGAATTCACAACCATTTTCCCAGGACCGCTTCCATACTTTACATTATTTTTTAACCATTATCGATAAATCACATAAGTGAATTTAATTTTAACAAAAAATTTTTTCAAACGCATGAAACTATTTTCAAAGTGTCTCGCGACAGGATTGTGCCTGTCAGCGTTGGCGGGTTTCACCGCATGCAGCAGCGACGATGATTGGAAAGATGTCGACGGCGCCGCCCCTCAGCTTGGACTCAAATCCACTCATGAGATGACCGAGGCCGGACGAAACATCAAGATTGCCGGTGAAATCACCGACAATGATGGCATCTCTTCTATCGAGCTCGTCTGCCATGAACTCAATCTCAATAAGAAGATTGATATCATTGACATCTATGGAGAGCCTCTCAAGACCTACACTCTCGACTACTCTTTCAAGATTCAGGAAGACCAAACGGGCGACAGCTTCACAATTGACGTGATTACCACCGACATTGGCGGCCGTCAGGACAAGCAGCAGCTCCTCGTCACTCTCGACGGTGACTTCTCTTTCCCTGTGTTCACTGCAGCCCCCGACACGGAGGTGACCGTAATCCTTAAGCCCACAACCGCTTTCAATCTCCAGTTTACCGTGCAGGACAATCGCGTGGTGGACTATGTCACCATCGATATCCAAGACATCACCAATAGTGAGGAGAATCCTACTGCTGTTGCCGGCTTCCCCCGCACTGTTAACGGCAATGGCACCGGCAATTTCTCTTTCGCCGAGAAACTGGCTCTTCCCTCTCAGGAAGCCACCCTTCTCGCCACCATCACTGCCTATGACAAGGCTGCCAACGAAGATGCCCACGCCACCACCATCACTTCCAGGATTAATGTAGGTGCTCTTCCCGACTTCGAGAAGCTTTTCCTCTGCGACGTGGCGACAGCCGCAGAACTTAACAGCGACGTATTCGGTGTGCCTATGCTCATCGATCATGTAGGTGAATACAAATATCAGGCACGATATTATAATGAGAAGGCCGGCACTGAGATCTGCTTCCTCGCCCAGAAGACAGACTTCGGCCCTGTCTGCTTCGGTCCTGCCAATGACGACCCCTCCACTCTCGGTGATGACCCGAACGAGGTGGGCCGCATAAAACTCGACCAGGCCGGTGTATACTATCTCTTTGATGTGGATACTTACAACCGCACATTCTCCTATACCACTTATTCTGTGGATGAAGCAATCGACCCTGTCATGCACATGCATTATGGCGGCGATGACCTCAATACATGGTGGGAGGTAAACAATATGGACGATATCTGGTGGCAGGAATTCTATTTCGGCCCGGCTTCCAGTCCTGAGAATGTCACAAGAATGACCCAGGACAGCAAGAACCCTCACATCTACGTGATTGAAGACTGGAATCTTGATGCCGGCGAGATGAACTTCATAATCCACAACTGGCATAGCCACGGATGGTGGAATCTTGCCACATGGCGTGTTGACAACTCATCTGACCCGGACAAGTTCATGTATTATGGCAACCGTCAGCCTGACACCCCTCACTATCGCAACAATGACGACTATTTCGAGTACAAGTATGGCAACGTCCCCGATTTCAATATCGACAGCTGGGGCGATGAGGGCTACAGAAAGAACTTCGTGCCTGACAACTGGGCCAAGCCTAACGTGTCGGTGGCAGGCAAATACGATTTCATCTTCGACGCTCACCTTGAGAGAGCACGTCTTGTGCCTTCAAAATGATGGTCCGTTGAAGTGAAATAATGAATATATCGGAGGGGAATCGTGATTCCGCCCGGTTTCCCTCTGTTTTCCATTTTTGATAATTCCACTATTTGATACTATATCATGAGAAAGTATATTCTGACATTATGTCTCGCGCTGCTTGGGCTCACGGCCATGGCGCAGAACATAACCGTCTCCGGAACAGTGACTTCCAAGGTTGACGGAGAGCCTCTGATCGGCGCCACTGTGCGCGTGCAGGGCACTAACCAGGGCACCGCTGCCGACATCAACGGCAATTACGTCCTGAATAATGTGGCTTCCAACGCCACCCTTGTTTTCAATTATGTTGGTTATCAGGAACTGACTGTCCCCGTTAACGGTCGCTCAACAGTCAACGCTGAACTCAACGAGACCGCCTCTTCTCTCGATGAACTCGTGGTCGTCGGTTACGGTGTCGCCAAGAAAAGCGACCTCACAAGCTCCATCTCCACCATCAAGGGCAGCGAGATCAATGAGATGGTGGCTGGCAATGCAATGGATGCCCTCCAGGGCCGTGTCCCCGGCGTGCAGGTGGCTTCTGGCGGTGGTCCGGGCACTACCCCGAAGGTTATGATACGTGGTGTCACATCTGTCAACGGTTCTAACCCTCTCTATGTGGTTGACGGTGTGCCCCTCAACACTTCCAACATCAACTTTATCAACAACAACGACATCGAGAGCATGGAAGTGCTCAAGGATGCTTCTGCTTCTGCAATCTATGGTACACGCGCTTCCAACGGTGTCATCATCATCACTACTAAGAAAGGTAAGTCCGGACAAACTCATGTCGACTTCTCCGCGTCTGTGGGTTGGCAGCATATTCCGAAGCCTAACATCGCCGGTGCCGATGAGTATGAGAAGGTCTTCAACAAGCGCTATGAGAACGACGGGCGCATCGCTCCGTGGAACTCTCCTTACGTGAACTATGCCGATGTTGACGGCACTGACTGGTGGGACGAGGTGGTCAACAGCACCGCTCTCGTGCAGAACTATTCTCTTTCTGTTCGCGGTGGCAACGACAAGTATGTATATAGCCTCTCCGTAGGTTATTACAGGAACAATTCACAGTTTGACTATGGCTATTGGGATAAACTGAATGTCCGTCTGAACACTGAATACAATTTCACCAACTGGCTAAAGGCAGGTCTCGACATTGCCCCGAACATGGAGAAATGGGACAACTCTCCCGAACTTTTCGCCGCTGCCATGGCCATGGACCCGACCACCCCGGTGTTCCGTCCGGAAGACGAGTGGGATCCCGCCAACCCGATGAACAATTACCAGCGTTCCTACAACAACCAGGAATGGAACCCCGCTGCATCCCTCGCCAGAATGGACAACAGCACCACCAAGTTCCAGCTCCTTATGAACCCCTACATCCAGATTCAGCCAATCAGCCATCTCACACTCCGCACTCAGTTCGGTGTCAACACCTGGTATCAGCGCAATGACTACTACAACTACGCTTTCCATATCGATGCGCTCGAACAGAGCGCAAAGAACAGCGTGGGACGCAACTATTCCGACGCTCTCAACTGGACCTGGAACAACACTGTCACATATATCGACACCTTCGCCGAGAAGCATAATCTCACAGCAATGGTCGGCTTCACTGCCGAGCGCTACGCTGACTGGTGGGCCAACGCTTCCCGTCAGGACATCCCCGGCAGCAGCGACCTCCTGCATGAGGTAAGCGCCGGCACCGGCGACCAGTTCGCTTCCGGCTCCACTACCTACCAGACACTCGCTTCTGTGCTCGGTCGTGTGATGTATAACTTCGACAGCCGCTATTATCTCACTGCCTCTATCCGTTATGACGGCAGCTCCAAGTTCTCCACCGGCAACAAATGGGCATCCTTCCCTTCTGTGTCTGTAGCATGGCGTCTTTCTGAGGAAAGCTTCATGGAAAGCACTCGCACATGGCTCGACAATGCCAAGATTCGTCTCGGCTGGGGTAAGGTCGGCAACCAGGCCATCAACCCGGGTCTCTTCATCTCCACTCTCGACAATGGCGTGAACTATGTGTTCGGAACCACTCCAAGCCGCTATCCCTCCACTATCGTTGGTCAGATGGGTAGCCCCAACCTGAAGTGGGAGACTGTCGAGGACATCGACTTCGGTATCGACCTCACTCTTCTCAGCAGCCGTATGAACCTTACTTTCGACATCTATCAGAAGACTTCTCACGACATGCTTTATGCACGCCAGAGTCTTCTCACTATGGGTAACCCCGCATGGATGGGTGCCATCACCCAGAACATCGGCAAGATGCGCGCCCGTGGTTGGGAACTCTCAATCAACTGGAACGACAAAGTAGGTGACTTCGGATATAATGTAGGCGTTCAGCTTTCCGGCGTGCGCAACAAGGCTATCAAGTTCTCCGGCGACGGTCCCGTGTGGGGTGGCGACGGTCTTCCTGAAAGCATCATCCGCAATGAAGACGGCGGTCTCATCTCTCGTTTCTTCGGTTATAAGACCGACGGTCTGTTCCAGAACTGGGAGCAGGTATACGCCCACACCGACGAATACGGAAACCTCATCCAGCCTGACGCTCAGCCTGGCGACATCAAGTTCCTTGACCTCAACCACGACGGTCAGCTCACTGAAGCCGACAAGACATATATCGGCAATCCTTACCCTGACCTGATGCTCGGTTTCAACCTCGGTCTCAACTATAAGGGATTTGATTTCCTTGCCAATTTCTACGGCACCTTCGGCAACGATATCTTCAACCTCCAGAAGGTTCGCTATTCCGGCACAAGCGGACAGAATGTCTACAAAGGCACTCTCGCAAAGGCATGGAGCGGCGAAGGCACTTCCAACGATATCCCGCGTCTTTCCTACAATGACCTGAACCAGAACTATACACGCGTTTCTGATTTCTTCGTTGAGGATGGCTCTTACTTCCGTTGCAAGCTCCTCACTCTCGGTTACACCCTCCCGGAGAAGATTATGGGCGACTTCAACCTGCGTTTCTATTTCTCAGCCCAGAATCTCTTCACAATCACCAAATACACCGGTATGGACCCGGAGCGTCCGTTCTACGACGGCGGCGTGATCGACACTGGTATCGACAATGCTAAATATCCGACACCCAAGACATTCCTCTTCGGCGTTGACTTCAAATTCTAAATAATGAAATTCACAATGAAAAAGATATTTCTTTCTCTCGCGGTGATTGCAGGGATGTCGGCTCTTTCTTCCTGCAACGATTTCCTCACCGAGGACATCCGTGGCACAGAGAACCTCGACACTTATTTCAGCACCCCGGAAGAGGTGGAATCCTATGTCGGCGGCTGCTATTACCAGATTGCCAAGGGCGGCGGCTGGTGGCAGGTCTACAATACATGGCTACTCTCCGACATGACTACCGACGACCTCTGGGACGGCAACACAACCCAGGACGACGGTTATCAGGATATCTCACACTTCATGCCTAACGGCCAGAACAGCGGCATCCTCCAGAATTTCTGGGGAGCACGCTATCAGGGCATCGCCAGCTGTAACCTCGGTCTCGAAAGAATCCCGGAGGCCAATATGGAAGAGGCTCTCCGCAACCAGCGTCTCGCTGAGGTGAGATTCCTCCGCGCTTTCTTCTATTTCGACCTCGTGCGCAATTTCGGTGGTGTGCCTTTGATCACCAAGTATGGCGACTCTGAAGGAATCGGCAGAAGCACTCAGGAAGAATGCTACGCATTTATCGAAGAGGAACTGAAGGCTGCCGCCGCTGTGCTTCCCCAGCGCAGCAAACTTGCAGCCGCTGACATGGGTCGTGCCACCCGCGGCGCCGCTCTCGGAATCCTCGGCAAGGCTCAGCTCTATCAGGCTAAATGGGCTGAGGCAAAGGCCACTCTCAAGACTATCATTGATGAAGGCGAGTATGAGCTCCTTCCCAATTTCGGCGATGTATGGTCTGTGAAATACAACAACAGCGTTGAGTCTCTCTTTGAGGTTCAGCAGATGTATGGTGGCGACCAGTATGCACTCGGTGGCGCGCTCACTGTCGTGACCGGTTGCCGTAACGGTGTCGGCGACGGATGGTCCTGGGGTCAGCCTACTTCCGACCTTGAGAACGCTTTCATCGCTGCCGGCGACACAGAGCGTCTCCGCTGGACTATCATCAAGACTGCATGCACTGAGATTGCCGGTGAAAACCAATTCCAGACATTCATCGACAACAACACAACTATCTGTAAGGTCACCGACCAGAAGTTTATCGGCTATAAGGAAGACTTCGGATGGACTGACGAGACTTACACATCTACCTATATCATCGACCCCGCCCAGCATAAGTCTGCACGTATCATCCGCAAATACTTCCTCCCCCTCGAGGATCGTCCCGAGATCTATAACATCGACAAGATTCCTTTGAACCACCGTGTGCTCCGCTATGCCGACGTGCTTCTGATGTATGCCGAGGCTTGCGCCGAAACCGACGACAATTCCGAGGCTCAGTGGGGACTTAATCAGGTCCGCCGCCGTGTCGGTCTTGCTGATGTCACCTCTTCCGGCACAGCCCTGCGCGATGCCATCCGCGCCGAGCGTCGTCTCGAGCTCGCCCACGAGCAGTGTCGTCTTTACGACCTCCGCCGTTGGGATTGCGAGAATGGCAAGAAGATGATGTGCAACGTGTTCGGTCCTGACGGCACTTTCGTTAAATACAACACTGGAGCCAATGCCGACATGTATGAGAAATGGAACCAGGGTGAGCCCAGCGACAAGGGCACACGTTTCAATGAGAACCGCGACCTCCTCTACCCGATTCCTCTCTATGAGATCCAGCACTCAAATGGTGCGATTGTGCAGAATCCGGGCTGGTAATTCTCCAAGAAATCTTGATTCTTTCAGGATAATTTCATAAAAAGATTAAAAGGGGCATGACATAGGCATTTTGGCCCGTCATGCCCCTTTTGTCATAGTAATTTAGTCTTTCTTTTCACGTTATTTAGAAAAGCAAAATCTGCTTTTATTTCTCTCTTAAATTATCACCCAATAATCATGAAATTAGGAAAATACTTTTTATTCGGAGCAGCCGTGGCGTGTCTTGCATCATGTAGCGATGAGCCGGAGGGAGAATCCACAAAAGTGCCGGCAGGATCTGTGGTAGAGGAGCCTTCCCAGCCTTCTGTCAATCCAGATGACGAAGTGATATCTCCCGTGGCTTCTTTCACTCTTTCAACACAAAAAGTCTCTGTCAACAAGACTGAAGTGTTTCAGGAGATGGAAGGGTTCGGCGCTTCCGACTGCTGGCTCCCCAACACCATCGGTCAATACTGGACAAGCAACCGACTTCAGCTCGCCCGCTGGCTCTTCTCCAGAAACATCACTTCCAAAGGGGAGGTGCAGGGCATTGGTCTCTCAATGTGGCGCGTAAACCTTGGCGCAGGCACTGCCGAACTCGGGGCTGCCGGTGGCATCAATGATGACAATGTGGGCAACCGCGCAGAAAGTTTCATGGATGCCAACGGTGTCTACGACTGGAAGAAATGTGCCGGTCAGCGTTATTTCATGGAGCAGGCGAAAAACAATGGTGTAGAGAAATTCATTCTCTTCAGCAATTCTCCGCTCGTGCAGTTCACCAAGAATGGGCAGGGCCGTTCCGACAGCGGCAGATATGCCAACCTCAAGGATGAGGGCTATGCCCCGTTTGCAGAATATATGGCAGAGGTGGCAGGGCATTTTGTGGCAGAAGGTTACAATGTGACTCACATCGCTCCCGTAAATGAGCCGCAGTATAACTGGGACGGCAACAATCAGGAGGGTTCTGGATGGCAGAACACTGAGGTGGCACGTCTCGCCCGTGAACTCGACAAGTCGCTCGCATCACGCAATCTCTCCACCATGATTGCCCTTGGCGAGGCTGGTTCTTGGGATCATCTTTACTCAAACTCCGGGAATGACGGCCGTTCCAACGTGATTGATGCCTTCTACAATTCTTCTTCGGAAGCATATATAGGCGACCTCGCCCACGTCGACAAGATGATTTCCGGTCACAGCTACTGGACTTTCGACAACTGGAACTCCATGCGCGATGTCAGGACAAAGGTTGCCAATGCTGCAAATGCCAAGGGGATCCGCGTATGGCAGACTGAATGGTCTATGCTCGACAAGGAGCCATCCGAACTTGGAGGTTCCTACGATGATGTCTCTGAGTTTGATATCGCACAGTATATGTCGCGCATCATCCATAACGATATAGTGAAGGCCAATTGCACATCCTGGAGCTACTGGACTGCAATGTCGGTGGAGCGCTGGAGCCAGAAAAACCGCTTTGAGCTCATCAAGACCACTCCCGGCGGCGGCAACTATAGCAACGACTTCACTGCCGAAGGAAATGTGCAGGCCACCGACAATCTATGGGTGCTTGGCAATTATTCACTTTTCGTGCGTCCCGGATTCAAGCGCATAGGCGTCACCCACAACGAGACTAAGGATTTCTTCATGACCGCATATCTCGCTCCTGACAACAGTTCGCTCGTGATGGTTGTGACCAACTACGACAAGACCCGTGGATTGTCTCTCGACATGGCTGCCCCGGAGGGTGCCAAGAGCGTCTACACCTACACCACCACGAAAGACAAGCACATGGAGCAGGCACGTTTCAACCTCGCCGACAAGGTGTTCGTTGACCCGGCAAGCGTCACCACAATCGTCTATAATTTCTGACAACTATCTCGAA
>CAZRUR010000070.1:2896-12793 GCA_964603335.1 uncultured Sangeribacter sp. | reverse complement strand
GCTTGTTCAAGTGATGATGAGCCATCCTCTGACGAAACTTCAATGAATATCCAACAGTATAAGTGGGTATGCCGAACCAGTGATGAACCGCTTGTTGATGATGATTATCAGTGGGCTATATTTGACGATTATGTAATAACTTTGTATTTTGTAAGTGATTATGAGTGCGTAATATGCTACTACAGAAAACACTTTGATACCGACGATGGCACTTCATATACACGTGACTCACAGACAGTCAAATATACTATTCAAGGGAAGAATATCATATTAGATTATTCAGATTACACCGAGACTGAATTTGTGTATGGTGGTGAATTCATCTCCAGTAATAATTTTGTGTATGAGAAAGAGGAAATAACATATTCGGATAGAGAGTGGTTGGAGGACAATTTCAAGCACATCGAACTTGACCCTGATGAGTCAACCTCGAAAGCATTTAAGGGGCTTAAGGAGATTTATGCCGACACTTGGGGTGGTGTTGCTTTTGGTAATCCTCAATGTGACGATGACGGTCGTCTCACTTACTACAAAGCGATGTTTAACCGTAATATGAGGTATGAGTACTCAGGAAACACTATCATCTCAAAATGCGGTACTGAATATGGATACGAACAAAACACCTATACACTCTCAAATGGCCTTATAACATCCTTTGTTCGTCAATCATATGATGAAGACGAACTACGCTATACGGATTACTATACCATTAAGTATGATAGCAATAAGCGTATAGTTCAGATAATTTCTGATGATAGAGAGGGTAACTATTATTCAAAGACATATTATAATTTCAAATGGGACTCGTCAGGAGATTTGTATGAATCCAATTATGTGAACTATGATGAATCTAATGACCCATCATATACATACACCTATGAATATCTTTCATCGTCAGCGCAAACGCCATGTATGATTTTAGGAGGGAATGAGCTTTGGTGTGCTTTCAATCTCAACATAGACCCGATACTTGTGATGGAGGGTTATTACGGAAACTCCATGCCAAAACATAACCTCAAATCGAAAAATGCAGTTATGGTCTTCAATCAAAAGCCATACGAGCGTTACAACTGGACGTATAACTTCGACTCAAAGGGACGAATCACCAAAGTAACACAAGAACTTGAAGACCTCTTTGACAACGGCAAAGACGATGAAACCAAAGTATTCACATTCAAATGGGAATAGGATTTCAACTTTTGGTAATAGGTAGGTTCTAAAAACACATGAATTTGAGTGTATGCCTATCCGCTTATATTCATTTTGCGGATTTCAACCCATCATGCGGTGGGCGGCACTATCCTTAACCTATATTATTCATACACCGGCCAAGCTGGTAGTCTGATTGGCGTATCGTTCCCCAGAGGTGAGATATTTCCGTCTACGGACGTGTGATTCTGAGTCGGATGTTGCTTTCAAAGCAAGCTTGTGCATCGTTCCGGATGGTCTCTGCCGAATTCGATTTTTATCTTGGTTTTTTTAGAATGAGGAGGGGAATTATTTCTTGTTGCGGTTGCGCCAGAGGGCGGTCATGTCTTCGAGGGTCTTGCCTTTTGTCTCGGGGACGAGTTCTGCCACAAACCATGCTGCCACTATGCAGATCACTCCATAGAGGGCATACGCGAAGAAGTGTCCAAACTTATCGCCCATATCGCCCAAGTGCATGTTATACATAGGCACGAATGTCGAGGAGACGATGAAGTTGAAAATCCACTGGAACGCTACGGCAATTGCCACTGCCTGGCTGCGGATGGTGTTAGGGAAAATCTCTGAGATAAGCACCCAGCAAATCGGGCCCCAAGAGAACATGAAGGATGCGGAATAGATCATGATGCACACAACTGGAACTATTGGGGCAACGGCAACCACATTGGAAAGAGCCACTCCAAGCGCACCGATCGCCATGCCAATCGAGCCCCATATAAGCAGAGGCTTGCGTCCTAATTTCTCAACGGTGAACACAGCCACAAGAGTGAAGAGAATGTTCACAATACCCATGATTACGGTCTGAACCATCGGGTTGCCCATATGCATCGACTCAAAGATGCGCGGTGCGTAATAAAGCACGGCGTTGATGCCGACAGCCTGCTGGAACACTGAGAGCATCACTCCAATAAAGATTACCATCACGCCGAAAGAGAATAGCCTTTCCGACTTGACAGTGACGGTCTGCTTGATCTCCTGAAGGATTTCCTTTCCTTTTGCCACACCATTGATCTTGTCGAGAATGACGAGTGCCTGAGAATCCCTTCCCTTGAGGGCAAGATAGCGGGGAGACTCAGGAACGAAGCATACGAGAATGGAGAAAAGGGCAGCCACATAAGCCTCGCTGCCAAACATGTAGCGCCAACCCTGCTCGATGGTCCAAGGGTCGGAAGATGGATTCACCGCATAGACAGCCTGTCCAATCTTCTCTATGATGGGCTGGGTGTGCTCGCCAAGGATAAGGAAATTGACGAAATATACCACAAGCTGGCCAAAGATAATGGCAAACTGGTTCCAGGAGACGAGTGTGCCGCGAAGATTAGATGGGGCAATCTCAGCGATATACATAGGGCATATTGCAGAGGCGAGACCTACGCCGACACCGCCTATGATACGGTAGATGTTAAACACGATGAGAAGGCTGAATGTAGGCTCGCCGTGGTTGAAGAGCAGAAACTCCGGGTTGTAGGAGCCGAGAGCTGAGAGGAAGAAGAAGACACCCGCGATGAAGAGAGTCATCTTGCGTCCGAGGCTGGAGGCGAAGATGCCGGAGAGGGCACTGCCGATTATACACCCAAGCAGGGCACTGGAAGAGGTGATTCCGTGGATGGTGTCGGTGTAGACGAAGTCTTTTGCGCCGAGGAAGAATGCCTGCAGACCCTTCTCGGCACCAGAAATTACGGCTGTGTCATAGCCGAAAAGCAGACCTCCCAGCACTGCCACCAGCACTATGGAGAAGAGGTAGAGCCTGCTTCCTTGGTTCAAGTTGTTAGAGTTGTTCATGTCGTTTATATGTTATAAATTATTCAAAATGAAATCGGTTTGGGGCTGATATAATTGCCCCAAACCGACGTAAAGGATAATTATGCGGTAAAGTTACAACTTTTCCGTCATATAGGCAAGGGTTAGGTTGTCAGTTGTCAGTTGTCAGTTTCCCGTTTTCCGATTTTCTTTGCATTCCCAAGGTGGTGGTTATGACTTGTGGGCTTTGAGGTAACGCTTGTATTCCACTGGGGTAACCTTAAGGAACTGATGGGCGTAGGTGTCCCAATCGTCGAGCATACGTTTGGCGAGTGCGCTCTTTGTGTGTTGATAGTGACGCTCGATAAGGGAGCATAGTTCCTCTTTGTCTTCCACATTTTCCACCAAGGTAAGCTCTACCATATCCATATTGATGTAGCAGTCGGCATCCTCACGCACATTCCAGATATAGGCGATTCCCGCGCTCATACCGGCGGCGAAATTCCTGCCAATCTTCCCTAACACCACGACTCTGCCACCGGTCATGTATTCGCAGGCATGGTCGCCCACACCCTCAATCACAGCAATGGCTCCGCTGTTGCGCACCGCGAATCTCTCGCCCACACGCCCGTTGACATAGAGTTCTCCTGAAGTGGCTCCATAGAGCAGTGTGTTGCCTGCAATGGTGTTTTTCTCTGCCTCAAAAGTTGAGTCGCGTGGTGGCACCACGGTTATCTTCCCTCCGGAAAGACCCTTGCCAAGATAGTCGTTGGCGTCACCCTCCAGGCGCAGGGTGATGCCCTTGCAGAGGAAAGCACCGAAACTCTGTCCGGCAGAACCGGTGAAGGTAAGCTTGATGCTGTCTTCCGGAAGTCCCTCCGCACCAAACTGTTTGGTGACGTACCCGCTGAGCATGGCACCCACAGAGCGGTCGGTGTTTACAATCGGCATACCGAGGGCAAATGGCTGGCGCGAGTCGATTGCGGTTTTCAGCAACTGGAGCAGTGCATCGTCTTTCACACCCTCAAGTTTATGGTCTTGTGCGCTGTCGAAGTGTAGAGGAGTCTCTGTGGCATTCTCCGGAACGTAGAACAGACGGCTGAAATCAAGTTTGGATGCCTTTGACCCTGGAGCCATCTCCTTTTTTACAAGCAGATCGGCACGACCAACAATCTCATCTATGCTGCGATAGCCCATGGCTGCGAGTCGCTCGCGAATGGCGCGTGCCATGAAGGTGTAGTAATTGACAAGATACTCATATCTGCCGATGAATTTCTTTCTCAGTTCCGGATTCTGTGTGGCGACACCCTTGGGACAGGTGTTGGTATGGCAAGCACGTATCATGCAGCAACCCAGCACCACCAATGCTGCTGTGCCGAAACCAAATTCCTCAGCACCAAGCAGGGCTGATATGATCACGTCGTGAGGACTCTTCAACTGTCCGTCAACCTGCATGCGTACCTTGCCACGCAGATTGTTCATCACGAGAGTCTGCTGAATCTCAGCGAGCCCTATCTCTGCTGGCACACCGGCATGCTTCATGGAGCTTGCCGGACTCGCGCCCGTGCCGCCGTCGCATCCGCTGATAAGGATCTTGTCGGCCTTTGCCTTGGTTACGCCCGCGGCTATTGTGCCCACCCCGCTTTCAGCCACAAGTTTCACGCTCACAAGAGCCTCCGGATTGAGGTTCTTGAGGTCGAAGATAAGCTGGGCGAGATCTTCGATAGAGTAGATGTCGTGGTGGGGTGGGGGTGAGATAAGGGTGATTCCGGGAAGCGATCTGCGGGTCTTTGCTATTACCTCGTCTACCTTAAAGCCCGGCAATTGACCACCCTCTCCCGGTTTTGCACCCTGTGCCACCTTTATCTGTATCTCATCAGCATTCACAAGGTATTCGGCATCCACACCGAAACGAGCCGACGCCACCTGCTTCACCGAACTGCGTGCCCACGTGCCGTCCTCACGCACCTTGTTGCGCTCCGGGTCCTCGCCACCCTCGCCGGTGTTGCTCATGCCACCGATTTTGTTCATGGCGATGGCAATCGCCTCATGCGCCTCCTTGCTGATTGCTCCAAACGACATTCCCTCAGTGCAGAAACGGTGCATTATGCTTTCCTCGCTCTCCACCTCCTCAATGGGAATAGGTTGGCGGTCACTGCTAACCTCAATGATGTCACGCAAGAAGATTGGCGTGTCCTTCTCTTCCACCAGCGACACATACTCCTTGAACTTGTCATAATTCCCTTCAGTAGTGGCTACCTGGAGTGCTTTCACCACCGGTGGATTCCAGGCGTGAAGCTCGCCATCCTTACGGAAACGGTAGTTGCCGAGGTCTTTGAGCTCCACGACTGTCTCCTCTCCGTATGCCTCGGAATGCTTTCGGAGAGTCTCGTCGGTAAGGTCCTCGATTCCGATACCCTCAACTGATGACACACCGCCACCCATATATCTGCTGAGGAGCCGGCTGCTTACGCCCAATGCCTCAAACAGGGCGCATCCACGGTAACTGCGTATTGTGGAGATACCCATCTTCGACATAATCTTGAGAATACCCTTGTTGACGGCCTTGATGTAATGGCTCTCTGCTCCCTCGAAGTCAAGTTGCAATTCCTTGTTGTCGACAAGTCTTTTAAGAATGGCAAATGCCATGTAAGGGTTGACGGCACTTGCCCCATAGCCCATCAGAAGGGCAACGTGCATAACCTCACAGACCTCACCACTCTCCACGATGATGGCTATCTGTGAGCGTTTGCGGCGCGACACAAGATGATGGTGTACTGCTGAGAGAGCAAGCAGCGACGGGATTGGCGCATGCTTGGCATTGACATTCTTGTCGGAAAGCACCATATAGTTGAATCCCTTGTCGACGGCATCCTCAGCCTGTGAGCAAATGGATTCGAGGGCCTTCTCCATCGCCTCCACACCTCCGGCAGCCTCAAACAGCATCGGGATGGTGACGGTGTTGAATCCCTTGTATTGCAGATGGCGCAGTTTGTCGAGCTCACTGTCGGAGACAATCGGCGATGACATCTTCACAACCTTGCAGAGTTCGGCAGAAGGGTGCAGGATATTCTTTGCCACAGAGCCGACATAACTTGTCAGCGACATCACAAGTTCCTCGCGGATAGGGTCGATGGGCGGGTTGGTGACCTGGGCAAACTGCTGGCGGAAATAGTTGAAGAAACGCTGAGGCTTCTGCGACAGCACGGCTGGTGGAGCGTCGTTGCCCATAGATGCTGTCGGCTCCTGGCCATTTGATGCCATTGGCTTGATAAGCATAGTGATGTCTTCCTGACTGTAGCCGAAGGCTGTGAGCAGACGGTCCATCTCCTCCACTTCGTGGGTTACCTTCCTACCGCTCTTTATGTCGTTGAGGATAATGCGGTTCTGGTCAATCCATTCCCAGTAGGGATGCTCGTGGCAGAGCTCATATTTTATCTCACTGTCACCCAAAATCTTTCCGGTTTCAGTGTCGACCATAAGGATTTTGCCTGGTTTAAGACGCATCTTTCGTTCCACGTCTTCCGTTGGAATGTCGAGCACACCGGTCTCGGAGGCTATAATCATCTCGCCGCTTTTGGTGATCACCACTCTTGCCGGGCGGAGACCGTTGCGGTCGAGCATACCTCCGGCATATCTTCCGTCGGAGAAGATGATGGCAGCGGGCCCATCCCATGGGGCCATGAATATGGAATGGTATTCGTAGAAGGCGAGGAGTTTGCGGGAGAGTGGGTTCTGCTCGTTGCAGCTCTCCGGCACGAGCATCGCGAGCGCGTGGGGCAGACTCATCCCTGAGCGCACGAAAAATTCAAGGGCGTTGTCGAAAGATGCGCTGTCGCTCATACCGGGCTGTATCACCTGTCCGATTTTCTTCATCTCTCCGAGATTCTCCGGCTCGATGACTGCCTCTCGGGTAGACATCCAGAATCTGTTGCCGCGTATGGTGTTGATCTCGCCGTTGTGCCCTATAAGACGGAATGGCTGAGCCAGGCGCCATGTGGGGAAAGTGTTGGTGGAGAAACGGGAGTGGACAAGTGCTATTGCGCTTGTGAAATAAGGACTTTGCAGATCCTTGTAATATCCTCTCAATTGGAGGGATGAGAGCATGCCTTTATATATAAGTGTGCTTGTTGAGAGGCTCACCACATAGCATGAGTCTTTGTCGATGATGTCATCGTTTTCGAGCACAGCTTGTTCTGTGCGCTTGCGTATCACGTATAGAAGGTTCTCGAGACGTTCGCGGTTGTCGCAACCCACGATGAAGTATTGGCGTATGATTGGCTCGGTTACAAGTGCGTCATGCCCGAGCACGGAGGAGTCAACCGGCACCTCGCGGGTGTACATAAGGAATAGCCCCTGCGCCTTGATTTCGCGGTCGATTATTGCCTCATAAATTTTTCTGTCAGCCTCATCCTTGGGCAGGAACACCATACCGACACCATATCTACCTTTCTCTGGCACGGGGATACCATTGAGAAGGATATACTCGTGAGGGATCTGCACCATAATACCGGCACCGTCACCGGTTTTGTTGTCGGCACCTTCGGCGCCACGGTGTGCCATATGCTCCAGGACCTTAAGTCCTTGGTCAACGATTGAGTGGTGTTTGCTTCCGTCAATCTTCACGACGAGTCCGACGCCACAACCGTCGTGCTCATAATCAGGGGAGTATAATCCCTTTTGGCTATAGTCTCTATAATCCCAACTATTCGTAGAATCCATCATACGCAATTACTTTTTACCTTAAGAATTCAATATTTTCTTGCAAAGCGTGCAAGATTATCTTGCAAAATGAAACCTAAATTTGTTATCCTCTTTACAAAATTTTTGCAAAATTAAAACAAAGTATGTAAACTGCAAACAAAATTCCCAAAATAGTTACAAAAATTTACAAAAGCGAGTTTGGGATACATCCCAAACTCGCTTTATCAAGTATGCTATTGTCGACGAATATAATTATACTCAAGCTATGATGTTATAGTTGAGGATATCTTTGACAGAGAAAATTTTACTTATGGCTTCAAAAGAAAAAAACTGACCATCCATAATCATATAGTCTTCTCTCTGCGATTTCCGAAGCTGCTTAATTTCAGGAAATAATTTTACTGGCACCAACACTTCACGACCATCCGTCAGATAGACAGCCATCATTCCGCGCTTTTGATTAAAGTCAAGTTTCTTAATTCCCAATGTAGTATCCTTAAATCTGCACATATTATTTCGATTTATTAAATTGTTGTATTTATACGTAAAATATCTATTTTCTGACCATTGAATACTTTGTCAATGCATTCATTTATATAGTCATAATTTTTATCGATGACATTGATGATTTTATTTTCATCATCTCTTGATAATTCTGACCAGCAAATCTCAATTTTCCTTTCACCATTCTCTTCAATCCATATTTTGGCCACAGTGTTCCCTGAATGAGATTTCTTGCTACCACGGCGTATTACGTGAATATGTCTGCGGTTTTCATTAGCATCGGTAGGGAAAACCGAAAGGATGAAACATAGAAAATAGAGAATCTTACCCATAAATTAAACAATTTAATCCTGAATATGCTGCAAATATAATATTTTGTTTGGAATAAATCAAAAGAAACGAGATAATTCAGGGCATAAACGAATAGAAATCGTTTAAGAAAACTAAATTTGCTGCGCTATCAGAAGTCTACAGACTTGAGTAAACTCACCTCAGATACATACAGTTTTTTGTCACGCAAAGGGGCAAGGCTCGCAAAGGGTGAATTGACCCCACCCTAGCCCTCCCCACAAGGGAGGGAATTACATACAAGAAGTCAATGTGCTGGTGGGAGAGGAGGTTATGGGCAAAGATAATGGTATTGAAGGGAGGGGGAGTGTTATTTTGATACTTTCCTTGTCTGGGATTTAATCCTCGTGATACAAAATTATCCACAAAACCAATCTCTAATCTCCGAATTGCAATGAAAGAATTTATATCAGAAATTAAAAATATAATAGATAACGCACGAGCAAACGCAGTGCGCTCTGTCGATAAATAGTTTTTAGATTGCAGGCCCATTATAGTCACCCCAGTACCACTCAATTACTTGATAAGCTTCAGGGTGTCCCAATTTGCTTGCCTTACAGAAATAATTATAAGCCATATCCCGCGCTTTATTTATGCTATAATTTGAAGGGTGTTGCAACAAAACGGGGGGTGGAATCGTTTATAGATTAAACCATAAGACATCATCAAGAGTCGTTTAAAACATCATCATGAGTTATGAAGATAGGTCTTTTCATCCCATGCTATGTGGATGCTGTTTTCCCTGAGGTGGGCATTGCATCCTACAAACTTCTACGTCACCTCGGTCTTGATGTGACTTACCCCAGGGGACAAACATGTTGCGGTCAACCCATGGCTAACGCCGGATTTGCAAAAGATGCCACACAACTGGCAGAGAGATACGATTCCATGTTCGCGGGTTTCGATTACGTGGTGGCCCCCTCAGTGTCGTGCACCGCTTTTATCCGCATGCAATACCCTGAAATCCTGAAAGACACCAACCATAAATGCGTCATAGCATCCAAGACATTAGACATTGTGGAATTCCTTCACGACATTGTAAAGGTAGACAAGCCATTGGGTAAATTCCCACACAAAGTGAGCCTACACAACTCTTGCCATGGTGTGCGCGAGCTGCACCTTTCCTCACCGACAGAGATGGTGGTGCCGCGTTTCAACAAGATAAAGGACCTTCTCAATCTTGTTGAGGGTATCGAGGTGGTGGAGCCGGAAAGAAGCGACGAATGCTGCGGCTTTGGCGGCATGTTCAGCGTTGAGGAGTTGGCTGTCAGCAAGCAGATGGGAGAGCAGAAACTGATGCGCCACGCAGCAACCGGTGCAGAATATATCACCGGTGCCGACTGCTCATGCCTCATGCACATGGCTGGCATCAATGCCAAAGAAAGGAATTACCCC
>CAZRUR010000070.1:0-2796 GCA_964603335.1 uncultured Sangeribacter sp. | reverse complement strand
TTATGAGCACATCACACAGCATAGCCGCAAAAAAATTCCTTGAGGACCAAACATACGCCAAGTGGCACGACAATACATTCTGGGGCACAAGAGTGAAAAGAGACAAAATGGCTTACGAGCTTCCGGAATGGGAACGTCTGCGCGACAAGGCCTCCGAAATAAAGAAACACACCCTTACAAACATCGACAAATATCTCGAAATGTTTTCCACTGCTGCCGAGAAAAACGGCGTGGAGGTGCATTGGGCTGCTGATGCACAGGAGTTCAACGAGATTGTGTATGGCATTCTGAAAGACCATAACGCCAAGAAATTGGTGAAATCAAAGTCGATGCTCACTGAGGAGTGCCAGCTGAATCCTTATCTTGAGCAACACGGAATAGAAGTGGTGGAGACTGACCTTGGGGAACGAATCCTGCAACTCGACCATCAGAATCCAAGCCATATCGTTATGCCTGCAACACACCTAAGCCACGATGATGTGGGCGAGATTTTTGAACGTGAGCTAAACACCGAGAAAGGGAACCACGACCCGACATACCTCACCTATATGGCACGTCTGAGCCTGCGCGACGAGTTCCTGACAGCCGACGCCGGTATGACCGGCGCAAACTTCGGTATCGCAGCCACCGGCGACATTGTGGTGTGCACCAATGAGGGGAATGCCGACATGTCTACGTCTGTGCCAAAATTGCAGATTGCGGCAATTGGCTTGGAGAAGATTGTGCCTGACTATGAGGCTTTATCGGTATTCTTGCGCCTACTTGCTCGTTCCGCCACCGGGCAACCGTCAACCGTATATACGAGTCATTTCCGCAAGGCCCGCCCAGGGGCTGAGAAAATGCACATAGTGATTGTCGACAACGGGCGCAGCCAATGGCTTGCAAACCCTCAACATTGGGAGAGCCTAAAGTGCATCCGCTGTGGAGCGTGTATGAACACCTGCCCTGTCTACCGCTGGTCGGGAGGCTATTCCTACAGCTATTTCATTCCGGGACCAATAGGTATCAATCTCGGTATGCTCCGCGACCCGAAGAAATATTTCGGCAACGTCAGTGCGTGCACTCTCTGCCTGAGTTGCCAGTGCACTTGTCCGGCAAAAGTCGACCTCGGCACCCAGATATACAAATGGAGACAGATTCTCGACAGTTATGGCGTGGCAAACAAGGAGAAGAAGATGATGGTGAAGGCAATGGACATGGTGCTTGACAACACTTCCGTCTACAATACAGCCACCTCCTGCGCTCATCTTCTCAACGGAATGGGTCCGCTTGCAAACAACGGACTCAACCCATGGGCTTACGCTCACAAGATGATGAAATTCCCCAAGAAACCATTCCACAAAATCTTCGACGAGATAAAATAACCCACTCTCACCTCTCCACTCTCCACTTATAACTCTCAACTAAACAAGACATGAGCAGCAAGAAAGATATAATCGGAAAATGCCGGGCAAGCATACGCCAGCGTTATGACCGTCCCACATTGGCAGACCTTGATCCCACCACCTACGACAATCCCTTGGAGAAATTCATCACTCAGGCTGGAGCCATGGGATGCAAGGTGGTTCGTGCCAAGTCAACTGATGAGGTAGATAATATAATAAAGGAGACTTATCCGGATGCCAAGGTGATTGCGAGTAAATTGCCATATGTAAAGAGCGCGACTCTGAATCCCGACACTGTCGCTGACGCACAGGCGTTAAACGGCACTGATGTAGGCGTCATAAAGGCAGAGTTTGGTGTGGCGGAAAATGGAAGTGTCTGGATTATGCAGGATATGAAGGAACGCGACATCTGCTTCATCTCAGAAAACCTTGTGGCTGTGATGCCTGAGAATGTAGTCAACAATATGCATGAGGCTTACGGAGAGGTGGAGATCAACGACTACGGCTACGGAGTGTTCATTGCCGGGCCGTCAAAAACCGCCGACATAGCCCAAGTGCTTGTAAATGGTGCGCAAGCAGCCCGCAGCATGACCCTGGTTATTGTAGGGTAAAAGTGGAGAAGGGGAGATGCCTTATCTTGGTAGTTTGTTCTAGTCAAGGTTTTATTTGGTGACATAACAGTATGTAAGGAAGTAATAGCTTGATTGATTTTTGAGTATATATAATGGCAAAATAATATGCTCTACAACATATTTAACCCCAAAACGCGACATAAACGGCTGCGATTCCAGAAATATTTATTAATTTTGTAATCAAAAGAGTAACGCAAATCTGAGCTGGACCAACAATAACAAGAGATTCTTATTATAATACTTATGGCTACAAGCACTCAACAGAAACAGGAACTTTTCAAAGCGATTTGGGCAACTGCCGAAGATCTTAGAAACTCAGTTGACGGCTGGGATTTTAAATCTTACGTCCTCGGAATTCTATTTTACCGTTTTATCTCTGAGAATATCACCAACTATATCAATAATATGCAGCGTGAAGCCGGAGAAACAGACTTCGACTATGCCGCATTTTCAGATGAGGAGGCAATTGCTGCCAAGGATGACCTCGTGCGCGAGAAAGGGTTCTTCATCCTTCCGTCGCAACTGTTTTGCAACGTCCGCAAACGTGCCAAAAGCGACCCTAACCTGAATGTTACTCTATCTGAAATCTTCAAGGCCATCGAGGCATCAGCAGTCGGCACTGAAAGCGAGGATGACCTAAAGGGTTTGTTTGCGGATATTGATGTGAATTCCAATAAACTCGGTGGAACTGTTGAGAAACGTAACGAGCAACTCACCAAAATTCTAAATAACATTGGAAACATCGATTTGAAAGGAGAATATGAAGATAATCAGATAGA
>CAZRUR010000069.1:0-12943 GCA_964603335.1 uncultured Sangeribacter sp. | reverse complement strand
ATCTCTTGCCAAGAGTAACATATATAGACTACATTTAGCCAAAGCAAAAATATAGACATCATGAAACTATTCTCAGCGAGTGCCGCCATCGTCATCCTGTGTCTCATGCTGCTCAGTTCTTGCACCGGGGGAGTGGACAAGAGTGAGTATGACCGTATCGTGGCGGAAAGAGACTCCATCGCCAATGTGGCAACCACCGACAGGGCTGAACTTGAAGGTCTCAATTCCTATATTGACGACATCGCCGGTTGCATTGACAGCATATCCTCCCATGAACAAAGCCTGTTCGTGAAAGTGGACCCGGAGACCGGCAGAAGTCTCACCCGAAATGAAATCAGGGAAAGGGTCAGGCAGTTTGGCGAAATTATTGCCCGGCAGCGCCAACGCCTGGCAATGATGGAAGACTCGCTGAGCAATACCCCTCATAAAAACATCAATAACAAGGAGATTGAGAAGCTTTCATCAATGATTGCATTCCTTAATGCCCAGCTTGCTGCAAAGGAGACGGAGATGAATAAACTAAGAGCCGAACTCGCCTCCAGTAAACGATCTGTAGAGGAACTCACCGAAAATGTCACGTCACTTAAAGCCACCACAGAAACCCTGACCCGTGAAAATGAGGATCTGGACAGGACGGTCGCCGCGCAGACAGAGAAAATCAACGAAGGGTATCTGCTGATTCGCACAAAAAAGGAACTTGAGGAAATGGGTGTGCTGAAAGGAGGATTCCTCAAAAAGACAAAATTCGACGTCGGCAATGTGGACATCGCATTGGCGCAGAAGGTTGACAAACGACATTTCAATGAAGTGAATCTTCCCTCCGGAAAACCGAAACTGCTAAGCCAGGCTCCTGCCGACAGCTACACTTTTGAGAAAATTGACAAGAAAACGTCAAAGTTCATTATTCTCGACACTGCCGCTTTCTGGAGCCTTTCCATGATTGCAATCATTCAATTGTAAAATCAAATCACTCACAATATTATAATGGCCATGCGAAAACTTGTCTTATTATTTGCCATATTGTCGTTCTGGACAAATCTCAGCGCCCAAATCATACACACCGTGTTGGAGGGCGAGACAATCGAGACTATCGCAAATGCCTATGGTGTCAGTGCCGATGACTTGCGCTCAGCCAATCCCAACAGCGGAGCCCTGTTCTATGCCGGGATGAAACTAACGATACCATCCGCCGGCGCACCTGCCGCCGCTTTCTCTGCCATGACTCCGGGCTCAGAGAAAGACCATTACCGGAGAAGTTCCCTCTGCCTTGTCCTCCTCGCACACAGCGACAAGCAATATGCCGATGCCATGACCGAGGTGTTTGAGTCGTTCCCAATGCCTCACCGTTATAATGAGCACAATGTTGACGTAAGAGTGGTGAAAGTCAAGGGAAAGCAGGGAAAAAAGGATATTGACAAGCTTCTGCGCCAAAACGACATAGCCAAAAGTGTCGTGGCACGTTGGTTCTGCCGCAACAGTCTTGGACACATGGATATGAGCCTGATTCATGACAGGGGTGGTTATGGCGCTTTCCACGATGATTACACACGCTCTCTCAACACTGTCAGGGGCACCGATCTCCTGAGGGAAGAAGGTATAGAGCTGCTTGAGAGCACATTCGTGCTGGTTTGCGACATGGATTATGTCGACAAGAAAAAAGGATTCAAGATCGGTGCTATCATTGCCGGAATCGGAGCCGTGGCGCTGGAGACTATGTCTGCGATTGAGCAGCAGCAGGCTGTCGACGCATATAACAGAGGCGATTATAAGAAAGCTCGTGATAAGGCTTCCTCTTCCTCGGCATGGTCTGCGGGTGCTTCCCTCGCTGGAGCCACTTCAGCGGTGCTTAACGACATAGGTGGTTTCCGTGTCAAGATTCACGCATATCTCTATAAACTCAACTGGACCGGAAGCATGACCGAAAGGATTTTCAACGACTATTGGGTTGACTCGACCACACCTTCCGGCGAGGCGGAAAGACACCGGGCTGCATTCGACAGCGCCCGCTTCGGGCTCCAATATCTCGGCGACTACAAGGCCGTCAGCGGAAAAACTATCCTCCTGAGCTGGTATGACGAAAGCCAGGTGATACTCGATGTCTGCGAGAGAGCGGTCGGGAAAGGCATAAAGGAACTCGCCAAACGTTATGAGGAGTTCAGACCGAGAACACCTTTCTATGTGGAAAACAATATGATATACTCCCACATAGGCACAAAGGAAGACGTGGCAAAAGGGAAAAAATATGAGGTCGTGAAGCGCGTGAGAGATAAAAAGGGAAAGACTTCATATAAGAAAATCGGTGAAGTGAAAGCTGAGGCTCCGTGGAACAATGTGAACATTCGTTTCGATAACTATTTCGACAATGGAAGCAAGGGCACTCCTTTCATGGTCACAAAAGGGAAAATCGAGACCTTTGCCTCAACCCCTGGGTTACAAATAAGGGAGAAGAAATAATCTGCAATAATATGCTATAAATAATATAACAACGAAATGTATATGAATAAATTAATGTGCCTTCTGATGTTCCTGGCTCTTGGCTTGGCCAATGGATTCTGCCAGGACTACGATATTCGGGTGGAAAACCAGGGCGACGGTGGCAAATATTACGTGGCAGTCACTACTGTGCTCGACAAGAAGCAAAACAAAGAGGCCCTTGAATATCTGAAGAAAATGGCTGTGGAGGGGGTCATGCTGCGTGGCGTGGCAGGAGCCAAGGGATTCCCGTCTCAGAAACCACTTATAGAGAATCCCACAGCAAAAGTCACTCACAAGGATTTTTTTGAAGCTTTCAACAACGACAGGCTTTATCTTAATTATGTCTATCTTGAAAACGAGTCCGTCAGTGTGACACAGCTCCCGAAGAAGAAGTTTGAGGTGTCCGCGCGTCTCCTGGTCGACAAGGAGAGCCTGCTGCATCTGCTTGAGGAAGCGGGCATTGTGGAAGGATTCAGTAACTTATGGTGATTTAAGAAGTTATGAGAAAGCTGTTAAACTTGTTGACAATCTTTGTGATTGTGCTCTCCCTTGCATCGTGCGCGAGCAAGAAGCCTCTGGCTTCAACCGTGGCATATGTCTCTCACCCCACAGAATGTATTGGCTCTGATCCTTCGGGGCTTGTCAGGCTCCGCGTTTGGGGCGAGGGGAAAGACCGTAATGCTGCCATTGAGAATGCCAAAAAGAAGGCTGTGGAAGATGTGTTATTTTCCAACATCACTGCCGGTTCTTCCAAGGGTAATTCTTGGCCTGTGATTGATAATCCTTCCATAAGGAGGACCAACTCGGAGTATTTTGCCAAATTTTTCAAGAATGGTGGCTCCTATAAGAAGTTTATAAAGACCGAAAAACCAGACAAGAACGATAATTACACCGGCAACGACAAGGTGGTTGTCCCTGTGGAGATCACGGTCGACAAGGAAGGTCTGCGTCATAGATTGATTAAGGATAAGATATTGAAATAAAGGTATAGCAACATGAAAAAGTTAATTTTATATATATCAATACTGCCTGCAATGTTATTTGCCGTTTTGCCGGTGTCTGCCCAAAAGGTGATGACTCCACCTTTTGTCATGATAGTCCCTGACATGATCTATTGCAAAAACCATGGGTTTGTGTCAACCTTTGACAATATGGGTGAACAGGAGGAAGTGCCTGACTATGAGAAGGCACTTACTGAAGACCCCTCCCTGCATGGCGCGCTCACACAGATTGCGCAACTCATCACCGACCGCAATTCCGACATCGTGGTGGTTGATCTCCTCGAAGCAATTAATCTGGCCAAGGAGGATGCTGCCATGAATGCTGCCAATGGTGGCGATGAAGCTGAGAGTGTGGAGGAGGCTATCATCCGCAATTCAAATGCCGACATCATTGTGAAGGTGCAGTTCGACCTGCTGAAGACTGGCCCCAACTACCGTGTGTCTTACACTCTGCGTGGCACTGATGCCTATACGGGTCAGGCCTTCGCCCCATTTGAGGGCGTGGGTCCCAACTCTTCGGCTGCAAACCCGGTGATATTGCTCCGTGAGGCTCTTTACGGAGGCTTCGACTCTTTCCTCGAGAAAATTCTCGCGCATTATAAGTCAATGACCACCAAGGGCAGAATGGTGGCTTTCGATATAAAGACCACAACTTCGTCTCCTTTCAGCCTTAACAGTAAAATCGGTGACATCTCTCTACGTGAACATATCGAGGATTTCCTTTACGACAACTCTGTTGACGGTGGAGGATTGGACAGGATGAAGGGCGGCGACACTTTCATGCAATACCAGGGTGTTTACATCCCTCTGACTGCCACTATCCGCGGACGCCAGCGAAGACAAGGGGCCAAAGACGTTGCACAGAAGATGGTGAATCATCTCGCGGATCTTGGCGTCGATGCCGACTTCAAGATCAAGGGACTTGGAAAAGTGAATATCTACATCCGTTAACCCATACTCATATGAAAAGATTGAATTGCATCCTCGCGTCAATTGCGGTGTTCTTCTCCGCATGCCCCGATAATGTCCTGGCACAGGACAACGGTTGTGATATCCCTGTGATGGTAAAGGTCAGGGAGGGTAATATCCCTGATGCTGCCAATGCTGACCACTTGGCCGACAAACTTGACAGAATGCTCACTCAGCAGGGATTCGGTGGCAGCGAATTGGCAAATCTATGTCTTGAGGCTGTGGTGTCGGAAAATGATAAGGAGGTGATAAGCGGCACCCGTGCGCTCGTCGTGGCTGACCTGGAGGTGAATCTCGTTTTGTCGAATGTGCTCAGCGGTGAAAAATTCGGCTCTATTTCAACGTCAATTAAGGGCACCGGGAAAAATGAAAGCCAGGCTTTCAGAAAAGCGCTCGCCCAATTCAAGGCCAGCGATGACCGGTATCAGTATTTCCTGCAGCGTTGCCGCTCGAAAATCATGGACTACTATCGGACTCACATCCCGTCTATTGTGCGCCAGTCTGAGATTCTCGCCGACAGAGGGGAATATGAGAAGGCACTGTATGGCCTCGCCGCTGTGCCTCCATGTGCCGCAGGATATGAGGCTGTGGCAGATGCCCTGATGGCTGTATGGCAGAATTACCGCGACACTGACTGCAACGCCAAGCTCGCTAAGGCTAAGGCAATATGGCATTCATCCCAGACTGAAGAGGCTGCGCGTGAGGCCGCCTCTTACATCGCGGCTATCGACCGGAGGTCGGCTTGCGTAGAGGAGGCGGACGAGCTGCTCGCCGACATCAGTTCCGCCGTGGGCGATAATATTGCCCGCACTATCTTGCGCGAGGATGAAGACCGGGATTTTGAAAAGGAAATGGCCCGCTCAACAATTGACCTGAAACGTCAGGAAATCGACGCTATCAGAGAACTCGCACTGGCTTATGTGCGCAATGTGGTGGGTCCTGTTGTGGATAATATGACTCGTAAACCGGACGTAAACATTATCACGCCAAAACCTGAGGAGAAATGAATGCGCTCCGTTCCTTTCTTGTCTTTTCATTGATGTGGACAGTATTTATCCCTCTGGCTGCCCAGAACGACCCGTTCAACAGCGCCAGAGGAAAATCCATATCAACCGATAAGGATGCCTTCAACAAAAACAGGGCTAATAATTTCAATGACTACCGGGCAAGCCTGAATGCCGAATATGCAAAGATGCTACGGGAGGGGTGGAAAGGTTTTAACTCCCGGCCGGGGGAGGATGCTCCTGAGGATGACAAACCACCTGTCCCACCGACTCCGTGGCAGGATGGGGAGGAGCGTGACGACAGGGCAATCGTGATTGACGAAGTGGTCTCGCCGATTAAGGATGACAAGAAAGCCTCTCCAATAGCCCCGGTGAAGGTTGACCCGGACTCTCCCTCTTCTGCGTTTGAGTTCGTCTTTATGGGCACTCCGATGAAGGTCAGGGTCCCGTCCGGTAAACAATTCTCTGTCAATAACACAGGTGAATCTGCCATTGCCGAGGCGTGGGAGAGACTCAGCAGTCCGGATTTCGCTCCCCTTGTGGCGGATTGTCAAAAACTGAAGTCGCAATATCAGCTGTGCGACTGGGCTTATTTGAACATGCTGAATCAAATGAGTGCGAAATATGCGTCCGGTGCCAATGCCGCCACCTTGCTTACGGCATACCTTTACAGCCAGTCTGGCTACCGGCTCAGAATTGGTGAGAGCAACGGCAAGCTGGAGCTGCTTTATGCCTCCAGACACACTATATATAACCACCGGTATTTTGACATCGATGGCTTGCATTATTATCCCCTGCATGAAGATGCCGCAAATATGCGGATATCATCCGCTTCTTTCCCCAAGGAACAGTCGTTGTCGCTATGGGTCCCGTCTGCACAGTCATTAGACCTGGCTAAGACTGCTGACCGGCGCCTGACATCAAAGCGTTATGCTGAAATGGATTTCTATTCCTCGGTGAATAAAAACCTGATAGACTTCTATGACACTTATCCGACCTCAATGGTGGGGGGAAACCTCATGACGCGATGGGCGATGTATGCCAACACTCCCACAAGCGAGTATGTGCGCTCCACTCTTTATCCCCAGCTGAAAAGCAAGATTGCAGGGTTAGGGGAACGCGAGGCTGTGGAGAAACTCTTGAATTGGGTGCAGACCGCTTTTGTCTATGAGTATGATGACAAGGTGTGGGGTGGCGACAGGGCTTTCTTCCCGGAAGAGACACTGTATTACAAATATTGCGATTGCGAAGACCGCTCTATCCTTTTCACAAGGCTTGTCCGGGATTTGTTGGGACTGAAATGTATTCTCATATATTATCCGGGACACCTGGCTGCCGCTGTCGCGTTTAGACATGAAACACCCGGAGACTATATCCTCCACAATGGCACGCGCTTCATAGTCACGGATCCCACTTATATCGGGGCTCCGGTGGGTCGCACAATGCCGAATATGGACAACGCCTCTGCCAAGGTGATTCTCCTGGATTAAGGGGTCATACCATAAAGATTCAGGACCGCTTCAACGGCCCTGAATCTTTATGAAATGCCTCTGATTCGTTATGCTTTGTTGGCGAGTGGGGCAGCCTGGGTGTAGGTGCGGCTGCCGAGCTCGGTGTCAATCTGATAGATACCTGTGCCGTCTTCGCCAACGAGCTCGAGATTGTCGATGATGTCCTGGGCGGTTTCCTCTTCTTCTACCTGCTCGGCAACAAACCAGTTGAGCATCTGGCGGGTGGCGAAATCTTTCTGCTCCTCGGCAAGAGCATAGAGCGAGTTGATAAGTCCTGTCACCTTGCGCTCATGTGCCAGTGTGTCGGCGAAGGCTGCAAGGATGGAATTCCATTCGGTCTGCACCTCGGCGATGGGCGCGAGAATCACCCTGCCTCCACGTGCGTTCAGATAGTTGATGAAAATCTGTGCATGGTCAAACTCCTCCTTAAACTGGATGCGGAACCAGTTGGCAATACCCTTGCGGCCTATTGCCTCGAAATGGTTTGACATGGAGAGATAGAGATAGCCAGACCAGAACTCTGCGTTGATCTGGGCGTTGATTGCGTCTTGAATTTTTTTGCTGATCATAATTGCATGTATGTTAGATGAGTGTCATCCACGGAAGGAGCGACACCGAATAAGTGGAACTTCTATCTTACTGTTTTGACACATCAGATAATATTTTCACATCAGATAATATTTTCGTATCAGATAATATCGACCTTTCATAGGAAATGAAATTTCTTGATGCTTTCGATACTCCTGACAAGACGCAGCAACATCAGCGGTAACCCGTGGCGCTGATGGATATGAAGCGGTGAAATAACATTATAGTGTGTCATAGCAATAACGGTGTTAACAGAAGAAAAATTATATTCAGAAGTCATTCAGGCTCTCATATCTTGTTAACAAGGAATCCGCTCCCAAAGTTGCCCCTTTCACATATTTTAAGAATTCGGTTGCACGTTACTGAATTTTTTGCGATATTTGCATCCATAAATGACGTGAACATGGATGAAAACAAATCCAAACAGATGAAGCCGGTTGCGCTGGTGACCGGGGCAGGCGGGATGCTCGGTGCCTACGTGTGCCGGCTGCTCTCCGAAAACTTCAGGATAGAGACTCTCGGCAGAGGGGAGGCTAACACCATACACTGCGACCTTATGACGCAGACACCTGATTTGGGATCCAAGAGATACGAACTGGTGGTGCATTGTGCCGGCTCGGAAGATGATGCCATGGCCTCACTGAATAACGACGGCACCCGAAACCTGCTTGACGCACTGACAGAAAATCCCCCGAAATATCTCGTCTATGTCAGCAGCGCGGCGGTCTACGGCGAGGAGGGTGAGGACATCAGTGAGGATGCCATACTTGCCCCGGCCACTGAGTCTGCAAGAAGCAAAGACAAGGCTGAAAGAGAGGCAATGAGATGGGCGGCACAAAACGATGTGGTGCTTTCCATCATACGACCGGCACGTATGTTCGGCACCGGCGTACATGGTGAAACCCTACGTCTCTTCAATGATGCCCTCAACGGAAGTTTCATCCATATCCGTGGCAACGATGCCCGGATTAGTCTTGTGGCAGCCCTCGATGTGGCAAAGGTCATAGCCGGTGTCTATAAGTCCGGTGGCATATACAATGTTGCAGACGGACGCAACCCTCGTTTCGTGGACATGGTGCAGGCGATGACAGCGAATGCAGGACGCGAGAAACGTCTTACCACTCTCCCTGCATCATGGGCCGAATGGCTGTGGCGCACTTGCAAATGGATTCCGGCAATCGACCGCAATCTCAACCCCGACATTGTCGGCAGAAGACTCAAGACCCTAACCGTCAACGGTTCCAAGGCTGCCGAAGCAGCCGGTATTGACTATTACAACACTATCGAGGTGATTGCCCGCCGCGATGAAACATATCCCTACGACGAAAAATGATTCTTGACAAACTTCAGAATACTCTCTCAAATCTCACATCATCGGTCGGGTCGCTTGTCAAGGTGGCTCTCCTCTCGCGTGGTGTCTCGCCAAAAGTCAACGACAAGGAGGGTAGGGGGCTCGTTATTATGGGCAACGGACCTTCCCTGCGCCAGACCATCGACAATGACAGCGACTGGCTCCTGTCTCACGACCTCCTTGCCGTCAATTTCGCTGCCAATACCCCCGATTCCTTCCGTCTACGTCCTCAGTATTATGTGCTTGCCGATGGTCATTTCTTCTCGGGGAATGCCACCGACCCAAACGTGGCGCGACTATGGAAGGAGATTGGGAAAGTGACATGGAAGATGACGCTGTGGGTGCCACGCAAGTCAGAGCATCTTGCAAAGGCCCTGGTCATGAGCAACACCAATGTCTCTGTCAAGACCTTCAACCTCACGCCGGTGGAGGGGATCAAGGGGTTGTCTCATCTCATTTATGATGCCGGGTTGGGTATGCCGCGACCGCGCAACGTGATGATTCCTGCCATTATGGTTGGGATCCGTGAGGGTTACCGCAAGATATATCTTTGTGGCGCAGACCATACGTGGACACGCACGCTGAGTGTGGATGATGAGAATTTTGTGGTGAGCATCCAGCCGCATTTCTATCAGGACAATGACAAGGAGCATGAGCGTGTGCGTGCGGCATACGCCGGGTTGCGTCTTCACGACGTGCTGGGAAGCATGACGATAGCCTTCCGAAGTTACTGGCAACTCGCCGACTATGCCCGCGCCAAGGGCATAGAGATCATCAACGCTACCCCCGGCTCAATGATCGATGCCTTCCCCCGCCGCCACTAAGAGTTAGATTATAATCCAGCGGTCGATGTTGCGTGTCTTGGATGAAAAATTGTCTATTATGAAGATTAATTGCAAAATTCCCTAAGATAGGGATGAATTTTAAATAAAAGTATCCCTAAGACAGGGATACTTTTTAGTAATTTTATCCCTAAGTTAGGGATAACTCCGAATTTTTTATTACTTTTGCGGAAAATAATTTGTCGGTTATGGTTGATAATTCTTTATACGCAGCGATGCAACAGCAGCTTGGAATGATTTCTATGCATTTCAAGAGGTATCTTTATGATGAACTTCCAGACGCAAGGTTGATCGGAGTGGTCGGACCGAGAGGTATCGGCAAATCCACACTTCTGCTCCAAAAGATTATGGAATATGAGGAGAAGAAACTTTATGTAGATGCTGACAATATCTATTTCAGCACTCATTCACTCGTGGATCTCGCTGACTCTTTTGTGAAGGATGGCGGAAAGTTTCTTGCAATAGATGAGATTCATAAATATGAGGGATGGTCGCGCGAACTGAAACAAATCCATGACACCAACCCGGCTCTGAAAGTGATGTTTACAGGTTCATCAATCCTTGATATCAAAAAAGGCACTTCTGACCTTAGCCGCCGTGCGCTTATCTATGAAATGCAGGGATTGTCTTTCAGGGAATACCTTGAGCTGTTTCATAGCAGGGAAGTACCTGTATATTCATTGGATGACATAATCAATCACGATGTCATGATGCTCACCCCGGAGAGCGACATCCCACAACATCCTCTTCCATATTTTAGGGAATATCTCAAGACGGGGTATTTCCCATTCTCAAATGAAAATGGGTTTGAATTGCGACTAAATCAAATCATATCACAGACAGTTGAGAGCGATATACCATTATATGCCGGATTCATGGCATCCACAGCGCGTAAACTTAAGCAACTGATGGGTGTGTTGTCGAGGTTGGCTCCCTATAAGCCGAGCATTGAGAAATTATCACAGGAGGTAGGTGTAAGCAAGAACACTCTTCCTGAATATCTTGCAATGCTTGAGAAAGCAGGTATGATAGCCTTGCTTCGTGATGATACATCTGGCATGAGGGTGCTTGGCAAGGTAGAAAAACTATATATTGACAATACAAATCTTATGTATGCGATGGCTGGTGTTAAAACAGATATCGGCAGTCTAAGGGAAACTTTCTTCCAAAACCAGATGAGGCTAAGATATGATGTGTCGGCATCACGGATAGCCGACTTCAGAATCGGTGACTATACATTTGAAGTCGGTGGGAAGAGCAAAGGACAAAGCCAGATTGCAGAAGCCAAGAAAGGGATCGTTGTTAAAGATGACATTGAGTTTGGCAATGACAACATCATTCCCTTATGGCATTTCGGACTGACTTATTAGAAGTTTTCAGGTCTGTGTTACATCTCTTCGAAAAGATTGAGGGTCCCGTCCTTGCCAAAGAGGAAATCCTCTTCTGACTGTTGTAAATTTGAGATTTCAGGAGCTGCAACGTGTGCAGCCACTTCTGATTCTGATGATAAATTCTTAGGCTTCTGATTCGGGTTTATAGGAGAAATGGCCGCTGTTTTCCTTGACTTTCGGGGAGTCTTGGCGGCAGTCTCTTTCGACAGAGAAATCTCTAATGGCAGTCTATATAGGGATATTAGCACACGCATCACCTTGAATCTGTCCATAACAGTCCCCATATTGTTCAGAAAATAGCCGTTGCCTATATCCTTGAACGTGGCCTCCTTACCCTTTGGCACTCTTTTGGAGATTATGGGTTGCCCATTAAGTTTGAGATTACAGTTTACCACCTTATCTGCACCTGCAAGACTAACAATCATCTCCATGGCCTGAAAAGAATTACACACCTTTACATCACCATGCGCATCCTTCACTGCTATCGACAGGTCACCCCTCTTCTTATTCTTTTTGCTTGATGACAGTGTCTTCTCTAAAAGGGATTTCCATTGGGCGGATGTCATGGATATTTGACTACCATGATAAAAGCTCATACATAGTTCAATGGCATCATCATTGACAGGCAAATTCCACCCACCAGCAACCTTTAATTGCCTAATCAATACCGGATTGGCAATTATACGCAATTCACCATTAGCAGACAGGAAACGCTCTTCAAATCTGGTCAACACACCGTCGTTAATCATACAGTCATCCTCATTGGAGAGCCCATCAATGGAAATGTCACTACGCTTGGCGCTTACGGTATGCAGGAAGTCAAGATAACGGAAGAAATAATCCGGCATTTCAGGATATCCAAGATGGTTTTTCCATTTGTCATGGAAAATAAAGCTCAGTTTCTCCTTAAAATCAGCCTCATCCTTTGCTTCAAGCAGCATCTTGTCATATAAGACACCTCGTATGCGTGACATATAGGTCCCAAAACGAGTGTAAGTCTGTTCTCTACGAGACATGGAAATACCCTCACCTTCTATATATTCCTTAAAATGTATACGGATTGACGTGTCATCGTATGCTTCAAAGATTCTCATGATGCTGATTGAATACTATTATGTGATTTGAATCCTCAAAGATACAACTTTTTCTTGACAATTACCTAAATATGTATCAATAAAATCACGTATAGTCCACAGAACGATGTCGTTTCCTACTACTGCAATGCCATAAAAACTCAGCACAGAAAACCGACTGGACGTTCGCGATGGTCTTAGTCGTTGACGAATTTTGTTTTGCGCACGTTCCACAGCCTGTTGAAGTTTCTTTTCAAGCAGATGACGGTCAGGTAACTTTGTAACATAGTCTGCCACACGGATGTTGATGTCGTGGAGGTGCATTAATTCCACATGTTCCTCATTCTTCCCAGCACAAAGAATCAAGCCTATAGGCTTGTTCTCTCCTTCAAGCATTTCATACTTTTCAAGCCAACGGAGATATAACTCCATCTGACCCTTATATGCAGCTTGGAACTTCCCCAATTTGAGGTCAATAGCTACCATGGCGCGCAGTCGGCGATTAAAGAACAGTAAATCAATATAATAGTCCTCATCATCTACCGATATGCGTTTCTGGCTATCCATAAACGCGAAGTCACTACCCATCCCGGTGATAAACTTCTCCAGTTCACCGATTATAGCATTTTCAAGCTCCTTTTCTGTGGTGCGACAATCTGTTTGCCATATCCTGCACGCTCTCCTAACAGTTCTTATGTTTGCACTCGCAAAGCAGAACAGCGGTGCTGACACTCTGAA
>CAZRUR010000068.1:9730-13068 GCA_964603335.1 uncultured Sangeribacter sp. | reverse complement strand
AATTATAAAATCCTAATTAAAGAAATTTTTCCGCAAAAAGATTATAATTTTTGATTTTTAAATCACATTCACACACATTCACACACATTCACACACATTCACACACATTCACAATGGCTATACCCATAAATTTCATTAATTTTGCACCCGAATTTATAACCGAAACCTATGTGGATTGCACTCGCTCTTATATCTGCCCTTTGCTTAGGATTCTATGATGTCTTCAAGAAATTGTCGCTGAAGGCCAACGACGTGTTGACGGTATTGATGCTCAACACTGTCTTCGGAGCCCTCTATATGTCGCCATTTCTGATTATCGGCATTACTCACGGCAATTTCGGTTTTGGCAACACCCTTACCGGTCATCTGCTCATCTTGCTGAAATCATTTATTGTGCTCGCCTCGTGGCTATTGGGCTATTACGCCATAAAGCATCTGCCGCTTACCATACAGGGACCTATCAACGCTTCGCGACCGGTGATTGTGCTTGTCGGTGCCTTGATAATCTTTGGTGAACGGCTCAACTGGGTGCAATGGATTGGCATACTGTTAGGTTTCGCCTCACTTTTCTTCATCTCCAGGTTAGGCGCAAAGGAGGGTCTAGACATGAAGCATTCCAAATGGATATGGATGTCAATTGGCGCCACCGCACTTGGTGCGATAAGCGCCTTATACGACAAATATCTCATGCAGTTTTACCAGCCGCTCGACGTGCAGTCATGGTATTCCCTCTATCAGTGCTTCATTATGGTGATAGCCATATCAATCATCAAGGGAAGCAAACATCACATAGGCGACAGGTTTGTATGGCGGTGGACAATCCCCTGCATAGCCCTCTTCCTGACAATTGCAGACCTCGCCTACTTCTATTCCCTCTCAATTCCCGACTCCATGGTGGCAGTGGTCTCCATGATTAGACGTGGCAGTGTGTTGGTAAGCTTCATCTACGGAGTAATTGTCCTTCACGAGAAAAACATCAAACCCAAGCTCATCGACCTCGGTGTCCTCCTCCTGAGCCTCGCCCTCCTCGTAATCGGCTCAACACTCTGAAGCACTGCACACGAATAAAATTGCTATAAAGCGCACGCATAGACACTATGACGAGAAAATACAGTAATTTATGCAGGTGGTTTATAGAAATTGTGTCATGTATGCCGGGAGATAAGTTATCATTCCTTCTTTACGGAGGTCTTTGGCATATATGAGATAGCGGTTGCCTATACGCGAAGAGAATTTCTCACAGAACAAGTCAAGCGACCTATGAGCCTTATAGCCGGAAGACTTCACCTCAATAGGCTCTATCTTCATGCCGTTAGATATGACTTGCCAACACGACGAGCACCTTTAATCAGCAAAGCAGATCTCCCTAAGGAGTCCGCTTTCCACTTCAACATCTCGTTATACAGTTTTCTCTTGAATATCATGACGAATTGAAATTTCGGACGCAAAATTAACAAGAATGTTCCGAATCCCCAAATTTATTTGGGGATATATGGCACGAATCCCTTAATTTTACAAAACAAATATGGCACGAATCCCCAAATTCACGAACTTGCATTGCACTGCCCCACAAAAAGTAGATTTCACTGCCCTTGTATAATCTATTGAAAATAGATAACTTTGCAATCAGTAAAGATGTATGCTTAAGAGAACCGGGACTGTTAAAGAAAAACTAAAACCAATGAAACGTATAGGAATTTTAAGCGACACGCATGGCTGCTGGGACGACAGATTCGCCATCCATTTTCAAGACTGTGACGAGGTGTGGCATGCAGGTGACATCGGTGACTATGCCATCATTGAGCAATTGCAGGATATCGTGCCTGTGGTAAGGGCTGTAAGTGGCAACATCGACCATGGAATGGTGGCAAGAAAATGTAAGGAACTTGAGATTTTTCAGGTAGAAGGAGTAAAGGTATTGTTGACACATATCGGAGGATACCCGGGCAAGTGGGCAAAAGGTATGAAGCAACTGTTGAAAAATGAGGGAATAGCCCTCATAGTTGACGGCCATTCCCACATTCTAAAAGTGATATTTGATAAAGAACTTAACCTACTTCACATAAATCCCGGAGCAGCCGGCAAATACGGCTGGCATAAGGTCCGCACCCTGGTAAAGCTAACCATCGACGGCTCTAACCTCCGCGACTGCGAAGTAATCGAACTCAGCTGATTATTTGATGTTTGGGTTGAGGTTATGCCACTCGGAGATTGGAGGAAGCACACCCATCTCAATCACCTCGTCGCGGAGAGTGCAGAGATGCTCGTAGCTCTTTTCGAGTTCCTTTTCCTCTTCGGGAGTACCCTTAACTTCTTTTACGTGCACACCATCCTTGTCGACAGTGGTTTCCATCGCCATCATAACATGGCTGAACTTGTCATTGTCAACATATGTGCCCACAGGCCAACGGAACGGTTTGCCACCCATAGCAGCCGCAATCATCTCAATTGACAGATATGCCGGACTCTGGAATGATGAACGGCCACGAAGGTCGATAATATTCTTACCACCCTGGATAACTCTCTGCTTCATAGCCTCCCAATCCTGATTCGGGAAAGCGGTGCTACCGATAAGAGAGGTAAGCGGTTCACCTTTCACAGTAGTTGTGGATGCAAACACAGCCATCTGCTCGCCATGACCACCATATGTGCGGCTATTGACAATCTCATCAGGTGAGATCTTGAAGTATTTTGCAAGCTCGTTGCGCAGACGAGTACTGTCGAGTGCAGCAAGAGTAGATACCTGCGAAGGCTTCAAACCGGAGTAGATAAGTGTGATCAGACCGGTGATGTCGGCAGGGTTGAAGATGACAACCACATGCTTTGCATCCGGGGCATACTGCTTGATATTCTTGCCGAAATCCTCTGCAATCTGTGCGTTACCCTTGAGAAGGTCCTCGCGGGTCATGCCTGCCTTACGGGCTGCGCCACCTGACGAAACTATGTATTTTGCATCTGTGAATGCCTCTTTCACGTCTGTGGTATAGGTGATGTTGACACCCTCAAAACCACATTGCAGCAACTCCTCAGCCACACCGTGAAGTGCCGGCTCATACGGATCATAAAGACAGATATTAGGGGTAAGACCCATCATGATTGCAGTCTGTGCCATATTGGAGCCTATCATACCGGCGGCACCCACAATCAAAAGTTTTTCATTTGATAAGTAATTCATTTTTATCTAAATTTTGTATACAAAAGTCGAAATAATTGCGCTATGAAGAAGATTCTGCTAATAATTTCTTCATTATTTCAATTGGCATTAAACGATTATCAAGAAGGATAGTTCAGATTTTGAGGCTTGATATCAGAGAGCACCTCATCAAGGAAACGCCTCG
>CAZRUR010000068.1:4697-9630 GCA_964603335.1 uncultured Sangeribacter sp. | reverse complement strand
TAGTTCAGATTTTGAGGCTTGATATCAGAGAGCACCTCATCAAGGAAACGCCTCGCCACTTTTTTGGCTTCCGGGAGGTCATTGAAGGTATAGTTGCCACAATCCTTGGCAGAAGCCCCAGGAATCTCGCCCTCAAAATCGGCGATAAAACGGAATGTGTCTTGCATAAGCGGCACGATATCTGCAGATTCCCGTTTCCCTTGCATGATGAGATAGTTGCCGGTGCAGCATCCCATTGGTCCCCAGTATACAATCCTGTCTTTCCATTGTGGCTCATTGCGGAGATATGTCGCAGCAAGATGCTCTATTGTGTGGAGTGCCTCCGGTTTTACAGCTGGTTCACGATTCGGTTCTGTAAGCCTAACGTCGAAGGTTGTGATCATGTCGCCGGAAGGTGTGGTGTCACGTCGTGAGACATATATGCCCCTCAAGAGTCGGGTGTGGTCGATTGTAAAACTTGCTATCTTTTCCATGATTTCTTAAATTTTCAGTTTAGGGTTAGGAGGTTTTTAGAGAGTATGGATAAAACCATTCTCATCATATTCGATAGGCACTATCTTCAGACTGCGGAGCCAAGTTTTCCCTCCTGAGGGTATGCTGTCGTGGAAGAATCGATAGGACCTCCCTTTATAGGGATATCCCCGATGCTTAGCATCATCCCCTCATCCTCGCAGAGTCCAGTTTCATGCAATTCTCAGCCTTAATTGATAATCTATCAGACAAATAATCACATGTTACTAAAGAACATATGATTATTTGTCTGATAGATATTTAGAAAGAGAAACTAAGCGTACATGTTGACAATAGCCTCGTAGAGCTCCTGCTTGCCGGAGGTCTGTGCCGGCTCGTTGACCTTCTTGCCGATTTCTGCAAGTTGCTCGAGGGTGAGTTTCCCTTCCTCAAATGCCTTGCCTTCACCACCATCGAATGATGCGTAGCGGTCAGCAACCATCTTCTTATAAGGTGATTTCTCGAGCACGTCGGCTGCGCTGAGAAGGGCGCGTGCCATAGCATCCATACCGGCGATGTGGGCGATGAAGATATCCTCAAGGTCGGTAGAGTTGCGGCGTGTCTTGGCGTCGAAGTTTGTGCCACCGTTGCCGAGACCACCGTTGCGGATAATCTGCATCATTGCCTGGGTGAGCTCATAGTTGTCGATAGGGAACTGGTCAGTGTCCCATCCGTTCTGGTAGTCACCACGGTTGGCGTCGATAGAGCCGAGCATACCGTTGTCGACAGCCACGCAGAGCTCATGCTCGAATGTGTGACCTGCAAGAGTAGCGTGGTTAACCTCGATGTTCACCTTGAAGTCCTTGTCAAGGCCATGAGCCTTAAGGAATCCGATCACGGTCTCAGTGTCAACGTCATACTGATGCTTGCTTGGTTCCATGGGTTTCGGCTCGATGAGGAAAGTGCCTTTGAAACCCTTGCCGCGAGCGTAGTCGCGTGCCATGGTGAGCATCATTGCGAGGTGCTCTTTCTCACGCTTCTGGTCAGTGTTGAGAAGGCTCATGTAACCCTCGCGGCCACCCCAGAACACATAGTTGCTGCCGCCAAGCTCAATTGTGGCGTCGATGGCGTTCTTTATCTGCACTGCTGCGCGTGCCACAACGTCGAAGTCAGGGTTGGTGGCTGCACCGTTCATATAGCGTGCGTTGCCGAACACGTTGGCTGTGCCCCAGAGGTTCTTGATGTTTGTGCCCTGCATCTTCTCCTTGATGTAAGCCACGATAGCCTTGAGGTTTGCCTCATACTCCTCGACATTTGCACCCTCATCGATGAGGTCAACATCGTGGAAGCAGAAATACTCGATGCCGAGCTTGTCCATAATCTCGAAGCCGGCGTCAGCCTTGTTTTTGGCACGCTCAAGTGCTGTCTCACCAACGTTCCAGGGGAATTTCTTTGTTCCTCCGCCGAACTGGTCGCCACCCTCTGCGCAGAGTGTGTGCCACCATGCCATGGCGAACTTCAGCCATTCTTTCATCGGTTTGCCGAGAACAACTCTCTCAGCGTCATAGTAACGGTAAGCGAGGGGATTGTAGCTTGATGTGCCCTCAAATTTGATCTTTCCTATCGAAGGAAAATACTCTTTCTGTGCCATTATTATTGTTTTTGGTTATTGATGAATTATCTCGTGGAATCTCGAGAAATCTCGAGATATTATGAATTTTCCATTTTCAGACACTCTTTCCATCGGGCGTAAGCCTCAAGATAGGGAGTGCGGTCGGCTGTGGGGTGAATCTCATCGAGTTTCACGAGCGATGCGAAAGCCTCGTTGTTGTCCTTATAAATCCCTGCACCGATGCCGGCACCCTTGGCTGCACCCACTGCCCCGTCGGTATCGAAGAGGTCGATGGTGGCTCCCGACACAGATGCAAGCGTGTCGCGGAACACCGGGCTTAGGAACATGTTCGCCCTTCCTGCGTGGATCTTCTTGATCTCCATGCCTATCCCCTCCATAATCTCCATGCCATACATGAATGAGAACACGATTCCCTCCTGTGCTGCACGGAGCAGGTGAGTGCGGTTGTGGATGTTGAAGTTTATGCCATGGAATGAGCAACCAATCTCCTTATTCTGGAGAACTCTCTCAGCACCATTGCCAAACGGGAGGATAGTCACCCCTGCACTTCCGACAGGAGCCTGGGCGGCAAGCTCGTTCATCTCATTATAAGAGCAGCCGTCTGGGGCAATGTTGCGCTTGCACCATGAGTTGAGTATCCCCGTGCCATTGATGCAGGTCATCACGCCTATGCGGGTTTGTGTCGCAGAATGGTTAACGTGGGCAAAGTTGTTTACCCTCGACTGTGGGTCATAGTCAATGGTTCCGTTGATGCCATACACCACACCAGACGTGCCGGCTGTAGATGCCACCTCACCCGGGTTGAACACGTTGAGGGAAAGGGCGTTGTTAGGCTGGTCTCCGGCACGGTATGTGATGGGAGTTCCCTCTGCAAGACCCAACTCAGCGGCTGCCTTGGCAGTCAGGTGTCCCTGGTCGCTGAAGGTAGGCACAACATCCGGAAGCAAGTCCATGGCGTAGCCATAATAATCCATAAGGAACTTTGCGGGACCATTCTCAGCGAAATCCCAAAGCATATATTCTGAGAGTCCCTCAGGGGTGGTGCAAAGTTTACCGGTCATCTTCCACGCCACATAGTCGGCAGGCAGCATAATCTTGTAAATCTTGCCGAATAGTTCCGGCTCGTTCTCCTTCACCCACTGCAGTTTGGCGGCTGTGAAGTTGCCGGGAGAGTTGAGCAGATGACTCAGACATTGGTCAGCGCCAAGTTCATTGAAAGCTTTCTCACCATAAGGCACACCTCGTGAGTCACACCATATAATAGAGTCGCGCAGGGGCTTGAAATCCTTGTCAACACACACGAGCCCGTGCATCTGATAAGAGAAACCGATGGCCTTTATCTCTTTCGGGTCGATTTTCGACTCACCGAGCACCAATTTGGTGGCTTCCTTGACAAACTGCCACCACGATTCCGGGTCTTGCTCAGCCCAGCCGGGTTTAAGGCTCTTGATGGCAGCCTCCGTCTTCGGATAGAAATCGGCAGCAAGTGTCTTGCCGCTTTCCGCATCAACAATTGAAGCCTTCACCGACGAGGTGCCTATGTCGTATCCTAATAAGTACATAAGTTCATTGAGTTTTTGGGTTATCCGTTTTGCCGGGAACTTTTTCTGCTGCAAATTTAGTGAAAATATGAATACGAAGACCAAATGTGTGTATCAAAAAATATTGCCATTTGTATCATAAACCTTCATATTTGTTAATTGCGCTTTATTTCTTGCTCATATTCCGAATATTGCTTAATTTTGCGGCATGAACAAGACAGCACTCATCACTGGAGTTACCGGTCAGGACGGCTCGTTTCTGGCTGAACTCCTCCTTGAAAAAGGTTATGACGTACACGGCACAATTCGCCGCTCATCAGTCGACTTTCGTGAACGCATCGCTCACCTTGAGGGGCATGCAAACTTCCATCTGCACTATGCCGACCTTGGAGACTCCATGTCGATCTTGCAGGTGATTTCCAAGGTGCGTCCCGACGAGATATATAATCTTGCAGCGCAGAGTCATGTGCAGGTAAGTTTCGATTCCCCTGAATATACCGCCAACGTAGATGCCACCGGTGTGCTTCGCATCCTTGAGGCTGTGCGCCTATGCGGACTTAAGGACACTTGCCGCATCTATCAGGCCTCCACGTCTGAGCTTTACGGCAAGGTGGAAGAGGTCCCGCAAAACGAGAAAACCCCATTCCACCCCTACTCTCCTTATGCCGTGGCAAAGCTTTATGGCTTCTGGATTGTCAAGGAATATCGTGAGGCTTACAATATGTATTGCAGCTCTGGAATCTTGTTCAATCACGAGAGCGAGAGAAGAGGGGAGACCTTCGTCACCCGCAAGATTACCCTTGCCGCAGCCCGCATAGCACAAGGGAAGCAGGAGAAACTTTATCTCGGCAATCTCTCGTCAAAGCGCGACTGGGGATATGCAAAGGATTATGTGGAGTGTATGTGGCTTATTCTTCAACAGCCCAAGCCAGACGATTATGTGATTGCCACTGGTGAGCAGCACTCTGTGCGTGAGTTTTGTCTGTTGGCATTCAGGCGGGCAGGGATTGAGTTGGAGTTTGTAGGCGAGGGTGCTGATGAGAAAGGTATTGACAAAGCCACAGGCAAGGTGCTTGTGGAGGTGTCGCCCGACTTCTATCGTCCTACAGACGTTGTCAATCTATGGGGAGACCCTACAAAGGCCAAGAATGAACTCGGCTGGGATCCCATCAAAAAGACCTCATTCGAGCAACTTGTCAATCTTATGGTTGACGCTGACATGGCGAAAGTCGCTGTAGAGCGAGCCGGCGACCGTGTGAAAATGAATCTGGAAGAGTTCCTCGAAAAAGGAATCGTGAAATAGGAAAAA
>CAZRUR010000068.1:0-4597 GCA_964603335.1 uncultured Sangeribacter sp. | reverse complement strand
AAAGGATAGGAAATATTTAGCCACCTTTACTGAAAAAGATGCTGATTATCATATGATAGTCAGCATTTCTTATGGCAATTTATTTGCGGAATTGAGTAATTTTGCAGTCTGGATAGTATAAGGAGATATGAAACGGATTTTTCTGACGGCACTGACCGTAATGGCGCTCGCAACAGCCGGCGCGAAAATAAACCACCCCTCGTTGCTTTTCACTCCGCAGAAAGTGAAGGAGGCAAAGGAACGTGTCAAAACCGACACAATTCAGGCTAATGCCTACAACAGCATAATGGAGAAGGCTGACCAGCTGCTCGGCAAGAATGATGTCAGGCAGATGGAATATCTTGCCCTGGCATATCAGATGACCGGCGACAAGAAGTATGCCGACAAACTGCAGACCATGCTTCTCAACGTGACAAAGATAGATAGTTGGGCCGACAGCGAGATGATGCAGCGCAACCCGGCATGGCGCAGTGAGTTGCAGATGGCGCACAAGTCTTTCCAGTTGGCATTGGCATATGACGCTGTATATAACGACCTCTCCGCTTCCGACCGTAAGACGATTGCCCAGGGACTTTGGCGGCTTGCTGCTGAGCCATTGGTGGGTGACTGGCTTCTTGAGCCATCACGCATCCACTCGCTCAACTCCATGGGGCATAATTGGTGGGCCTCCTGCGTTGGGATGGGTGGTCTGCTCTCCCTTGCCATCTCCAACGAGGTTCCGGAGGCTGAGAAGGCTGCCCAACTCGCGGTGGAGGCTCTTCCCGAATGGTTTGAGTTTGCCGGCGATGTAATCCAGAACAAACCCAAGACTTTCGACCGCAATGGCGGAATGTATGAGAGCATAAACTACGCAAGTTTCGGAATCACAGAGGCTTTGCTTCTCAGGTTGGCATGGCTCAACTCTCATCCTGGGGCAAAACTGGAAGAGATTCCACAGATGGAATACCTTCCATCTTTCTTCAGCTATGTAAGCTATCCCCGCACTGGGGAGTTGCACTCCATAAATTTCGGAGACAGCCACAAGAATGTCACTGGAGAGTCGTCGATGCTCCTTGCCTATGCCATGGGCGATAAGGATCCCAACACCTTATGGTATGTCAACCAGATAGAGGCAGGCCAGCACCGCGAGGGATTCCCACGCCATTTCCCGATGGGTTTCCTATATACTCCCGATTTATCTAAGGCTCCCGCAACTCCCGACCTACCGTTGTCACACCTCTGGGAAGATTTTGGCTGGGCTACTATGCGCGACAGTTGGGACAAGGATGCCACGATGTTGGCGGCTAAGAGCGGAATGACGTGGAATCACGCTCATGCCGACGCCAATTCCATGATACTTTTCCACAACGGTGTTGACATCATCAAGGATGCCGGCAACTGCTCCTATGGCAAACCGGAATACAGAAATTATTTCTTCCAGACCGATGCCCACAATGTTGTGAAGTTCAATGGTAAAGGGCAGTTGAGATACCAGCAATACCATGGCACAATGCTGCCGGGAAGTATGAACACATTGCTCGATGGCGGCAATATCCGCTATGTGCTTGCCGACGGCACCGGACCGATGAGCCAACTCTTCGACCGCAATCTGCGCCATTTCCTATGGATGGACTCCGTGATATACGTCATCGACGATATTCATTCCCATGAGCCGGGTCAGTTTGAATGGCTGTGGCATCCGGGTGGCGACGTAAAGAAGAAAGGTGGTGACCTTGAGATCACAAACGGCAACTCAGCCGCCGTGATCCGTCCCCTTTATCCCCAGCCTCTTGCCCCGAGCAATTATGTGCACGACTATCCCGAGATGATGTATTGGGAAGTGAGGGAAGGTCCGAAGGAGGATCTCAGCGGCATGGAGGAATACTGGTCGTTTATCCTTCCCGGAGAGACTGACCGAGTGAAGGGTGTGACTGCCATTATCCTTAAGGACTCTCCGGAGCAGAAAAATCTTCCGAAGATGGAGCGCCGAGAGGGTAAGGACTGGATTGGTCTGCGAATCACCAACAACGGTAAGATTACCGACCTATATATCAATCAGCTTGCCGACGGAAGGCTTATGCACCTCAACTCATGGATAGATGCCGACGGATGGACCACCGATGCCTATATGTTTGCCGTCAGTTATCCGGAGGGTGGCAACCCTGCACATCCTGAGGAGATATTCATATGCCACGGCAGTTCGCTGAAGCGCGATAAGGATATCTATCTCTCATCGCTCTCAAAACTCAGCATGACCGTCCGGCCAGGCGACAAGAATCTGGATGTCAAGGTCAGCGGCCAGCCAAAGATGCGTTTCAAGATGAAGGCTACTCCCACCAATCTGAAGGTCAACGGTGAGTCAGCAAAGATAGAGAAAGACGGCAATCTTATAAAAATCTCCGCGTCAAACTAATAACCCAATCAAAACGAATAGATGAGACTATACGCTAAATTCATAATGATTGCGATAGCCATGCTTTCGCCAATGGCTGTGGCAGTTGCACAATCATTATATCCTGGACAACACTCTGGGAAAGTGAAGGTGTTGCCTCAGGTGCCACTAAAGGCTCAGTGTTTCGACCTCAAGGATGTGCGCCTGCTTCCAAGCCGTGTGCATGACAACCTTAGCCGTGACTCTGCGTGGATGGCAAATATCTCTGCTAACCGACTGCTCCACAGTTTCCGCAACAATGCCGGAGTCTTTGCCGGCGTCGAGGGTGGCTATGAGAGCGTGAAGAAACTTGGCGGTTGGGAGTCGCTCGACTGTGATCTTCGAGGACACACCACCGGACACTTGCTATCTGCCTATGCCCTTATGAACGCCGCCACCGGCGATGAGCTTTTCCGCCTTAAGGGGGATAGCATTGTGGCTGGTCTTGCGGAGGTGCAGGAGGCTTTGGGCTTTGAGGGGTATCTCAGCGCCTATCCGGAGGAACTTATCAACCGCAATCTCAGGGGGGAGAGTGTGTGGGCACCCTGGTATACGCTCCATAAACTGATGTCAGGACTCATCGACCAATATCTTTATTGCGATAACCGGCAAGCCCTTGAGGTAGCCACAAAGATGGGCAACTGGGCATACAACAAACTCATCAGCCAGCCGGAGGAGACCCGACACCTTATGCTCCGCAACGAGTTCGGAGGCATGAATGAGGCGTTTTATAATCTTTATAGCGTAACTGGCGATTCTCGCTATCGGGAATTGGCGGAATATTTCTATCATGACGATGTGATTAATCCTCTTAAAGCAGGCGACACTGATTTCGGTAAGAAACATACCAATACCTTTATCCCTAAGGTTATCGGCGAAGCTCGTAATTATGAGCTTACCTCAAGTGAGGAGAGTAGGGGTGTGGCTCACCTGTTTTGGAACGAGATGGTTGGTCGGCACGCCTTTGTCACCGGTTCTCTCAGTCAGAAGGAGCATTATTTCGACCCGGAGAAAATGTCTGAGTTTATCAATGGCTACACCGGCGAGACATATTGCACTTATAATATGCTGAAACTCACCCGCCATCTTTTCTGCTGGGACGCATCTCCCGAGGCGGCTGAATATTATGAGAGGGCTCTCTACAATCATATCCTTGCGCAGCAAGACACTGAGTCGGGTATGGTGTGCTATTTTCTTCCCCTCTTGTCGGGAGCCTATAAGGTCTACAGCACTCCCGAGCAGTCGTTCTGGTGTTGCGTTGGGAGTGGATTCGAGAGCCATGCAAAGTATGCCGAGTCCATCTATTTCCACAACGACGATGAGGTGTTTGTCAATCTTTTCATACCGTCGGTGCTTAATTGGGAAGAGAAGGGTTTTGCCATGCGCCAGCTTACAGAATTCCCAAACGCTGAGGAAGTGGCTTTCATGATTGATGCCGCCCCGAAAGATGCCATGAAGCTTTCGCTCCGTTACCCTTCTTGGAGCGGCAAGCCGGAGGTGAGGGTAAATGGCAAGAAGATAAGTTATAATGCAAGTCCCTCATCTTATATCACCCTCAACCGCAAATGGAAAAAGGGTGACAAGGTAAGTGTAAACTATCCCATGTCACTGCGCGTGGAGACAACCCCCGACAACGACAAGCGCGGAGCACTCCTGTATGGCCCGATAGTGCTTGCCGGCAACCTGGGTGCGGAAGGAATGGTTGCCCCGGCTCCATTCTCCGACCCTACTGTCAGAAACGACTATTACACCTACGATTACAACATCCCGGCAAATCTCCCCACACATCTTGACATTGACCCGGCAAATCCCTCCAAGTCAATCAAAAGGACTGGAGAGGAGTTGAAATTTTCTACACCCTCCGGTGTGGAGATCGCCCCTCTCTACGACCTGCACCGCACACGCTATGTAGTGTATTGGGATCTCTGATTATATAGATTGGTTTTATTATATAAAGATTAGGTAGATAGATTAGTTATATCGATTTATTGAGTAGGTTAGTGAGTTGGACGTTCTCCTTGTGGAGAGCGTCCAATTTTTAGACCATAAAACCAAAGGCCCAAAGAAATTTCTCAATTTTCAATTTTTAATTTCATTTTGTGTAAATATAACAGTTATATCCGTATGTGTAGATGTAAGGATTAAATCACAGACCCAAACATCAAGACATCTGACACATGACACGAC
>CAZRUR010000067.1:0-13405 GCA_964603335.1 uncultured Sangeribacter sp. | reverse complement strand
AAAATGGGCTGCCCCTTAACTTCTGAAACTCAGAAGTTAAGGGGCTATGTCTTGATTTTTATCTGTCAAAGATGGGTTATTATAATTTCTGCAAATATAATAACAAATATTAAGTAATGCTAGAAATTAAGTAATAATTTTGATTTTTGACATTTTGTCTAATGTATCGAGAAATTGATAAATAAAGAGAGTGGGGGATTCTGAAGTCCTCCACTCTCAAAATATTATTTCCACGCCTTATTGTTGCAGGGGAATGTAACGCTATTTATTCGTCTTTTCCATCAAGTGACGGACTGCCCCCTCAAGTTGTGCGTCAATTCCATTTTCAATCTCATTCTGCTTATTGTAGATGAGGATGTCGGGATTGAGCTGAGTGTTTTCAAGCACTGTGCCGTCCATGCTGACGTTTGTAACCTGCGGTATGCCGAAGATAAGGGATGGGTCAATCTGGTTTTCCCACCATACAGCCGTCATTGTTCCCGGAATTGGGGCACCGACCACCTCACCGATGCCAAGCACCTTATATGTGTAGGGAGAGCCATGTGCATCACTATAGTTAGACTCGTTTACAAGCATTACGGATGGCTTGGTCCACTGTGCAAACGGCTCGTGACCAATCTCCCTGCCGCGTGGCATAAACTTCACATACTCCTTACCATTGAGAAGCACGGCAAGGTCGTTGTGCAGCCAACCACCACCATTATAGCGTGTGTCGACCACGATGGCATCGCAGTTGCGGTATTTGCCAAGGATACGGTCGTAGATATCCTGGAAGCTTTGTCCATCCATGCCGCGAACATGCACATAACCGATTCTACCGTTAGACAGGCTGTCGGCAACATGCTCGTTATGCTCCACCCAACGCTGGTATGCCATATTTGACTGGGCGCCACCGCTGATAGGTTTGACGGTCACATAATCTGACTTACCATCAGTACGGGTTACGCCAAGGCGCACTTTCTTGCCAGCCTTACCCTCAAGCAATGGGAAATAATCCTCACCGGCATTGATTTTCTCACCGTCGATGGAAGTAATCACATCGCCAGCATTGAGCCCTGCGGTCTTTACTGCGAGTGGTCCGCGAGGGAAAATCTCTGCTATCTTAAGACCGTCGCCATTATAGTTCTCATCAAAGTAAGCGCCAAGTGATGCTGTTGACATGGATGGTCCGTCAGGATAGAATCGTCCACCTGTATGGGATGCGTTGAGCTCACCGAGAATCTCGCTCAAGAGAGTAGCGAAGTCGCGATTGTTGTTGATGTAGGGGAGGAACTCACGATAATGGTTGGTATAGTATTCCCAGTCAACGCCGTGGAGTTTCTCATCATAGAATTTATCAGCCACCTGCTTAGCCATATGGTCGAAGATGTAGGCGCGCTCAAGAGAAGGCTTGCGGTCGTAAGGAGCCTCATATTCCACGTCGTCAACCTCACCATTAGAAAGCGTCACTTTCTTGATGCCGTTGCGAGAGTTGACAAAAAGAGTCTTACCCTCCTTGTCGGGATAAAGCGAGCCAGCCACACCCTTCACGAGCACCTTGGAATCACCTTCCTTAAGGTCTTTCACTATGATGTTGTAGCCTCCTTCTGTTGCGCCAGCCACGTAATAGAGTTTGTCACCTTTTGGTGAGAGGTAGTAGTCGCCAAGATTTGAGGAGTTGGAGGTGAGACGGCGAGTGCGGTAACGGCGGTTGTCAAGGTCAAGGATGATTTCCTTCACCTCCTCTTTCTTGTCAGCCTTATCTTTCTTGTCTTTCTTGCCTTTCTTCTTGTCGTCTTTGGTGTCATCCTTCTTTTCGTCATCCTTCTTATCCTTGTCAGCGAGTTTGGCTTCCTCTTCTGTGAAGTTGAAGGTTTCCCAAGCCTCCGGGTCAAGCACCATAAGGACCACATCGCCCTGATTGCCCCAAGAGCCATGGGCCTTCATGCCATACTTTCCGGTGGAGTAGGTGAGAGCCTTACCTCCGAGAGCCCATTTTGGATTATCATCGGCATAACCGCTTTCTGTGAGGTCAACCACTTCAGAGCCGTCAGCCTTAACGAGGGCAATGTCGACATTGTTCCATCCACCATCGCCAATATATGAGATCAGGAGATGCTTACTGTCAGGGCTCCATTCGAAAGGCACGTCACCATCAGAATAGGAATAGTTATAATTCCCATCGAGGGCTGTGGTGACTTTCTTTGTGTCAAGGTCTATCACCTTCAAAATCGTGCGGTCTTCAAGGAAAGCAACCTTTTTGCCATCGGGAGAGAACTGGGGCTGCATGGCAGAGGTCTCACATTTATAGAGGGGCTCAATCACGAGGTCGGTGGCGTAAGCAAACTCCTTCTCATTGTCATTCTTGATCTTGGCCGTGAAGAGTTGCCAGATGCCATCCACATCACTGTCATATGCCAAGGTCCTGCCGTCGGGAGAGAACGATGCTGTGCGCTCTTGAGCCGGGGTATCGGTGATGCGCTTTGTGGTCTTGTAGTCAGTAGTTGTCACGTAGAGGTCACCTCTCAATACGAGAGCCACCTGGTTTCCTTCGGGGGCAACGGCGATGTCGGAGGCTCCTGAGGTAACATATCTTTTCACTAAATCTGAGTCGTAATTGTCTGCCACCACCTGAATTGCTACCTTCTGAGGCTCACTGCCGGGTTTCAAGGTGTAGATGTCGCCATCCCAAGTGAAGGCAAGAGTGCCGTTTTGGGCAGAAGAGAGTGAGCGGACCGGATGCTTGGTGAAGCTGGTCAACTGTTTGTCGGTATTGCTGCCGATTGTCGACTCATACACGTTGAGAGTGCCATCTTTCTCGCTGACAAAGTAATATTTACCGTTCTGGCCCCATACCGGAGATTGGTCACCTCCGTTGAACGTTGTGAGTTGGGTGAAGTTGTTGCCACCGTCATAGAGCCATACGTCGGCAGTTCCGGAAGAGCGTTCATGTTTGCGGAGAACATCCTCGACACCCTTACGGTCCTGATAGAGCAGTTCACCTTTGCTGTTGGCATTCGCAGATACCACCGGCAGAGAAAGATATAGCGATGGACGTGGGTTATTCTTGTTGACGTTCAGCTTGTAGATTTGTGTCGAGAATGGTGCACGTGCCGTGTTCTTTCCCGGGAGTTGGGAGGCATTGAAAAGCAGGATTGAGTCGTTGAGGAATGTCAACGGTTTCTCATTGCCGCTGTTAGTGGTCAGTCGTCTTGGTGTGCCACCGTTGGCGGAAGTGATGAATATGTCATCGCTCCCTTCACGGGTGCTGACGAAAACGATACCCTTCCCGTCGGGGGTCCATACGGGCACACCGTCATATTCCTTATTGGAAGTGATTTGAGTGGCCTCTCCACCGTTGGTGGGGACAGTGAAGATGTCGCCTTTGTAAGAGAAGGCAATTTTGGAGCCGTCGGGAGAAATTGCGGCATCTCGGAGCCAACGTGGAGTCTCCGCAGCTGTCGCGCCCAGTGTGGCGGCTGCCAGCATAAGTGTTATAAATGAATTGCGTTTCATGAATTAAACAGTTTCATGTGAATTTTCTAAGTATTGTTCTGACTAAACAGCCAATCACACTACAAAAGTAGTCAATAACCCCGACACTCACAACTTTAATCCGCATTCAACTCAAAAAAATTTTAATTGGAGACACCACCCTGGCCCTCCCCCCAAGGGGAGGGGGCTACGCAGTTCGGCGGCTACGCAGTACTGGAAGTTGTCACGCAAAGGAGCGGAGGGTGCAAAGTTCTTTGTTGTGTAAAATTTTGTTGTGTTTTTTGAGAATTATCGGATTGGGTTGTGGAAATTTGAAAATTATTTGTAATTTTGCGGATGAACCCCGCGATGTGTGGTGCCTCAGAGGAGGGTGAACACCGGGCATTGTGAGGTTCGTATAACATACGAAAGGCGTTTACCGACGTTTTATTTCTTGGCTATTCGAAACTTAGGAACTTTTGAATTTGCAGTCAAGGATGAAGCAATAGTAGATGCCCCATGGGTAAGTTTATGTACTTCTTCTAACGGCAATTGCCATTAGAAGAAGAGTTTGCATATACATACTTTGCGGGGTGATTCTACCATTGCTCGTTCAACTGCAATGGTTTCCTAAGACCTCGAATAGCGGAATGAGCATGGTGTGGCTCCCGCTTTTCTTTTTTTATGAACTAATCAAACATCGCCATTTTGGAGTCAGTGGCTTTACATGCCCAATGGCTCGAATCTACGACAACATAGAGATTAAGTTTGAGCAAGGACTCAATGACATCATAGAATCACACGGTGTAAGACGTGTTGATTTCTGTGTCGGCTATTTCAATCTGCGTGGCTGGGACAAGGTTGTGGAGCAGGTTGAGCAGCTTGAGGGTGATTTCGTGTTTGAGGGTCGAACCAATGAACACCGCACCTGCCGGCTGCTGATCGGTATGCACCAGCCACCGGCTGATCTGGTGAGAATGCTCTATTCTAATGAGGATTACACTCCCGATTCAGAGCTTGTGCAGAAGATTAAGCGTAGGATAGCCCAGGATTTCAGACGCCAACTTCTTATAGGTATTCCTACCAAGCACGATGAGTGGGCACTACGACGCCTGAGTGCCCAGTTGAAATCCCGTAAGGTTGTGGTCAAGCTATCGGTGAAAGAGCCACTTCATGCCAAGCTTTATCTCGCATACAGACCTGAAGACCGTTACAATCCCATACTTGCCATTATGGGCAGCAGCAACCTGACTTATGCCGGGCTCACGAAGCAGGGTGAGCTGAACGCTGAGTTTCAAGACCGGGACCAGGCAGAGAAACTGAGCCGCTGGTTTGAGAACAGGTGGAACGACAACTTTTGCGTTGACATCACAGACGAGCTGATCAAGGCAATCGATGAGAGCTGGGCAGCCGAGCGATTCATCCCACCATATTATATATATCTGAAAATCGCCTATCATCTGAGTGAGGAGGCCAGAAACGGCATCAAAGAATTCACACTCTCGCCAATCTTCCAGAAAGAGCTGTTTGATTTCCAACAGAATGCCGTGAAAATTGTGGCACGCCACCTTAACAATGACAAACGTCGGGGAGCCATGATAGGAGATGTAGTGGGTCTGGGCAAGACGATAACAGCCTGTGCGGTGGCGAAGATTTATGAGACCACATTTGCAGGCACAACGCTGATCATATGTCCAGCCAATCTTCAGGACATGTGGCGCAAATACATAAACAGATATGACCTTAAGGCAGAGGTGACATCCATGTCGAAGCCGATAGATGTTGAAAAGGCACGGTTCTATAAGCTCATCATCGTTGATGAAAGCCACAATCTCCGCAATGGAGGCAAACGGTATCAGAACATCAAGAGCCTCATCGAGCACCAGTCGAGCCGGGTTCTACTGCTGACTGCAACCCCTTATAACAAGCATTATTCCGACCTCGCCAACCAGTTGCGTCTGTTCATTTCCGAAGACCAGGACCTTGGCATAAGGCCGGAACTGTATATTGAGAGACTTGGGGGAGAGCGTGGATTCCAGATGCAGCACAGCGACATTCCCATCCGCTCCATTGGAGCCTTCCAAAAGAGTGAGGAGGTTGAGGACTGGAACGAGCTGATGAAACTCTTCCTTGTGAGACGCACAAGGTCGTTCATCCGCAACAACTTTGCCAAATCGGATGAGAAAGGGAAATACCTGCAGTTCCCCGACGGATCCAAATCCTATTTCCCTGACCGCATTCCACGTTCAATCAAATTCATCACAACACCCGGAGACCAATACTCCAGACTGTATTCATCGGAAATGGTTGACCTGATGGAGTCACTCGCGTTGCCCCGATATGGACTCAACGGCTATATAAGCGAGAAAGCCGCAATCAATGCACCGAAGCACATCAAGGCGCTCATTGACAATCTGTCGCGAGCGGGGGTGAGGATGATGGGGTTCTGCAAAAGCACATTCTTCAAGCGCATGGACTCGAGTGGCTTTGCATTCCTGCTCACCCTCTACCGCCACGTGTTGAGAAACTGCGTGTATATCTACGCACTTGACAATAAACTGCCGATACCTATAGGAGACGAGAATGCGCTGCCTGAAGACTACACGGAAGACTTCGACAACGACAACAATGTGTTTGGTGAGGATGGTGACGAGCCAGCCGTGGGCGCCACTCTTGATATCCCCACAGACATCAGCGAGTATATGAAAAAGGCAAGGGAGCATTATGACATCATCTCACATAAAAACAACATATCATGGCTGGATGCCAAATTTTTCAAGCGCACATTGAAGCAGCAGTTGAAGGCAGACAGCGAGATTATCCTTCAGATGATCCGGCTATGTGGAAAATGGGAGCAGAGACAAGACCATAAACTCAATGAGCTGGAGCAATTGCTGAGGGGCAGTCATGAAAAATTCAATGAGCACTCCGCCGACAAGGTCGTGATTTTCACGCAATATTCCGATACGGCAAGATATATATTCTATCAGTTGCGTAAGAGAGGGTTTACTAACATAGACTATGCGACGGGAGGAAGCCAAAACCCATCGGAGATTGTAGAGAGGTTCTCGCCGATAAGCTATGAAGCGCCGGGAAAATATCCTCTTGACATACAGACCCGCATCCTTATTGCGACAGATGTTCTCTCGGAGGGTCACAACCTGCAGGATGCGCATGTCATAGTCAATTATGACCTTCCGTGGGCCATAATCAGGCTTATCCAGAGAGCCGGCCGTGTTGACCGTATTGGCCAGAAAGCTGACAAGATATACTGCTACTCCTTCTTCCCTGCAGACGGTGTGGAGGAGATCATAAATCTTCGTGGAAGGCTCAATGACCGCATCAATGCCAACGCCAATATTGTAGGCTCGGATGAGATCTTCTTTGAGGGAAATGAGCAGAACCTGCGTGATATGTTCAACGAGAAATCCGGTGTGCTTGACGAGACAGACGATGGGGATGTCGACCTGTCCTCACAGGCATACCAGATATGGAGCAATGCAATCAAGGCAGACAAGAGCCTGAAGGAGATTATACCCCAACTCCAGAATATGATATACTCCACAAGACTTACTGACAGGCAAGGTGAGCAGGGAGTGGTGACATACACCAGGACAGCCAATGACTTTGACGTGCTCACCTGGCTTGACCTTGACGGAAATGTCATATCCCAATCCCAGCAACGCATCATGCAGGCTCTCGCCTGCCATCCCGATACTCCATGCGTTGCGCCATTGGAGAATCACCATGGGCTTGTGAGTGACGCAATAGAGAAAATCAAGGAGCAGACGGTAAGCAATACAGGCGGTGTGCTCGGCAACCGGTTCTCCACCCGCTACAGGATAGTGAGCCTTCTGAACCATTACTACGAACAGCCGGCCTCGCTGTTCTTCAACGAGGAGAGGCGGGAAGAGTTGAAATACGCGATTGATGATATCTATAATTATCCTCTGCAGGGGAATGCAAAGTTCAATATAGGCAGGATGCTGAAAAACAGCGGACGCTCTGCCGATGATGACATTGTTGACTATGTACTTGAGCTCAGGCGCAATGGCCAGCTGTGTGTGATTGCCGATGATGATGCAGAGGCTAAGGAAAACCAGATAATCTGTTCAATGGGTCTACGCTATGAACCGTAATACATTTTCTGAATATATAACCGAGTCCAACTTCAGGGGTCTGTTTTTGTCAGAGCTTGGATGGAACAAGCCGAAGGGAAACACCCGGCTGCTTCCCATACTCATTGACGATACAGAATACACCTTTACATGTGTTGCCGAGCGTAATGGACTGCAAGTTGTGGTGGCAGATGTAAATACCATCCCCACCAACTCACTTGCCCGGCGCATAGACGCGCAACTGCGAAAGCAGGCGCAGGATTATATTGCCATATATAAGGCGCAAGACAGGCACGGCCATCACGCGTGGGTTGTGCCTGTAAAGAATGTGGACAAGCGTGACCTTGTGAGCATAGAGTATGAGACACCGTCAAAGGCAGACTTCCTGATACAGAAGCTGGATTTCATCACATTCAATCCTGCAGAGACCACAACGATAGTAGATGTCAAGGAGGGTGTCCACAAGGCGTTTGCCGTCAATGCGGAGAAGATCACAAATGATTTCTATTCCGGGTTCAAGAAAGAGCACACAGCCTTTGCAAGGTTCATTTCCGGCATAGACGACAATGTGGCAGTCAAGGACAACCGCAACAAGCAGTGGTATGCATCGGTAATGCTCAACCGCCTTATGTTCTGCTATTTCATCCAGAAGAAAGGCTTTCTTGACGGCAACGTCAATTATCTTCGTGATAAGCTTGAGTGGGTAAGACAGGAGCAGGGTAATGACCGGTTCTTTGGCTCATTCTACAGGGAGTTCCTGACACGGCTGTTTTCTGACGGCCTGAACAAACCGGGACACAATAGCGATTTTGTATCGAAGTTCGGGCGCATACCATACCTTAATGGAGGCATGTTCGACCGACATCAGATAGAGAGGGATTATGCCGGCATTGACATTGCGGATGATGCCTTCATCTCACTGTTCTCCTTCTTTGACAAGTGGCAATGGCATCTCGACACAAGGGTCACTGCATCGGGACGCGACATCAATCCCGATGTGCTCGGCTATATCTTTGAGCAATATATCAACGACCGGGCAGCGATGGGAGCCTACTATACAAAGGAAGACATCACGGAGTATATCGGAAGATCCACAATCCTACCATTCCTGTTTGACAAGGTTGCCAAAAGTTCGGTTGCCATGACCAAACTTTTTGCTCCCAATGGCTGGGTATGGAGAAAACTCCAGGAAAGCGGTGACAGGAATATCTTCGACGCGGTAAAGCAAGGTTATACCCCAGATTGGAAAGAACGGATTCCCGATAATATCTCAGTCGGACTCGATACGTCAAAGCCGGAACTCTTGGAAAGACGCAAGGACTGGAATACCCGTACACCGGAGCCATGGGCACTTCCAACCGAGATATGGCGTGAGACTATAGAAAGGCTTCAACGGTGTGACTCAATTCTTTCCAAAATAAGGGATGGTGAGATCACGTCAATCAACGACTTCATAACCTATAATCTTGACATACGTCAATTTGCCATAGACCTGATAAATTCTGCAGACGCAGAACAGTCGTTCATTTACCGATTCTATGATGCCTTGCGCACGGTGACAGTACTTGACCCGACATGTGGCTCAGGAGCATTCCTCTTTGCTGCAATGAATATCCTTGAGCCTCTGTATTACGACTGCATAATGCGTATGGAGGGATTTGTGAACAAGTCAGAGGAAACGAAGAAGGCACTTGAAGAGATAAAGGCCAAATATCGCTCCAACATACATTATTTCATCTACAAGTCAATAATCCTGCGTAATCTTTATGGAGTGGACATTATGGCCGAGGCAACTGAGATAGCCAAGCTTCGCCTGTTCCTGAAGATGGTAGCAGTGGTGGATGTTGACTATCATGCAGATAACCTTGGTCTTGACCCACTCCCGGATATTGACTTCAATATCAGATGCGGCAACACGCTTGTAGGGTATGCGAATGCAGACTCTGTTTATGCTGATCATCAGGGCGACCTGTTCGCTGCACAGGAGTATCGCGACACCATTGAGGCTGAGATGAATAAGGTGGCTGCAGTGTTCAAGATATTCAAGACGCTTCAGCTCACACAGGAATCAGACAGACATGCAGAGTTCATTGCAGCTAAGAATGAGTTGACTAATAGACTTGTGGAACTGAATAATACACTCAATCATCACCTGCACCAGGCAACCGCTCCATCAATTCCATACGACAAATGGCTGACGTCGCATCAGCCGTTCAATTGGGTTGCAGAGTTCTATGAGATCATACATGGTAACGGCGGCTTCGATGTCATCATCGGTAATCCTCCGTATGTAAATGGCATTAATAACTTACCTTATAAATTAATAGGCTATAAGACAATGCAGCAAGGTAATTTATATGGATGGTGTATGGAACGTTCTGTTAACCTACTTCAAAGTAGCGGAGTATTGGGGATGATTGTACCTCAATCAATTGTGAAGATGCCTACTTATGAAAAACTGCGTAAATTATTAGAAATGAATTTGTGTCATTATTCCATTTTTACAGGTGACACAAATTGTGGAGTGATGTTTGAAGGCGTCAAACAAAATGTTTCCATTGTTCTACGAACCTTGAATCATCACGATACTAAAAATAGACAATCAACACGATTCATTAAATTTTTTAGCGAAGAAAGAAAAGTCTTATTCCAAACAATAAAATATGCCGATTTTGTATCTGTTAATATAACAGGGTCACAGTTGGAAATTGCCATATTCGACAAAGTAAAAAATTACGATAGATTAGAAAAATTTTTGTCTAAAAATTCTGAAAATCATATATATTTCAGAAATACGTCTGGTGCTATATATAAACCTTTCTTTGATAATGAACCTCTCTTTACTCTAAATGGTAATCAGGTATCTACATCTACGCTTACAACACTTTCATTAAAGGATAAAACATCCCAACTTAAATTCTTACTATTGTATAATAGCAATCTTTTCAATCTATGGTGGTGCAGCTTGTCTGACGGTCGTCATATTGTGAGCCGGGAAATAAATTCCATCACAATTCCCTCTTCTATTAATTCTGAATTAGATACAATTGAAAATCTGTCGCGCAAACTTATGGATGACTATGTTAACAATTCCACTATGGTATCCTATAATAGGAATAATGGGATAGCAGTATACCGTCAATACACACCAAGAAAATCAAAATCCATCATTGATGAGATTGATAAAGTGCTTGCAAAGCATTACGAATTCACAGAGGAAGAACTTGACTTCATCATCAATTACGATATAAAGTATCGCATGGGCGATGAATTGAATTCTGAGGATTAAAAGATTAAAATCATGATACCACGATTTACAGAATTTTATATACCAGTTCTCAAGGTTCTTGAGGATATGGGAGAGCATGAGATCAATGAATTGATTATGGATGTGGCAACGCTCTGCAATATCTCTGAGGAAGACCGATTGATTACTACAAAAGGAGGGACTCAGCTTAGATATCATTCAAACATCAGCTGGGCAGTCACAGACCTTTATCAGGGAGGTTTTATCTCACGCAGCTCTCGTGGCATTTATTCAATAAATTTTGAAGGGATGCTACTTTTGGAAGAAAATCCAGAGCATCCAGACCGGGACTATTTGCGCTCAAAGTCTGAGAAGTTCCGCGATTTCATGAATCGTAAAAGTCAAAAAGAGGGAAATCCCAATTTGACTTCTTTGGATTTGTTTGAGACACAGGAGGAAGTGAATACTACAACAAAACCTAATACTAACGTCAATAAAGAAGGACAGACGCTTACTTCTGAGTTGAAGGAACTTGAATCTATGCGCAATAGCATGGCTCGTCATAATTTAAACACGACAGAAATAGATATTAAGATATCTTCAATTAAGAAGTCGTTAATGATAGAGTGTTTGTTACCTATCATTAACCCATTTATTAAGAATCTTAAAAACATACAAGTTCCTGAATGTAGTCTGATTATTGACTTATTTACTCAGGACCCAAAGGTATATCTAAATCTTGACAAACGATTCCAGAGTCCATATCACCAGAACAACGAACTTGTATGCCTTAATAACATAGAGAATTCGGTTGATAATCTTTCCGATAGTTTGAAGTCCAAGGCATACAGAAAACCAACTCCAGGTTTCAATGTATATTTTGAAGATGGATATAAATGTGATTCTGGCAGTGCAACCGATATTTTTGTCGCGGCAATTGAACATATGAATGTAAAGAAAGTTGCTTCCTTAGGTCTGCAAGTGAATAAAATGAACTTAGTTAGTTTGTCTAAACCAGAAAAATATACATACCGCAAAATAGCTGATAAATATTACGTCACTACCAATTTGCCTAATTGGAGGAAAAAAGAAATACTTGAAAAGATAGGAACTGCACTAAAGTTTAAACTTGTTGTACGCCATAGTGCTGAAGATGAAATGAATAATGGAAACTAAGGGTAACATTGCATTGCTTGAAAAGCATAAAATAGGTTTTCTTGCAGGGAGGAAGGTGGCACCTTTATCGGTTTTGCCGACGCTTGATTGGGTTTCGGAAGTGGCAAAACGAGATGATGTTTCTGTTGTCAGCGGTTTTCATTCACAATTGGAGCGACAGGTGCTTGACTTCCTTTTGCGAGGGCAGTGTGGCATTATCTGTGTTCTTGGACGATCTCTCTATTCCAGAATACCAGTTGAATTTAGTGGTGAATATACAAAAGACAGAATTCTTTTCGTTACAGAAGAGAAGTATGTGAGAGTATCAAAGGAAACAGCCTGCAGGCGAAACAAGTTAGTTTTATCACTTGCAAATGAAATGGTGATTCCAGAGATTTCCGATGACAGTTCGCTAAGGACTCTTCTGTCTGATTATAATAAACCAATTACTTACCTTTAGAAATTATGGGATTTTGGAGTTTTTTGAGGGAAATGCTGGTGTTTGACTGGCTGTTTGAGGGGAAACCCCACCCTGACCCTCCCCGCAAGGGAGGGGGACAAAGTTGGGATGATGGGCATTATGCGAGTGATGACTATTATCATGACTCGGCGGATGACTATGCCCATGACTTTGATGACTTTGAGGATGATTTTTGAATTGCAGAATAAAAACAATTTGATATGATGCTTATTGAAATCGTAATGACCACTAAAGACTGGATTGTTATGGGTTCAGCATTCCTTTTGTGTTTTGTGCTACCAGTTGTTGTGCTTTGTGCAGCAGTCGAACAAGGATGCAAGAATCCTTATGCAGGCAAATATGACCAAATAGTCATCACTATTGAGAGGGTGAATCTTGATGAGGAGAAGCATGATAACGCTCAGCAAGCTTCTGAAACCGTCGCAGATGCCCCTTCCGTGACATCTCAGACTCATGAGCCAGCTACTATATTGGGGACGGGAGCAATAGATTCGAGTAAAGAATAAGAAACCCCACCCTGGCCCTCCCCGCAGGGGAGGGGATAAAGTTGGGTGTATTCTCCGCCGTGTTCCTTCAAATGCTATTTCATGAATCCACAAAATAAATAAGAATATGAATTTGTAATTGTGATACAAAAGCATTATCTTTGCACCATAAAATAATTCATAATAATGATTTCTTATGGAAACTGCTATCACAAGAAAACAAACTTCATTCCGTCTTAATTCTGAACTCATTGCCCAATTAAGAATCGAAGCGAAGAAACGCAACAGAAGCCTTAACAATTTTGTGGAAAGTTTATTGATGTCATTTATGACACATAGACCTAATAAAATTACGCTTGATGCGATGCACGAAGCGGAATCTTCTGATAATCTGGAAACATTGGATTTATCTAATAGGTATAGGCGGTTAATGCGCCCAATCCAAAATTAATTGCTACATTTGTAG
>CAZRUR010000066.1:0-13731 GCA_964603335.1 uncultured Sangeribacter sp. | reverse complement strand
AGCACAATGCGTTATGGAGAGACGGAGTGTTGTTTCATATCCCCAACGAGGGCATAAGGCTTGGAGCCACAGGCAAGAGAATGAAAAGCGAGGGAATTGTGAGAGGTGTGGCGGACCTATGCCTTGCCATTGGCCGGCACGGATACAATTCGCTCTACATTGAAATGAAAAGGCCGGGCAACTATCAGTCCGACTATCAAAAAGCGTGGGAGAAAGGAATCACCAAGCACGGCAACAAATATGTTGTCTGCAAGTCGCTTGAAGAGTTTCGTAACATCATCACCTGGTATCTTGGAAACTGAGTCATGGAAGTGAAACTACCCTCAAATATCTCCGAACACTGGCTGTGGAAAGACCCGGTCCGCTTCCAGTGGTGGATTCTTCTTCTGCAAAACGTTGCGGAGGAAGATGTCGATGTATGCGTGAATAGGGTCAAGATAAAATGCAAGAGTGGCTCACTGATAACGACACAAGGCACTCTCGCCAAAATATGGAACACCTCCACTCCCAAAGCGCAGGGGTTTATCCGCAGACTGGAGCAAATGGGAGAGATTTCACGCAAAGTTGACGCAAAGTTGACGCAGATAACGATTTGTAATTTAGACAAATGGTGTTCATCTTCACGCAATCCTGACGCAAAGTTGACGCAGGAAGAGGGTGTTTCACGCAAAGTTGACGCAAAGTTGACGCAGATAACCGATAATGTTTCAATAGATTACACAGACGATAGACGCAAAGTTGACGCAAAGTTGACGCAGGAAGAAAAAGAAAAAAGAAACGAAAAAGAAAGTGTCCCCCCACACCCCCCTTATAAAGAAAAAGAAAATAAAAAAGAAAAAGACTTGGGCATTACTGACGTAATGCCTTGTCGTCCGGCTGACGCGGACGACGCAGTGGCCGATTTCGAAGGTGGAATTGATCTCAACAAACTGAAGGATTTCTTCAACGCCCAAATGGAAGGCAAGATGATTCCGCAGGTAAGGGCATTGCTCAACAAAAGGCGCAAGGCGGTTCTCGCAAGGAGCAAGGAGTATGGCAAGGAGGCCATAAGGGACGCAATTGTCAACGCCGCGAACAGCTCTTTCCTCAACGGCAAGAACAAACGCTGTTTCGTGGCAAGTTTCGACTGGATTTTCAGTCCGAACAATTTCCCAAAGGTTCTTGAGAACAACTATTCCGATGAACTAAACAACCAATCCATAAACCCCGATGGCACAACCAACCAGAATTTCAGACCTAAGCATGGGCTCAGTGCTTCCGACGAGAAGCAGCAGAGAGACGCGGAATTTGCCGCACACATCGCAGAAAAGATTGCCAGAGCGAAAAAGCCAAATGGCACTTGACGTGGTGTCGAGATATGGCTCGGAGCATGATTTCCTTGTGACGTTCAATCCCGGCAGGCAGACTGACTACACCAAAGACCTTGTCCGGGTGTTCAAGGGTTCTGCCCCCTCGATCCGCTTGGTCAGCGAGGCGTATGGCGAGGAGATAGCCCTGTCGTGGCTTGAGGTGCAGATCTACAATCTCTCCGAATTTGCCGGATGCCGCAACAAGATAACCATACCCCAGGTGGAGGAGACCGTGAAGATGATACAGCAGAAATTCGGCTATCTGAATGTAGCGGAGATAATGCTCTTCTGCCAGAAGTTCAAGGCGTGTGAGTACGGCAATTTCTACGGCTCCGTTGACCCCATGCTGATACTCGGGGCCATGAGGGATTTCGTAACGGAGCGCAATCTTAAGTTGGCTGAACTGGAGAAGAAGGAAAGCGAGTTGAAAAAGTCCGAGGAACAGGTTAGGCTCAGTGAATTGAAGGACCTCTTCCGTCAGCGTTATGCGTTGGCATTCGAGAACGACGATGAACTTGGGTTCAGTGATTTTCATTGGGGGAATCTCTATCGGCTGAATCAGGAGGAATGGGACAAGGTCGTGCCGTGGTTGCTTGCCAAGAAACTGCCAAAAGGCTCATCGCGATATGACTACTTCCGCAAAATTGTCGGCAAGGTGATTGAGAAGAGAAAAAAATGATTATTTTTTCAAAAAAACATCGTAAATATTTGCATATATGATTATATTTTTGTAACTTTGCATTGTGATAATAAAGCAAATAAGATAACCTAAAACCCTCAGATTATGGTGACAATATTTGATGACCTTTTGCAGGCAGTGAATGAACTCAACGACCTTTGCGGATATGATGCAAAGGACTACCCCAAGGCAACCTACCAGGTGGAAATCGTGGAGGTGCGCAAGCGCATCGTTCCGGTTGAAATGAGTGTCGGCAGTTACAACGTCGCCAAGAAAAAGGTGGAGGCGATGTATAAAGCCGGGGAAATCGCAATGGATTCCGAAAGCATTTCGGAAGTGGAGGTCAATGTTGATGAAATAATCTACGAAGAAGATAAAGAATTATGAACAAGGCAAGTAAATCGTTCAAGGACACGATAAAGTCCTATCTTGACGGCAGGGCCGCTGAAGATGAACTATTCGCAAAGAGTTATGCGAAAGAGAATAAGAACCTCGACGAGTGTTGCAACTTCATCGTCTCGGAGGTTCAGAAGATGGAAGTCAACGGACTCTCCGACGATGAGGTGTACTCTCTTGCCGTCCATTACTACGACGAGGACAACCTCGGAGAAATCAAGGCGGCCAATGCCAACGTGGTGGTGAACCACATGGTGGAACTGACTGAGGAAGAGAAAGCGGAGGCCAAATTGGCGGCAATGAAGCGAATCGAGCGGGAGGAATATGCAAGACTCCAGCAAGATCGCAAGGAGGTTGAGACCGCGGTCAAAAAGAAACCTGTCAAGATCGCCCCGGTCACCGCAAAGCCAGAGGAATCCCCATCACTTTTTGATTGTCTTGACGAATGAAACCGCGCAATCCATACGAAAGGCAGATAGCCGCATTGTCGGCCAAGCTGACTAATCTTACAAATGCACAGATAAAGTGGGGCGCAGACGACTGCTTCAGCGACAAGATATATCGCACCGGCAACGGCAAGGGATGGTGTTCCCATTGCGGAAAGGACATCATCGTCGGATTAGGCACAGAGAGACAGAAATGTCCCCATTGTGGCAAGGCTCTGAATGTGGAGGACTCCAGGAAACGTGTGAGCCGTGAGAGAAGTTATCTTACCGTTGTCACGACCGCACAAGGTTTCCAGGTGTGCCGACATTTCAGTATTGAAAAGTATCTGAAAAGAGGTGGAAGTGCCGAATATGATATCTTCGAGTGTGTGCAGAACTGGATAGACGAGAACGGAAGGGAAACAATCATTGCCCGCAAGACAATTCCATTCACGATGTACTACGATGTGTGGGACCGCAATTCTGATTTGACAATCAAGAACAAGAACTACGGCCAATACTATCACAGCGAGAACAAATATGACGTGGACGGTTGGGTCTATCCGAGGATGAAAGTCATTCCAAAGCTTGTGAGAAACGGCTTTGACAAGACCAAACTCGAACAATGCCCTGTCGCGAACCGGCTGATGGTGATGTTGCTGACCGACAGGGAGGCTGAAATGCTCATGAAGCAAGGTCAGTTAGCGTTGCTTACCCACAAGTGGCGGAGAGACATCGGCGAGTTCGGTCTCCCGACAGAAGCCATTAAGGTTGCCACCCGACACGGATATATTGTCAAGGACGCATCAATGTGGCTCGACCACATTGAGTTGCTTAATTTCTTCGGCAAGGACATTCACAATCCCCACTACATCTGTCCGCAGGACCTTGAGGCGGAACACAATGTGCTTACTGCACGAAAGGCTCGTATGGACGCGCAGGAGAAACTGAAGAAAGACTTGGAGGCTGCGGCAATATGGGAGGAGAAATATCATACCGACAAAGAGCCTTATTTCGGGATATGTTTTGGTAACGAGCATATCGTGGTGACCGTCATTCAGTCGGTAAGGGAAATGGCGGAAGAGGGTACGGCCATGCATCATTGTGTCTATGCAAACGGATATTACCAGAAGAAAGACAGTCTTATCCTCACTGCAAAAGACAGGAAAGGCAACCGGGTTGAGACCATCGAAATCTCATTGAAAACATTTGAGGTCATTCAGTCGCGGGGCAAGAGGAACAAGAACTCCGAATTGCACGATGAGATAGTTGAACTTGTCCGCTCCAACATGGGATTGTTCAAGAACCCGAAGAAACATAAAAAGACGGCGTGACATGAGGACAAACGGTGACATCTTGAAGCGTATCCACTACGAGATATTCGGTTCATCCGTAGGGAAGGGCGATGTGGTGTCGGGTGCCTTTCATCTGAAACTGCTCGGCGCATATCGCGCCTACGACAAAATGCAGAAGGAAATTATGGTCTCCCAACAAGAGTCTATATCCAGCCTACAGGAGACAATTTCCAGGCTATCCGAAGAGAGCGAAAAACTCCGCAGAGAAGTTGACCAATATATCGAGATATTCAACCAGATTGTCGTCAATTGCAGGTCCAAGGATATAGTGTCGAGGCAGAGAACGCAGATTGTTCAGCTTCTGCAAAAGCAAGCAACTATGAAAGAAGAAATAAGACAATTGAAATTAGAAAATGGGAAACTCGCTAACACTGACCAGCCAACAGCGTAAACGGTTGAGGAATCTGTTTGCCAATGACATAGGGAATGTAATGGTCGTGCCGTTTGCATTGTCGGGAGTGCAGACGTGCGGTGTATCAATTCCGGCTAATGCCAATACCTCCTCTAAGTCAATAGATGACTTGCTTGACAAAATGGAGCGGAAGCATAAACATCGTGCCATTGTCAAGGAGGAAATGGAACTGCAACGGTGTGAGAGGATATTCAACTGCGAGGAATTGTTCCGCTACTCCTATGTTCCATTCGTCATAGCAGAATTGGTATGGGACTATGCGGACACCGTTATAATCCAGGCGCAGGTCATTGGCAATACGGCTACTATACGGTTGTCGAGGGAGATACGCAAGGCAAGGGCCGAGTTCGTAAGTGTGCGCCGCCCTTATGTGATAGGCGAGGCACATGAAAGACAGGTGGAGAACGCCTATCTGTTTGAGGAGGGTGTCGGCCACATCACCAGGCAAATGCTCTCCAACATCCGGATAGACATCCAGAAAGAATATCCAGAACTTGAAGAGAACGCACGGAATCTCCTTGTCGCGGTGTATCAATGCCACATTCTCTCAAAGGCGCTTTTGCACTATATGGCAAAGCAGAAACTTGCCACCGAGAGGCGTGTCGGCCATGTGATAGGAGACATAATGCCGGCTTCCTATTATGTGATGGATAAACTCATTCCCGAATACATAGGAGACAAGCCATGCTCCGAAGAGTTTTCCAAACTTATGAAACAATACATCGAGACCTTGTCAACACAGATAGGCCTTGTTCAACTTAATGACACATCCGAAAATGGGAACATTGGGAATAGATAAATATAATTGTATGTTCAACTAATCAAATCAACATAACATCCAAACATTATGGCAATTTACATTGAGACAAAAATCCGTTACGACAAGATGATGGAGAACGGCATGGTCAGGAAAGTTACTGAAAGCTATCTGGTGGATGCCCTGACTTTCACGGAGGCCGAGGCCCGTACCGTGGAGGAAATGCAGCCTTATATTTCCGGTGAGTTGTCCGTCTCCGCAGTCAAGAAAACCAAGATTTCGGAAATCTTCTTCAAGGAAGGTGCGGGAAAGAACTACCTTGTCAAGGTGGCGTTCATCACTCTTAACGAGAAGAGCGGTTTTGAGAAACGTTCCGTCAGCCAGATCCTCGTCCAGGCCGACTGCTTCATCGAGGCATACAACAACTTCCAGGACAAGATGAAGGACACGATGTCCGACTATGAGATAATCGGAATCAATGAGACGCAGATACTTGAGGTGTTCAAATGCAAATATGGCGAAGATGAAAAAGAATAAGTTCCGTATCAGAAAATGCCTCATTCTGGAGAATGAGCACGTCTATCCATGCCATCAAGTGCAGATGAAGTTCCTCGGCTTTGCGTGGATAACGGTCAAGGAGTTCGTGGAGTACTATCCCGATATGGGCTACCATGTGTCAGCGCAACATGAGGCAGAAGACTTGTTGGAGCGTCTTGTGATGAACTGAAAAAAGAAAGCGAGTGTGCCCTCACGGGTTCGCTCGCTTATATGCAAATAAGATTTATAATACCTAAAACCCGGACAGGGCCTCATTGCGAGGCGCATTCCAGAAGATAGAAATTATGAATCTGGTGCAAAGATAACAAATTAATGGGAGATTTGCAAGTAAAACAACTAAAAGAATTGGTAAATAATCAAATTATATCGTTGAAATCTGCATAAATGATGATATTTTACTATCTTTGTATTCCAAACTAAACATCATAAAGTCACGTGGAAAAAGATATAAGAGATTTAAAATTAAACCCGGAGAATCCGCGAACCTTAAGCGAGTTCATGGAAGGCAAACTCATTGAGAGTTTGTTGGTTTTCCCGAATATGCTGACGCTTCGGCCGATTCTCCTGGATGAGAATGACATGGTGATTGGCGGCAACAGTCGGGTTGGGTGTCTGCTTTCAATTCTCGAAATGGACGAGAATGAGATTTTGGACTATCTGATGAATCAGAAGAAGTACCGGACATCTTCTGACGAGGAGAAGCAACAACTCCATGAATATTGGCGGAAGTGGCAAGATTGCCCTCTTGTCCCGGTACGAGTTTTGAAAGATATGTCGCCGGAGGAAATAAAGGAAGTTCTCGTTAAGGATAATCTCCATTATGGGGAAGACGACATCGATCTGATGAAGAAATGGTTTGACCGTGAATCCATCAAGGACTATTTCGGGTATGTGGAGTGGAACCTCTACGACTATGAGGACAAGATCAATGACAAGGAACTTGATTTGACCAAATCTTATCCCGAGAAGTTCAAGTGTGGTTATGTAGAGTGCCAACTGACAGATCAAGAATTCAAGAGCTTATGCTCTATCCTGGAGAAATATCTTGAAGCGCATGACGGCGTGAGTGATGGATTTTTAACCTTTTTACTTCTTGCAGAATGAAAATAGATATAAGGGATCTCGTAATCAATCCCATGAATCCACGTAAGATTGTTGTCGGACAAAAACGCAGGTTGCAGCAGAGTATAATGCTGTTTCCCAAGATGCTTTATTACAGAGACATTATTGTCAATAACGATAAAGTGGTGCTTGCCGGCAATCAGCGCACAACGATTTTGAAAGAAATACTGACCAGTTCCCCTATGGATTGGATGGTAGTTCTCCAGGAAAATGAAAAATGGCTGGGCTATACCGAGCGTCAGCGTGAGGATGTCATTGAGTACTGGAAAAGTTGGGTCGAAAACCCAGTGGTCGATGTTACCTTATCAGAACTTGGAGAAGAGGAGGAAAAGGAACTCATCATCAAAGACAACAATGAATTCGGAGAGTTTGACTACATTAAACTTCAGCAGATTTACGATGAGATAAATCTTGTCAATTTCGGCTTTGATGAAGGCTTGTTCTATAATCCGGATGAAGATGACACAGTTGTGAGCAAAATCAAGGGCTCCAAGCCCAAAAAGATCAACATGCTTACTTTCGGCAAGAATGTGGTTTCAGTCACCAAAGAGGAATATGAGGCTTTGGTTGCAGCCTATAATGATTATGTGGACCAGACCGGCGTAAGTTTTGGATTTGTGAAAACAATGCTGTCAAGATTCAACGAAAAGTAGAGATTTATAATTAATTGGAGAAAAAATGGACTATGTAAAATTTGCAGACATTAAGCCTGCCGCTTATAATCCCAGGAAAATAAGCGAAGCGGCCTTTGAAGAACTAAAGGGGAGTCTCAAGCACCTGGGGTTTATTCTTCCTATCATTGTCAATTCAGATAATATGACAATAGTAGCGGGTCACCAGAGGACAAAAGCCGCTATGGCAAGCGGCATCGACGAGGCACCCGCTTGTTTCATCAAAGATGTTGACATCGAATCAGAGGTAATGTTCAACCAGATTCACAACGGTGTGGAGTTAGAGCCTGAGATCCATAGCATCTGCCTTAATCCCAGGGAAGAGGGTAAATTCTACGAGGATATTCCGACATCTGACTTTGAGATTAAGGCGGCCACTGCGTCTATTGTCAAGGATATTTGCCGGCTCATAGTGAAACATGGCGATGCACTTTGTGCAATTATATGTGGAGGCGAGGTGTTGTTCGGCAACAACTATATAAAAGCCGCCCACGCACTAAGCATTCCGGTTCGCGCTTACTTCCTTGATCCTTCCAAACGCAAAATATTCGACTATTATTTCGCGCAGGATTATGGTGTGTTCAACTATGAGCATATCGAAAGAATGGATTTCGTTCAAGGCAAGGCGCAGCCGCCAAGGCATACAGGCATAGACTGGTCTGTGCTTTACAGGAAAGTGGTTCCACATCTTGAAAAGGAAGACAAGCGCAAGGTGAAAATATTTGATTTTGGATGTGGCAAGGCCATGTTCATCAACAAACTTAAAAGGACTTTGGGTTACAAGTATGCGCTTGGCCTCGAGTTTTTCAATCACAACCGTGTCGGTATCTCGATCGAGAAGGGGCATGAAATGATTGATGAATTCATATCATACGTAAAGGAAAACGGAATCCATGATGGAGGTGTTTTTGACTACGTTATCTGCGACGCCGTTGTGAACTCCGTCAATACACAGTTTGCTGAAGATGCGGTATTGACTTGCCTGAATCTTTTTGCAAAGATGGGTGGCAAGGTATTCGTGTCGGGAAGATCCAGAGAAGTGGCAGAAAAAGCGTATGATGCGAATCGCAATACGCAGAACGACTGTGCAACTGTGCAGTTCTTCGATGAAAATGGGCTTCGTGGATTTATGTTCGAGGGTCAATGGTTCTTCCAGAAATATCTGACAGAGGAGCAGGTGACGGCAATGTTCGACAAATTCGGTTTCAAGCCGTTCATGCGCTATCTCAAGGCCGGCTACTGGGGTTGGGGCGCAGAGAAGGTGCGTGAATTGAGCCGGGAGCAATATATTGCCGCCGTTGAATACGAGTTCAACCTCAAACTTCCCAACAACAAGTCATACAACCGGCATGGAGACATTCTCCCATTGTTCGGTCTTGCCGATTAAAACCTTAAAAATGTTGCGGATATGATGAAAAATAATGGCGTAAAAATTTGCGTATTTAATTATTTTTGATTATCTTTGCAGATGCGAATAAGATAAAATCTTTGCAATTATGGTACAGATAGAATATTGTGAATTTCGCAACACATACAAGATATTATGGCTGAGATATGTCTATGGAGTGGATTTGAGCAATCACTGCATGAAGAGCCTTCTCGGTCATAATGACAATCGTGTTCGCGGCTTTATGAGGTCGCTCCCTCCTGGGATGGTGCTTGAGGAAAGCAGGTTCTACTATCTCTGCGGAGTGGATGTGAATTTTGAGTGGAGCAAGAATCTTCATGTTGCTTTTGTGAGAAGCGTAGGCAATGAGATTGTAATTGACAATCCTTTTGTGAGATTGAAAATCATCAATGCCCAGCGGCTCCCAATCACCACTGATTATGTCAATTGGAGACACCCGCAAGCGAGAAACAAGTTGTTCAACACGTGTCGGAATTGGCAGTTTGCGTCCATGCTTGCCGCGAAATATGACGTTCCGCAAACTCCCGAGCAGTTAAGTCTTGACTTTTAAGCGACGAATATGAAGCCATCATTAGACGAATTTGAGGAAGCGGTCAGAAAAACCGGAGGCAATCTATCACAGACTGCTGGTTTGTTTGGTGTGACAAGGCAGACCGTCCACAACTGGATCAAGGAAGACCCTGAGTTCAAGAGTGTGGTCAACGATTCGCGAAAGAAGCTGTTCGACAAATGCCTTGACGCAGCAAGGATTCTGGCTCTGGGTATTCCGAAGATTAATCCGGCCACCAATGAGATAGTCGGGTGGGCTGAAAAGCCTGACGGTCAGATGCTGAGGTATCTGATGTCAACACTTGGCAAGGACGAAGGATTCGGCGACAGTATGTCTGTCAATTTTGAGAACCCATTGCCGACAGTCATAAACATTATAAGAGACGCTGATAAGGAACGTGATTGAAATATATCTCATAGAAAACGTAGAAAAAGGCTATTATGAATTGAATTTCTATAATAGCCCTGCGTTGGCGTTCTATATTCAGAAGATACCATCGGCTGAATTCATCATCAAGGACAGATGCTGGCGGGTGTCAATGTCCGACAGGCTGTATGTCGATTCGTTCTGCGAATTTGCCGTATCGAGAGGTCTTGCGGGTAAAGTCCACAAGATTGAGCGCCGCGATGAGATAGTAGGGTTTCCCGAGAGAATGGCCGACCTCAAATCGCCCATCACACATCTTAAACTTTCCCCTTATCCATACCAGAGACGTGGCATTGAGTATATGGTCACAAAGAAAAGATGCATAAACGGCGATGACATGGGGCTTGGAAAGACTTTCCAAAGCATTGCCGCCGTATCGATAGCAAAGGCGTATCCTTGTCTTGTGGTGGCTCCTGCGGCAATGAAGGTGACTTGGCAGCGCGAGTTCCAGCGATTCATCGGCAAGAGGTCCATAATTCTCAGCAATGAGAACAAAAACAACTGGCACAGATTCTTCGAGACCGGTGCGTGTAGTATCTTCATCACTAATTATGAAAGCGTGAAGAAATACTTTGTCAAGAATGTACGTGGAAGATGTGTGGCAAAGAACGTTGTCCTTGACAAGAGGGCAGCCATCTTCAACTCGGTCATTATCGATGAGAGCCAGAGGTGTTGCAACACCACCGCTCTTTGGAGTATCTATCTGGAGGCTATCTGCGCCCACAAGGATTATGTGTGGTTGTTGACAGGCACTCCCATAGTCAAAAGTAATGAGGATCTGGTGCAGCAATTGAAGATAATGCACCGCATAGACGATTTCGGCGGGGCTCGCAGGTTTAGGGAGAGATATTGCCAGGGTCCCGACAAGTCATCCAACCTCTACGAACTTCATTACAGACTGTGGAACACCTGCTATTTCAGACGGGACAAAGGGATTGCCTTGAAGGACCTCCCTGAAAAGACGAGGCAGTATCTTCTTGTTGACATCGGCAACCGCAAGGAATATGAATTTGCGGAGAAAGACTTGATAAAGTATCTCTTGGAATACGAGGAAGCCAGCGACTCGACTATCAAGAGTGCAGCACGGGCTGTCGCCATGGTTCAGATCAACAGGCTTAGGCGTATTTCAGCCAAGGGTAAGATGCCGGAGGCGCAGCGGTTTATCCATGATGTGATTGACGGAGGCGACAAGTTGATAGTGTTCGCATTTCACAAGGCTATCATCAACGAGATAGTGGAGGCATTCCCCGGAAGCGTAACAGTCACCGGCAGTGATTCCCAGGACAAGAAGCAGGAGGCCATCGACAAGTTTCAGAATGACCCCGACTGCCGCCTAATCGCTCTCAATTATAAGTCTGGCGGTGTCGGGATTACTCTTACAGCCGCATCGAGGATTCTTTTCATAGAGTTTCCATGGACCTCGGCAGATTGCGAGCAAGCGGAATGTAGGGCTCACAGAAACGGACAGAAGAACGCAGTGAACTGCTATTACCTGCTTGCCCGAGACACCATTGACGAGAGAATGCTTGAAATCATCAACAAGGAGAGGGAGGATTCTTCCATAGTCACTGGAGCTCTCCTCGATGTTGAGGAAAGCATGATTGAGTATGCTTGCATGCAATACATAAAAAACCTTTAAATTTAGAATTATGTCAATTACGATAAGAGAAAAATTATTTCTGCGAATGAAAGAGCTTGGAGTCAAGCAGATTGACTTAAGCAGCGAACTTGACATTGCCCCACAGAACCTGAACAGTTACTTCAAAGGCAAGAGGACGCTTCCATTCGAGACGATAGAGAATGTGTGTGAAAAGTTGGGACTGACAATAGGAAGTAAGGACAAAGTTTATAAATCTTGAAAGTATGTTCAGAGAAAAAATAAAAGGGGTAATGGCGAAGGCTGGAGTTTCGGTGTCTGAATTATCCGAAAGAACTGGCATTAACAAGGGTTCACTATCTTCGTTCCTTAATGGGAGCAGAACAATCAGTAACAAGAATCTTGATTTAATTCTGGATTCGTTGAATCTGACACTGGTCCCGGTAATGGATTTCAAATGCGAACTGACTGAAGACAAGAAAGGAGAGGAAAAGAGCGAATGACAACCTACTTTATTTAACGGAATTTTACAGTGCCCAATAGAATGCCGGAAACTGTAAAGGAAAGGAGGTATCAATGAGTGCTGTCGATATTCACGTTTTTGGGAAACAGGCCATGGCTCTCGACTATCTGTCTCCGGACAATGAGGAAATAACAGAAGTCCTTTATGGTGGAGGCGCTCGAGGAGGGAAGACTTATCTGGGTTGTCTTTGGCAAATCATAAGAAGAATAACGATGAAAGGAAGCGTTGGATTCGTATGCCGAGAGGAAAGCGTAAAGCTTAGGGATACTACGGTGGTTACATTTTTTGAGGTGCTGTCTGCGCTGAAATTGACCTCCGTGGTAAGCTTCAATTCGTCGCGCCTCATCGCCACATTCTCCAATGGCAGCATCATATATTTCCGAGACCTTAAGTTCATGCCAACTGACCCCGAATATGACAGGCTTGGTTCTTATGGCATCACCGATTGCTTCGTTGACGAGGCGCAGCAGATTAGTGCCAAGGCAATCAGTGTCCTTAAAGGTCGTTTTTCTGTTTTGAGCGGCAAGAATGACGACGGCTCTATTTGGAGGACAGTTCCAAAGGCGTTATACACGTGTAACCCGAGAAGAAATTGGATTTACACCGATTTTGTAAAACCATTCAAGAACGGTACGCTCAAGCCATATAGGAAATTCATCAAATCGCTACCCGTTGATAATCCTCACGTTGACAACGCCTATATAGAGAACCTGCTTAAGGCAGACAAGATAACGGTACAGAGGTTGTACTTCGGCAACTTTGAATATGACGACGATCCCTCGACCCTTTGTGATTACGATGCAATAAACGACTTGTTCACAAACGAGCATGTAAAACCTAACAACGTAATGTCCTGCTCGGCTGACATCGCCGGTAAAGGCCACGACAGATTTGTGGTTTGCGTATGGAGTGGCAATGTGTGCAGGATTGCGGTTGACGAACAGTACTCACCAGGCAAGCAAGTCTATACTACCTTGCGTGATGTCTTGTCGGGAAACAGCATACCTCGTTCGAGGACGGTAGTCGATGCAGATGGAGTCGGCAGTTTTGTTGAAAGTTTCCTAACTGGCATTAAGGAATTTCATGGAGGTGGAGTTCCCTTAAACAGAGTCAAGTATGAGAATCTGAGGGCAGAGTGCTACTTCAAACTTGCAGAATTAATCAATGAACGCAAAATCAAGGTGGAGTGTACTCCCGAACAAAGGGAACGTATCATGGATGAACTCGGTGCGCTGAAGCAGGCCAACATCGACAATGACACCAAGAAAAAGGGTATTATCACAAAGGAGGTGATGAAAATTATTCTCGGACACTCGCCCGACTATATGGATGCAATGATGATGGGGATGTTCTTCCGAAGAGTCAAGCCGACAAATGGCCCGACATTAAAAGTCACACAATTCAAAAATGAGTAATCTGATAGGCAATGGGAATATTCAGAAGAACTAAGAAGATATACGGAGGATTGGAAAGTTACAGCTACGGCGATTTTCTGATTCTGCT
>CAZRUR010000065.1:0-13736 GCA_964603335.1 uncultured Sangeribacter sp. | reverse complement strand
ACCAAAAACCAAAAACCAAAAACCAAAAACCAAAAACCAAAAACCAAAAACCAAAAACCAAACCAAACCAAAAACCAAAAACCAAAAACTAACAACCAAATATGGATAGAGAAATACCAAAAGAGGAAATCAGAAGGGAAAAGATGAGGAAAAGGCTCATTATTGGGGGAAGCATATTGGCAGTGGTCATCGCTTTCTCCCTGCTGATGTTTTTTCTCCAGAGTGGCGTAAAGGAGAAAGACCTTACCATCAAACCGGCTGAACTTGCCACCCTCGAGAGCAGCGTCTCAGCATCCGGAAAGATTGTGCCTCTCTACGAACAAGCAATCGTCTCCCCGGTCTCCACAAAGATTATGGAGGTGTATTGCAACGAGGGTGACCAGGTTGAGGCTGGTCAGTCGCTTCTGAAACTCGACCTTCAGTCTACTGAAGAAGACCTACGCCGGATGACAGACGAGGTAAGCATGAAGCGCAATGAGATTGAACAGACAGCCCTCAACAATGAGACATACCTCACCGACCTTGAGATGAGAATCAAGGCCAAGGAGATGTCGGTTAGCCATCTCAAGGCAGAGGTTGCCAACGAAAGGAGACTCGACAGTATCGGGAGCGGCACTGGCGACCGTATCCGCGAGGCGGAACTCGCATACTCCACCGGACAATTGGAACTGGAGCAACTGAAAATCCAACTCGCCAACGAGCGTAAGGCACATGCCGCCGCATACCGCAGCAAGCAACTCGAGGGAAGCATCACAGCCCGCAACCTTGAGGCTATGCAGCGCACTCTCGATGATGCCCGTGTGAAGGCACCACGCGCCGGAACAGTCACATACCTCAACAAAAGCCTCGGCACAAGCATCGCCACCGGTGAGAAGTTGGCAGTGGTCTCCGACCTCAGTCATTTCAAGATTACAGGCGAAATCCCCGAAAGTAATTCCGGCAAACTGTCCGTAGGGTCAGCGGTGAATGTCCGCATCAACCGTAACACCATTTCAGGACATATCAGCAACATTTCTCCACAAAGTCAGAACGGTATGGTGGAATTTACCGTACTCCTTGATGATGACACCGACAAACTTCTACGCTCTGGGCTGAGGACAGAACTGAATGTGGTATATGACGTGCATGACAATGTGGTGCGCATACCAAATGGGCAATATTTCCAGGGACCGGGCACGTATGCAATGTTTGTGAAGACCGGTGACAACACTCTTGAAAGAAGAAGCGTGACACTCGGCGACAGCAACTTCGACTTTGTGGAAGTGAGAAGCGGCATCCAACCCGGCGAGGAGGTCGTGGTCAGCGACATGACAGATTACAAAAACAGCAAATCATTAAAACTGAAGTAGTTTTTTCGATACTCGTTTTTCGTTGCTCGTTTTGTGTATTTCGAAAAACCAAAAACCAAAAACCAAAAACCAAAAACCAAAAACAATATGGCAATAATTACACTTAAAGACGTAAACAAAGTTTACCGCACAAAAGAGATCGAGACACTCGCACTTGAGAACGTTAACCTTCAGATTGAGAAGGGTGAATTCGTAAGCATCATGGGACCCTCAGGGTGTGGAAAGTCAACACTGCTCAACATAATAGGACTCCTCGATGTGCCTACAGGAGGCACTGTAACAATCATGGACGACGCTACCGGCAAAATGAACGACAGCCAACTCTCCACATTCCGCAACAGCAACATCGGATTCGTGTTCCAGAGTTTCCACCTTATCCCATCGCTCAATGTGTCGGAGAATGTGGCTCTGCCCCTCGCCTATCGCGATGGAGTAAGCGCAAAGGAGCGTCATGAGAAAGTGGAGGAGGTTCTGACCCGCCTCGGACTCAGCCACCGTATGCGCCATTTCCCCGGACAGCTATCCGGCGGTCAGTGTCAGAGAGTGGCTATAGCACGCGCAATCGTTGGTGACCCACAGATAGTGCTTGCCGACGAACCAACCGGTAACCTCGACTCTAAGATGGGTCAGGAAGTTATGGACATCCTTCACCAGCTCAACAAGGAAGACGGACGCACAATAGTGATGGTTACCCACAATGAGAGCCAAGCGCGCATGACCGACAGAATTATCCGCTTCTTCGACGGCAGACAAGTTGAATAAAAGAATTACTGATTATGAACTATATCAAGCAAATAGGATATGAGATGAAGCATCAGAAGATGATGACGTGGGTGTCGATAGCCGGCACCGCGCTCTCCATCTTCCTGGTGATGGCCCTCTTCATGTCTGAGCAGGTCAAGACCGTCGAGACGGCTCCGGAAAGCAACCGCAGCCGCATACTTATGGCGGCAAACCTGCATGTGTCGGGCAAAAACTACGGCAGCAGTTCCACCTCCGGCATCAACAAAGAGATAATAGACAAACTATACGGAGACCTCGACGGCATTGAGAAAACATCTTATGTCAATGCATTCGACGTCAATGTAAATATCAATGTGCGTGGCAAGGATGCCGTCTCTGTGCTTAGAAAGAAAGTTGACAATGATTTCTGGAGCATCTACGACTTCAGGTTCATTGATGGCAAGCCATACGACAAGGCTGATGTAGAGGATAATGCGAGAAAGGTAATCCTCAGCCGCTCTATTGCACGCCAACTGTTTGGCGAGGATAAAGTTGCGGGACGTGACGTTGAGATAAACTATATCACCTACAACGTGTGCGGTGTGGTGGAGGATGTCAACCCTCTGTTGCAATCCTCATATGCTGAGATTTATCTCCCCTACAAGCCGGGAGTACCGGATGAGGAATATTTCGGAGATGTCAACATGGTGCTTCTCCTTAAGGAGGGTGTTGATGCCCAACACATCAAAGACCAGGTGGAGAGCCGCTACAAGACATTCAACACACAGATAGCAGACAAGGGTGACGAATTTGTATATCATCTCCAGCCTTATACGTCTGAGGAGGTTAGTCTTGGTGGATATGGCAGCAATAATGAACCCAACCTGAATGGACACAACAAAAAGATGTGGATATTCTACACTGTGCTTATCCTTCTCCCTGCCATCAACCTGAGCAGCATGACACGGAGCCGTCTGCGCCACAGGGTCACTGAGATAGGTGTAAGACGTGCCTTTGGAGCGAAGAAGTCATCAATCATATGGCAGATATTTGGAGAGAACCTGTTGATTACCATCTTCGGCGGTATCTTGGGATTGATTCTGAGTCTGGCATTTGTATATTTTGCCTCACACCTATTCTTCTATTCCGGCGACCTCACCACAGAATCATTACTGATAATCAACGCCCGTCCCACTCTTGGGATGCTGTTCCAGTGGCAGAATTTCGCAACAGCACTGGTTTTCTGTCTGGTGTTAAATATTCTTAGTGCAACAGTTCCGGCATGGCGTGCGTCGCGCGTGGAGCCGGCAGTGGCAATAGCAAAGTCAAGGGAGTAAGCCCCCTAACCCCCTAAAGGGGGAAATTCAGAGACACTATAACACAGTAACCTGTAAAATAAACAGATGAAAAGAGCATTATTGAAACAAATGAGGAAAGAATGGCGCGACAATGTATGGCTCATCATTGAGCTGACTGTTGTTTGCCTCGCCATATGGGTGATCTCAGCCATCCTCTACGCATATATACAGGGATTATTTTTGCCCAAGGGTTTTAATTCAGACAATGTCTACTCGCTGAACAGCAATTCCGTACCAAAGGAAAGTGCCGACTATATAGAGAGCCTGGAAAATGAAGATTATTATACAGACTTCAAGATTCTCCTCGACAATCTGAGAAAGAATCCGAATGTGGAGGAGGTTGCTGTGCATTGGAATGGACTTCCATACAATTACAATTTCAACGGTAACCAACTGCATCTAATCGATGAAAACGACTCCATCGGTTATTACGGCAATGTAAGGACTGTCACCCCTGAATATATCAAGGTGATGGGCATCAAGAGCAAGACCGGAGCCACCGACGAGCAGCTAATCCAGATGCTTCGTAATGGAGATGTGCTCATCTCTGACAACAATAAAGTTTTGGAAGAGAAAGGTGTGGATGTCTATACCCTAAAAGGCAGGAAGATGATTCTAAATAAAGACAGTGCCAATGTGAAGCGTGTCGGTGACATCATAGAGAAGGTAAGGCGCACTGATTATGAGGATTCATGGGCAGGAAGCATAATCTATCCGATGGATGAGAAGAAAATCTGGGGACCGGTGGCAGTGCGCGTGAAGCCCGGGAAAGGGAAAGCCTTTGAGGAGGACTTCAGGAATGATGCCAGTCTGAGGAAATTGCGCAACGTCTATCTGTCAGACCTTAAAAGCCTTGACAATATTAAGGAGGCGTGTCAGCGTAGCGTGGAGGTGGACCTGCGTCTTTACACCATTATGATTCTGTTTCTCCTTATGACAGTATTCTTAGGACTGCTTGGCACATTCTGGTTCCGTATGCAGCAGCGTGTCAGCGAGATAGCGATACGCAAGGTAGCCGGAGCAAAGAAAGGACAGGTGTTCCGCCGGATTATATCTGAGGGTATGATACTCTTGGCAGCAGCCGTCATACTGGCATCAGCAATATTGTGGCCATTCTTGTTGATGGATAACGACACAATCCAGCTTGGCTACGGCAATGGCACCGTGCTTATCTTAGAGTTGATTACAGTAGTATTGGTGGCAATTGGCATCATCCTGAGTCTATGGTGGCCAGCAAAGAAAGCAATGACAATCCAACCGGCAATAGCAATTAAAGACGAGTAAAGCCCCCTAACCCCCTAAAGGGGGAATTTAATCCATTTATAATATGAAATATATAAGGCAGATAATATTTGAGATGAGGCATCAGAAGATGATGACGTGGGTGTCGATAGCCGGCACCGCGCTCTCCATCTTCCTGGTGATGGTATGCTTCATGATAAACCAGTTGCCGATGGTGGAAGCTGCACCGGAAAGCAACCGCTCGCGCATGCTCTATGGCGGAGGGCTCCACGTGCATAGTGAAAATTGGAGCCAAAGCGGAGCAATGTCTTATCCCCTCTCTGAAAGGCTGTATGGGAATCTTGACGGTATAGAAAAGATTGCACGTAGTTCAGCCTGGGATAATTCCTATAGTGTAGGGCTTAAAGGGAAACTATCACATCCCATGAGCGGCATAAATGTGGATGCTGACTTTTGGAAGATGTATGATTTCAAGTTCATCAGCGGCAAACCATTCGATAAGGCATCTATTGATGCAGGAGAGAAAGTCGTGGTGCTGACTCGCACAGTGGCACGAAAAATATTTGGTAAAGAAGACGTAACAGGCGAAGAGGTTAACATTGATGCCGTGCCTCATAGGATAAGTGGAGTCATCGAGGATGTCAATCCAATAATGAAAGCAACATTCTCCAATATCTACTTACCGTTTGAACCGGCAACATTTACCTGTCCGGAAGATTTTGATGGAGTGCTGGTGCATCTTTTGATGAAACCTGGTGTCAAGGAGGAAGACATCAAGGCTCAGGTCAAGACCCGTTTCAATCAGTTAAACGCGGAGAAAACAAAAGTTAAGGAAGAGGTAATCTATCACAATGACCCTCATGACGCAGAGATATTCTCGATAAAGGGGGTTACAGGGAACTGGACTCCGGACCTGAAGTCAGAACATAGAGGGAACTATATACTCTATGTATTACTGATACTTCTGCCGGCGATAAACCTAAACTGCATGATGCGCGGTCGTCTGCGCCATAGAGTGTCTGAGATTGGCGTCAGAAGAGCCTACGGAGCAAAGAAAAGTTCTATAATATGGCAAATATTAGGCGAGAACCTGATTGTCACCATTATCGGTGGGGCCATTGGATTTGGTTTGAGCTTAGCGTTTACATATTTTGCGGCAGACTATTTCTTCAGTATGTCAAGTGCTGATGAATCAGCACTTGAATATGCAGCCAAAAATCCATCCCTTTCGTTGCTATTCACCTGGACCAATTTCTTCATAGCTCTTGCTGTCTGCTTTGTGCTTAACCTATTGAGTGCGTTCATTCCAGCGTGGAAGGCATCAAGAGTGGAGCCGGCAATCGCGATTGCAAAATCTAAAGTTTAAAGAGATGAAAAGAGACTTATTGAAACAGATGCGCAATGAATGGCGCGACAACATATGGATGGTCATTGGATTGATGATAGTGAGCATGGCGATTTGGTGGCTGACGGTGTTATTTTATGACAAGACAAATGCACTGTTTTATAAGAGAGGCTTCGACGTTACGGATGTGTATTCCATTCAGATCCGCCCTCTTCCCAAAGACAGTCCCGATTATCAAGAAAGAGACGATGAAGAGAAGGAATCACTCGACTCTCAGGATTTGAGAATGTTGATGGCAGCTATCAGAAAGAGCCCATATGTGGAGGCAGCCGCTTTCTCCCGGAATGGACTCCCTTACTCCATGAATTATTGGGGAAATTCCCTGTTTATAGACATGACTCCGGAAGACACCATTGGATATGCATCTAATTTTAGATATGTCAGTCCAGACATGGTGAGGGTTCTTAAGGTGACAAGTAGGACTGGTAAAGATGCTGAATATCTTGAAAATGTTCTTCGCAACGGTGGGGTGCTAATTTCGAACATGTTTACCTCTTGGGGCAAACAACGAGAAGCTGAGGAACTTAATGGAAAGAGTGTTTATGAATCTGGAGAAAAAGACAGATTATATAAAGTTGGCGATATTGTGGATCAGATAAGGCGGTCTGATTACGATTTGACATCCGGTGGAACGGTGCTGTTACCTATTAATGAAAACGAGAGTTTTGATGCCGATATGATTGGCATCCGTATGAAGCCGGGCATGGGTGAGAAATTTCGTGAGCAGTTTGAGAATGACCCGGCAATGCAGGCTTATGGCAATCATTTTCTTTCAAAGCTGACAAAGATGACCGACCAGGCGAAAAGTGTTCAGAAAAGCCAAAGCACTGACGCAAGGATGAGATTCACACTCATTCTGTTTCTCCTCATCATTGTAGGTCTTGGCATGTTGGGTGTGTTCTGGTTCCGCATTCAGCAAAGAATTGGTGAGATTGCTATCCGTAAAGTATGTGGGGCAAAAAAATCTGACATATTCAAGAGGATAATCACAGAAGGATTGATTCTTCTCTTCTTCGCAACGCTTCTGACTGCGGCTGTTGGATGGCCATTGCTGCATATCACATGGCTTCAGGAGCAACTCACGGACGTAAAGACAATCATTTACATGGAATTGGTAACCTTTGTCATAGTGGCTATCGGAATCACCATTAGCCTATGGTGGCCAGCACGCAGAGCGATGAAGATAGAGCCGGCAATTGCAATCAAAGACGAATGATTATGAAGAGGATTTTACAGTATCTTATATTTTTTGGTGGGTTGGTTCCTGCCTTGGGGCAGGAACCAACTATTGACACTTCCGATAAGAGCGCGAATGTCATGTCGATGTCTCTACAGGAAGCGATTATGAGGGCACGCACAAACAGTGTCAACGCTGAGGTTGCTCTCAACCAGTTGAAAAGTTCTTACTGGACCTACCGTTCCTACCGCGCCGAACTGCTGCCGGAGGTGGCGCTATCGGCAACTGTGCCGTCATACCGCCAACAGTATTCTGCCTACATGAATAATGAGGGCAGCTATGACTTCGTGCGTAACAATTATCTGCAGATGGATGGTCAACTGTCTGTGACCCAGAACATATGGCTCACCGGAGGACAGATAGCGGTCAACACATCTCTCGACTTTTATAGGCAACTCGGCAGCGGCGCCTACAACCAGTTTATGTCTATACCTGTGGCAATCACATTGTCACAACCCATCTTCGGAGTGAACACCATCAAGTGGGACCGCAAGATAGAGCCGGTGAGATATGCTGAGGCGAAGGCTGAGTTTCTCAGCGCATCTGAAGACGTGGCTACATATGCCATTCAATATTATTTCAACCTGCTGATGGCAAAGGAAAACTACGCCATAGCCCAACAGAACCTCGAGAATGCCGAGCGTCTGTATGAGGTGGCAAAAGAGAAACGTGAAATGGGGCGCATAAGCCAAAACGACCTTCTCCAGATGGAACTAAACCTCTTGAACGCAAAGACCGACATGATTGACTATGAGAGCACTTTGAAAAGCAACATGTTTCAGCTTCGTTCTTTCCTCGACTATGGCGAGAACATCGACATTGAGCCGGAGATTCCCCTTGATGTGCCGGAGGCGGAGATAAACTATGCCGACGCACTTGAGAAAGCCCTCGCCAACAACAGTTTTGCCAAGAATATGCTCCGTCTGCAACTTGAGGCAGACTACAGCGTGGCAAAGGCGAAAGGGAACCAACGTGAAATCAACCTGTTCGCACAGTTGGGATACACCGGCGCTGACCATGACTTCAATGGGGCTTATAGCCATTTCAAGAGTAATCAGGTGGTGGAGATTGGCTTTGAGATACCGTTGGTGGACTGGGGACGTCGCAAGGGACAGGTGAAAGTGGCTGAGAGCAACCGCCGACTCGTGGAGAGCCAGGTGCGCAAACAGACTCAGGACTTCAACCAGGACCTCTTCATCCTCGTGGAAAGATATGGCAACCAGTTGCGCCAGTTGCAGACGGCACGTCGCGCAGACGAGATTGCACAGAAACGCTATGCCACTAACGTGGAGACATTCCTAATTGGTAAAATTTCCACCCTTGATCTCAACGACTCTATGGTGAAGAAAGATGAGGCAAGGAGGGAATACGTCAACGAGCTCTACCTTTTCTGGCTCTACTATTACCAGATCAGAAGCCTGACACTGTGGGATTATCAGAAAGGCACAAGTATTGATGCCGATTTCGATGCCATTGTCAGGAATTAGTTTTTCGTTTTTTCGTTGTCGGCTTTAATTTTCATTTTTCATTTTTCCATTTTCCATTTTTTAACTAATTTTGGGGTATGATTCTGATTATTGATGACGATAAGGCGATAAGGCTCTCGCTCGGACTCATTCTGAAGCGAGCCGGCTATGACGTGGATTATGCCGAAAATCCTGACGAGGCGGTAAACAAGGTGAGGATCCAGACCTACGACCTCATCCTTATGGATATGAACTATAGCCTATCCACCACAGGGGAGGAGGGCATTGAGCTTCTGCGTAAGACAAAGATATTTCAGCCCGATACACCGGTGATTCTAATCACCGCGTGGGGAAGCATAGAGCTTGCCGTGGAGGGGATGCGATATGGCGCCTACGATTTCATCACAAAACCTTGGAACAACCAGCTGTTGCTCCAGAGAATCGAGACCGCTATAAATCTCAACTCAAAGGGAGAGACCCCAGTCTCCACTTTCAACCGTGGCGGCATAATCGGGAAAAGTGAGAGTATGGTGGAACTTTTGAACACCGTGGAACGCATAGCCCCTACCGATGCCTCCGTGCTTATTCTTGGAGAGAACGGCACGGGAAAGGAGATGATAGCCAACGCAATTCATATCAACAGCCAGCGACGTGCCAATCCTTTTGTGATGGTGAATCTTGGCGGCATTCCACAATCGCTATTCGAAAGCGAGATGTTCGGTCATGTGAAAGGGGCTTTCACCGGGGCTGTCAACTCAAGGAAGGGACGGTTTGAACTTGCCGACAAAGGCACCATTTTCCTTGATGAGATAGGTGACCTCGACATGGCTTGCCAAGTGAAACTGTTGCGTGTGCTTCAGCAACACACCTTTGAGCCTGTAGGTGAAAGCAAGTCGAAGAAGGTGGATATCCGCGTGGTGTGTGCCACCAATGCTGACCTTGCCGGAATGGTGGCAGACCGTACTTTCCGTGAAGACCTATTTTATCGCATCAACCTAATTACACTTCATATACCGGCATTGCGAGATCGACGCGAGGATATTCCCCTTTTGGTGCGACATTTTATGAATCAGTCAGCCAATTCGATGGGTATTAAGGCGCCTGAGATTTCGTCAGACGCCATGGAATTCCTGACACGCCTACCATATCCCGGCAATATACGCCAACTCAAGAACATGGTTGAGAGGGCTGTGCTTATAGGCGGCTCCCGTCTGGAGAAAGATGTATTTGCCTCGATTCCCGGAGTGGCGGAGCCTCCAAAAGACTTGAAAACATCCGGCACCATTACTGATACCGAAAAAAATCTAATTCAAGACGCATTGGATAAATCTAACGGCAATCTTACCCAGACAGCGCGCATATTAGGCATAACCCGCCAGACTCTTTACCGCAGAATGGGAAAATACGGTCTTAAATCATGAAATCAAGATACCTATTTATCGGGCTTTTGCTAAGCATATTGGCAATTATTGCAATATTTCAGTATGTGCCTGAGAAGTTGCACTGGCTGATTTATATAGCCTCTGGAATAGCGCTTCTGCTGATGTTATTGCTGTGGCGAAGCGTATTGATGCCGGCACAGACCGTGGTTAAGGGTATGGAGCTTATCAAGGCGCAGGATTTCAACAACCGTCTTCTTCCTGTGCATGAAAGGGAATCTGACAAGATTGTTGACCTCTTCAACCAGATGATTGATAAACTTCGCAACGAGCGTCTGTATAACCGAGAACAGGACGGTTTCCTGAAACTGCTCATCGATGCATCACCTATGGGTGTCGTGATGCTTGACTACGACGGCAAGGTAACGATGATGAACAATTCATTTCTTCACATCACAGGTATTGGCGACACAAACACCGCAATCGGCTTGAGGATACCTGACCTGCCATCCGGGCTTACCCGAAAAATGACCGAGGTGCCATTGGGCGAGAACAAAATAATCAGATATGGCGACGTAAAGATGTATCGCTGCTATCACCTCAGTTTCATTCAGATGGGGTTCCCACGACATTTCTATCTTCTCGAGAGCCTTACAGAGGAAGTGATGAAGGCTGAGCGAGCAGCATATGAGAAGGTGATACGTATCATATCACACGAGGTCAACAACACAATGGGTGGCGTGAGGTCTGTGCTTGACACGCTCCACGATATTGCTGACGATGATGATCTAAAAGAGGTGATTGAGAGTTGTGACGACCGCTGCAACCAGATGTGCGGTTTTATAAGCTCTTATGCTGACGTGGTGAGAGTGCCGGAACCGGTGCTTCGCTCCGTAGACCTCAACGATGAGTTACAGAAAATGATTCCGTTCCTACAGGAGATGATTCCTGAAAGGATTAAGCTTATATTTTCACCAACTGATGGGCAATTGCCAGCCAACATTGACCTTACCTTGATGCAGCAGGTAGTGGTCAACATCGTGAAGAATGGCGTGGAAAGTATTGCCAATGAAGGATTAGTGGAGATAACGACTGGGAAAGTGAAAGACCAGACCCTTCTTGAGATCTCCAATAATGGTCAACCAATTACTGAGGAGGTCTCGCGCAACCTGTTCAGCCCGTTCTTCACAACAAAAAAGGAGGGACGAGGACTTGGACTTACCCTAATAAGCGACATCCTCAACAAACACAAAGCCCAGTTCTCACTAATGACCGGGGAAGACGGTATCACCCGCTTCCGAATCCTACTATAAAAGGCGGCAATCACCGAAATGATTGCCGCCCTTTATTTTAATTAGCAATTACTAATTATTTACGGATAACCTGCACATTTACGCTGCCGTCAGGCATAACTTTAATGTCGAGGGTTGTGCCGGGAGCAAGCTGGATTGTTGTCCTACCATTGTTGTTGGTTGAGCGAGCCTTCCCTGTGCCACCCTCAACCGGATGTAGAGCCTTATAGAAGTCATAGCCCTTTACAGGAGCAATTCCACCACTGGCAGCAACAGGTTTGGCTGCTGCCTTTACCTCAGCCTTTGGAGCGGGAGCTACCTCTGCATTGGCATCAAACTCGATAAGTGGCTCATTGGTGGAGATAACATCACCCTCATTTACAAGAACCTGCTTTACAACACCAGCCTTATCAGAGGCAAGGTCATTTTCCATCTTCATAGCCTCGTAGACGAGAACTACGTCACCCTTATGAACTGTGTCACCCGGTTTCACATTGAGCTTAACCACAGTGCCTCCCATTGGAGCGCAGAACACCGAACCGGTGACATTGGCGAGTTTAGCCTTAACGGGATCCTGAGCCTTTTCCTCACCTTTGTGGGCTGCCTCATATTCTGCCTTACGCTTGTTGGTAAGGTATATCTTGGCAACTGAGGGAAGAAGCTCAAGAAGGAGATACTCCTCATTATCCTTGGCAAGCTTCACACCGCCAAACTGGTCGAGAGTAGGATTCTCCGGTTTCTGATAGCTTGACACGTCAAACGGCTTCTCCTCCGGGCTTCCGGTGATTTTCTCGCGGAACTTAGGATCTACAGACACCGGTGTGTTGCCATACTCACCCTTCACAAGAGAGATAAACTGGTTGCTCTTGGTGGTGTAGTCCGGTTTTCCGTTGCGGCGGTCGAGGGCGAGAGACACAGCCTGTGAGCCTACAATCTGGCTAGTAGGAGTAACGAGTGGCACGAGACCTGCATCGCGACGCACCTTCGGGATGAGTGCCATAGCCTCTTCAAGCACATCCTCAGCCTTGAGGGCGCGGAGATTGGCTACCATGTTGGAATACATACCGCCCGGAACCTCTGCATTCTTCACAATCTCGTTGGGTTTCGGGAAACCGAAATATGCCTCAATCTTGTGGCAGGCATCAAGAAGTTCTTCTTCCTTGTCAGCCTTTGCTGCCTTGATTGCACGGTCGAACTCTGCGTCTATCTCTTTCGGCATCTCGGCATAAGCCTCGTCGAAGTCGCGCTGCCATTTCCCCTTGTTGAGGTCGAAATCGGCAAGGGCAAGACGTGCCTCCTTGAGTTCCTTGCGGATCTTGGCAACAGCATCCATATTCGCCTCGAGCTCTATTCCGAGTTTGCGGCAGAAGATGTCGATAAGCTCGATTGCGGGGGCTGCTGAGCCACCGCCAAACCACCATATGTTGGTGTCGACGATATCAACGCCCTGGATGATTGCTGTGAGCACTGATGCAAGACCGTAACCCGGTGTGCAGTGGGTGTGGAAGTCAACCGGCACCTTGAGGGCTGCCTTGAGTTTCGGCATAAGTGCGTAGATGCGTGACGGATTCACAAGACCTGCCATATCCTTCAGGGTCACCATCTTGGCACCCAATTTCTCCATCTCTACAGCGAGATTCACGAAATATTCATCGGTGAAGATTCTTTCGTTTTCGGGAGTGCCCTTGGGGTCGATGGTGTAGCATACGGCAGTGTCGGCGATTCCGCCGAAATCGTTGATCATCTTGATAGATGACTTCACGTTGTGGATATCGTTAAGAGCGTCGAAGATACGCATAACGTTGAGACCATTCTTGATGGCCTCACGATAGAAGCCTTCAAGCACACTCTCGGGATAGGGAACATAACCGAAGAGGTTGCGGCCGCGTGAAAGGGCTGAAAGTAGTGATATTCCCTTCATGGCCTTTGAGCACTCGCGAAGACGGTCCCATGGGCTCTCGCCAAGGTAACGCATCACGGAGTCTGGCACTGCGCCGCCCCATACTTCCATAATATAGAACTTAGCCTCACGATAGAGCGGAAGAAGTTTGTCGACATTCTCCTGCTTCATTCGTGTTGCGAACAATGATTGCTGGCCATCGCGCAGCGTCAAGTCTCTGATTTGAAGTTTCTTTGCCATTATGTTTAATTTGGTTGTTTAGACAATTTTGCACCAAAATTAATTATAAAATCCTAATTAAAGAAATTTTTCCGCAAAAAGATTATAATTTTTGATAATATCGCTCGCGCGGTACCGCTATAGCACTTTTGTGGTACCGCGCTGG
>CAZRUR010000064.1:5733-14703 GCA_964603335.1 uncultured Sangeribacter sp. | reverse complement strand
GCATGATTTTGTCTGATTTTATTGCTATTTTTGCATCCATGTCAGTTGTTTTTTGGGAACACCAATTTAGGTGAAATTTCTGACATGGCCAAATCTTTTGAACACTTTGTTGCTTAAAGATTTGGCTTTTTTATGCAATATTTAGTTGCGGATGTGAGGATGTAATAATTACGCGCAATTGTAAAGATTTTCAATTTTCAACAATTCCTGTAATGACGGTTGAAGAGTTTTTGACTTATCGGTGATTGGATTCATTCCCTAATGGAATGCAGAAGAAGCACCGGGAATTTGAGTTCAGACAAATCTTTTTGCCCCAAATACTCACTGACAGACAAATCTTTCTATTTCCCGATGGAGAAACGCAAGCCGACGTTGATATTGAAATTCCAGGGATGATTCTTGTAGATGGTGCATAGGGAAGATCCGTCATCAAAGTAATATCCAACTGTTGGCTCTGCATATATGCCGCAGAAATTAGTAATGGCAAACTGAAGACCGGCACCTACATTGGCCGACACTTGGAATGGATGCTCGTGTATGCCTATCGTCTCTACATATGCAGATACGGAATTTTGAGTCCGCAAGTTTCCTTTCAGATTTCCATAGATACATTTTTCAAAGGAGAAGCCCCCTGACAAATAGACATTCAGCCGTTTCCAACTGACAGGTGTATATTTCAGATTAACAGGTATTCCGAGATAATGCAGGCTTTGCCTTGCATCTCTGAACAAGGTAGAACTTCCATTATATTTTATGTCAGATTTCAGATTAGAATATAGAATGCCAGTCTCCAGTGCCAGCACTTTGTTGAAGCGATACATGAATGTCAAGCCAACCTTCAAAGGCATATGGTGAGAAATCTCGTCACGGTCGCTGTCGGGTATGTAGCGGGAAGATGATGTTATAGAACGTGTAGTCATGTCATCAGTCGCATAAGAGCCGTCATCTTTAAAAATTGAATCTATTGGTGTCGCAGTAGCATAACGGTCATCCGTAACAGCATCATTACCGTTAATGCCGACAGCACTGGAGGCGGTAGTTACCACACCCAGCGTGAGTCGGTTATTAGTTCCCTTTAAGCGTTTACTCTTAGAGAATTGGTTCGAGGAGTTCCAGGAAACATAGTCATCACCATCTCCTTTATATATAGACAGATTTTTAACCTCTACGTATGTGTCTTCAGATGCTTTGTCGTTATTATCAAGAGAAGGGGATTCTTCATTTCTGTCAGCATCATCAATCAAATCGTTGGTGTTGGTGATACGGACAACTGACTCTTCAACGTTTAATTGCTGATGATTTTGCTCTCTTATTCCGGGAGACGTTGTAATGCGGTTTTCCCTAGAGTGCTTTGTTTCTACTACCTGTGCTATGGATGATTGCTCAAGCGATGAAGATTCTACGATATTAGAGCTTTTATCCTCAGCAATTTCAGCATACACTTCCGGTTGGAGATTATCAACGTTATCTGACAGACGCCATAATTGCCATCCACACAGCAATACTATGGCAGCAGCTGCAGCCACTGCAGCCGCCCGATGCCAAAACGGATTACGTCTTTTCCTATCTTTGACCTCGTCCGCGTTAGGTGCCCTTTGGATAGATTCCCACAATCCCTCCGGGACTTCCATCTCATAGCCTGACAGCTTGTCTTTTATGTCGTTTAGCCATTTATCTTTCATGTCTGATGGAATTGTTGTTTGTGGTGAATTCTTTTATTTTGCGTGCCAAAAGAGCTTTTGCCCTATGAAATTGTGAAGCAGAGGTACTTTCCTTGATGTTTAAAAGTTTTGCAATCTCCTTGTGACTCTTCTCTTCAAATACAAAAAGGTTGAGAATCATGCGGTAGCCCGGCGGCAATTCTCGAATGAGATTTATGATATCCTTCTCAGAAATTTCATTTATGTCTTCTTCCGTAGGTATTTCAGTCTCGATATCATCTATACTGACAAAACTAATACGGCACGTGTCCCTGATAAATTTCAGAGACAGGTTGACGGCTATTTTAGTGAGCCATGCCTTCAGTGAACCTATGCCTCTGTAAGTGAATTTGTCAAGTGAGTTGAATATGCGGATAAAACTTTCTTGCAAGATGTCTCTCAGTGAGTCGTCATCAGAGACATAACGGGCGCATACGCCGGTTAGATAACCTGCATATGTATCATATATTTGCCTTGAAGCCTTTTGGTCGCCAGTTTTTATAAGGCAGACAATCTGATGTTCCTTTTCACTGTCGGTCATTCAAATTATAAATCCATAAATCCATGGAATCTTGCATCAGTATAGAAAAATTTTCAAAAAATTTTTACTACTCATACCGCATAGTCTCGGCAGGCGATATGCCGGCAACAAATTTTGATGGCAATATCAATACGAAATACATTATGACAAGCACACCAACATTAAGAGCCACAATCGGTAGCCATGATATCGATACCGGGACGAAGTCGATGTAATATGATTCGGCGTCAAGCGGGAGGAAATGTGTCTTCCATTGCACATATATTAAGGTGAGCATAACGACGTTGCCAATCAGCATTCCCAATAGGGCTATGCGTATGGCAAGATACACAAACACCTTACGTACTTTTGTAGTGGGTGCTCCCATAGCTTTCATCAAGCCAATGAACCGTTTCTTGTCGATTATAAGAATCAGCATGCCCGAAATCAAAGTTATGGCACCCACAATCATCATTAGCACAAGCACCACCACCACATTAGTGTCGAGAAGCTGAAGCCAGTTGAAAAATCCCATGCCCTGATTCAGGACATTGTCTATGCGGTAAAGACGGAACAGGGTGCCGTCAGCAATATTTTCGTTTAAGATGTATTGAAGACGTACTGAATTTTCAGCAATTTTGTCAAAGTCATTTGTCATTATCTGCACATATGTGCCTTGGTTTTCCTGGATATCACCCAAATGCTGCACAATAGGTAGCGACCCATATGCCATGACATTATCATACTGATCGAAATGTGAGTTGTAGATTCCGGCAATCTCAAGTCTGCGCACCCTTACGTCCTCACTGATAAAATACGTGTCTATCTTGTCTCCACTCTTAAGTTTCAGCTGGCGGGCAGCAGTGTTGGAGATATACATCTTGTTCTTATTCTCCGGGCCATTGAAGTCAACAGGTTTACCCTCAATTAAGTTGTCAAAGATAAACTTGGTAGACGTTTCACCGTTAAGTCCCTTAAGATATACTCCTTTAAAGTCTGTGTTGGTCTTTAGAATTGCTGGAATTGCAGCCTGAATTGAATAGTCGGTGATGAACGGCACCTCATCAAGCACTTTCTTCAGCGAAGGTATCATGGTGATGAGATTGTCCTCATCAGGAGTGGTGGGGGAGACGTAAAGGGTGATATGTCCGTTGAACCCGACAACCTTGTTCCTTATTTCTTGCTTGAATCCAAGCACAATGGCAATGGATGCGAGCATCACTGCCACTGAGAGGGCTACGGCAGCAACTGCCACTACCACTGCCGGGGCTTTTCTTTTCCCTCCTGATGACAGCGACAGGCGATTGGCTATATATAGTGGGTAATTCATATATGCGTAATTCTTGACAGAGTTTTGGTTTTATCCTCTATCCAGTGCAAAGTTAGTGAAAAAACAATTTTGTTTGAAAAAAATTTGGTGGATATAATAGCATTTTGTAATTTTGGGCGATAAAAATGACAATATGTCATCATCCTTTATCTATTACCCATGAAAGCCCCCCTGAGGCATTTCAAAAGGAAAGGACACAACATAACAACAGAACCATAAAAATGGAAGAGAATCTAACTAAAACCTGTCTTCATGACCGTCATGTCGCTCTTGGAGCGCTGATGTCTCCGTTCGGCGGCTTTGACATGCCGATTCAGTATAAAGGAATCACCGAAGAACATAACGCCGTGCGCCACGAGGTGGGTGTCTTTGACGTCAGCCACATGGGCGAGGTGAGAGTGAAAGGTCCGGATGCTTACAAATTTGTAAGCCACATTTTCGTAAATGATGTCACCGGCGCTCCCGACGGCCAGATTTTCTATGGCATGATGTGCTATGAGAATGGTGGCACTGTCGATGATCTCCTTGTATATAAGGTAAACGATGAGGAATATTTCCTTGTGATCAATGCCTCCAACATCGCTAAGGATGTGGAATGGATTGTGAAGAATGCCGAGGGGTTCAACGTAGAGATTGAAGACCAGAGCCCATATTATGGTGAGGTTGCAGTGCAGGGACCGAAGGCTGAGGAGACTCTCAAAAAACTTCTTGGTCTCCCTCTTGAGGAGATTGCATTCTATAATTTCAAGATATACACTCTTGATGGCGAGGAGGTTATCATCAGCCGCACAGGCTACACCGGTGAGGATGGCTTTGAGGTTTACGGCAGCCATGACTTCACACGTCGCCTTTGGGACAAACTGATGGACGCAGGTGTTCAGCCTTGCGGACTCGGTTGCCGCGACACTCTCCGTTTTGAGGTAGGTCTGCCACTTTATGGCGACGAACTTTCTGCCGACATCACTCCGATTGAGGCAAGCCTCAGCATGTTTGTAAAACTCGATAAGCCTGAGTTTATCGGCAAGGAGGCTCTCGCCCTTCAAAAGGCTGAGGGCGTGAAGCGCCGCATCGTGGGTCTTGAGCTCGACGGAAACGCCATTCCTCGCCACGGTTATCCTGTAGAGGTTGACGGCGTTCAGGTTGGTGAAATCACCACTGGCTATCGCTCAATCTCCACCGGCAAGAGCGTCGCCATGGCTATGATCAACAAGCCTTTCGACAAACTCGGCACAAGAGTTGAGGTGAGAATCCGCAAGAAGACTTTCCCGGCAACTGTTGTGAAGAAGAGATTCTACGACAAAAACTACAAAAAATAATATATCAAATTGTCAATATGTCAATATGACATCATGACAATTTGACCAATACCAACAACTAAAAACCAACAACCAATAACTATATGAGCAAGATTTTGGAGGATCTCCGCTATGCGGAGTCACACGAGTGGGTAAAACTCGAAGGCGACATCGCCACAGTAGGCATCACTGACTATGCACAACACGAACTTGGCAACATCGTATATGTAGATATGCCCGAGGTTGGCGATGAGGTGACCCAGGGTGAGGATTTCGGCGCTGTTGAGTCAGTAAAGGCTGCCAGCGACCTCGTTTCTCCGGTGAGCGGTGAAGTGGTTGAGATCAATGAGGCTCTTGAGGATGAACCCGAGCTCGTTAATCAGGATGCGTATGCCAACTGGATTATGAAAGTGAAAGTTTCAGATCCTTCTGAAGTTGACAACCTTCTCGACGCTGCTGCTTACGCTAAAGTATGTGAGTAATCCAAAGTAAAAGAATCGGAATGCATAGCCTGAACAATTTGAGGCTATGCATTTCTTACATAATACGCAACTGAACTATGTCTGACAAATATATGCCGCATACCGATGAAGACGTGAAGGCAATGCTTGAGCGCATCGGTGTGGCTTCAATCGACGACCTCTATGGCGACGTGCCTCAGGAGGTGATTTTCCGCGAGGAGTATGATATCCCCTCTGCAATGTCGGAGGTGGAGCTCCGCCGCCATTTTAAGGAACTTGGTGAGAAAAACAAATCGCTCACAATCTTCGCCGGTGGTGGTGCTTACGACCATTATTCCCCATCTGCCGTTGCCCATCTTCTTGAGAGAAGTGAGTTCTATACAGCCTACACTCCCTACCAGCCTGAGATTTCACAGGGCACACTCCAGTATATCTTCGAATATCAGAGCATGATCAGCGAGCTCACCGGCATGGAGGCTACCAACGCTTCCATGTACGACGGCGCCACTGCCGCTGCCGAGGTGATGTTTATGATGGTGGCTTCTGCAAAGAAGAAAAACAGTGTCCTTGTTTCCTCAACACTTTCGGAAAGAGTGATTCGTGTAGTCAAGACTTATGCAAAGTTCCATGGGGTTGATGTCACTGAGATTCCTGAGAAAGACGGCGTGACTGATCTTGCCGCTATGGAGGAATTACTTGGTGCCGGCGACGTGGCTGGTGTTATACTCCCGACTCCAAATAAATACGGTATTATTGAAGATTTTACCGGTGTTGCCGACAAGATTCATGCTGTGAAAGGTAGCTTTGCTGTCTTCGCTGATCCCTCTGCATTGGCAGTGCTCCGCACTCCCGCTGAATGGGGTGCAGACGTGGCTTGCGGTGACGGGCAGTCTCTCGGCATGCCTCTCGCTTTTGGTGGCCCGTATCTCGGCTTCATATCCTGCAGCAAGGGTATGCTTCGTAAGATGCCGGGTCGTGTGGTTGGCGCCACTAAGGATGCCGACGGCAAACGTGCCTTCGTGCTTACACTCCAGGCTCGTGAGCAGCACATCCGCCGCGAGAAGGCTACCAGCAACATTTGCTCCAACCAGAGCCTGATGGCTCTCTATGCCACCATCTATCTCTCTTTGCTCGGTAAGGAGGGTCTTAAGGAAGTCAACGTGCTTTCTTGCGACGGCGCTCACTATCTTTACAACAAGCTTATTGAGTCTGGCAAGTTCGCTCCTGTCTACGACAAGCCATTCCTGAAGGAGTTTGTGGTGAAGACTGACCTCGACATGGAGAAAGTCAACGCCCGTCTTCTTGAGAACGGAATCATGGGCGGCCTGCTTCTTGGCGATGGTAAGGTTGAGTTTGCCGTGACAGAGAAACGCACTAAAGAGGAGATTGACAATCTTGTTAAACTAATGCTTGAAGATTGAGGAGGACGAGAAAATGAAAACATACGATAAACTGATATTTGAGATTTCACGTCCCGGCAGAAAAGGTTACACTCTTCCGGCTGACAATTACGCAACTGATGGTTTGAAAGCCATACCGGTAGACCTTCTCCGCAAGGAAGATGCAGAACTTCCGGAGGTGAGTGAGCTTGACGTGGTGCGTCATTACACCAACCTTTCCAATAAGAACTTCGGTGTAGACACCGGTTTCTATCCCCTTGGAAGCTGCACAATGAAATACAACCCGAAGATCAACGAGGAAGTTGCCGCTATGCCAGAGTTCAACAACCTGCATCCACTCCAGAACGCCGAGTCAGCACAGGGTGCCCTTGAGCTATACTGGAACCTCCAGAAGATGCTTGCCAATATCGCCGGTCTTGCCGAGTTCACACTCAATCCTTACGCAGGCGCACATGGCGAGTTGACCGGTCTGATGGTTATGCGCCAGTATCATATGTCGAGAGGCGATAATAAGCGCACAAAGGTGATTGTGCCTAACTCCGCCCACGGCACAAACCCGGCCTCCGCTATGGTTGCCGGTCTTGAGGTGGTTGAGGTTAAGTCGAAGCCAAACGGTTCTATCGACGTTGAGGATCTGAAGCCACTTCTTGATGACACTGTTGCCGGAATCATGATGACAAACCCCAACACACTGGGTATGTTTGAGACAGAGATTCTGGAGATAGCAAAACTCGTGCATGAGGCAGGTGGATTGCTCTATTATGACGGAGCAAACCTCAATCCATTGCTCGGCAAGGTTCGTCCCGGCGACATGGGATTCGACATCATGCACATCAATCTCCATAAGACATTCTCCACACCTCACGGTGGTGGCGGTCCTGGCTCTGGTCCTGTCGGCGTTGCCAAGCATCTCGTGGAGTTCCTTCCCAATCCACATGTGAAGAAAGCTGACGACGGCACATTCTATGTTGATTTCGGCAAGGACAGCCTTGGAAGCGTTTCCACTTTCTTCGGCAATTTCGGCGTTATGATGAAGGCTTACGCATATATCCTTTCTCTCGGCAAGGAGAACATCAAGAATGTCGGACCTCTTGCCACTCTTAATGCCAACTATATCAAGGAGAGCCTTAAGGATGATTACCTCCTTCCGATTGAGGGTGTCTGCAAGCATGAGTTTGTGTTTGACGGCTTGAAAGACAAGTCGACAGGCGTAACAACTCTCAACGTTGCAAAGCGTCTTCTCGACTATGGTTTCCATGCACCTACCATCTATTTCCCGCTTCTCTTCCACGAGTCGATGATGATTGAGCCGACTGAGACTGAGAGCAAGGAAACCCTTGATGAGTTTATCGAGGTTATGCACAAGGTGGCTAAGGAAGCCCGCGAGACTCCAGAGGAGGTTATCAATGCTCCTCTCACCACTATCGTAAGGAAACTTGACGAGACAACAGCCGCCAAGAATCCTATCCTCAACTATCGTGCACTCAAAGAGGCTGCGAAGTGATGAAGACAGATCTTATAATCATAGGGGCAGGCCCGGGCGGTTATGAAACCGCTCTGGCTGCCGCCTCCCGTGGCATGACAGTCACGCTTTTCAACGGCGCCAACCTTGGAGGAACATGCCTTAACGAGGGTTGCATCCCCACGAAGTGTTTCTGCCGCGATGCTGAGATTGTCTCCACATTCAAACATGGCGACGAGTTCGGAATCGATGATTTCACATTCTCTGTAGATTTCAACAAGATTCTTGCCCGTAAGAATAGCGTTGTCGAGAGTCTGAGGAGCGGCATCGACATGATGCTGACAAAGGCTAATGTGAATGTGGTCAACGCCATGGCTTCTTTTAAGGATGCGAAGACTGTGGTTGCCAATGGCGAGGAATATACCGCCGACCGTGTAATAATTGCCTCTGGCAGTGTGTCGAAATCTCTGCCAATTCCCGGTCATGACCTTGAGTGTGTGAAAGATTCAACCCAGATGCTTTCAATAGACTATGTGCCGGCTACGCTCACCATTATAGGCGGTGGCGTGATCGGTATGGAGTTCGCTTCTATTTTCAGCCAGCTCGGAAGCCAGGTCACTGTCATTGAGTTTATGAAGCAGATTCTTCCGCCGTTTGATTCAGACATTGCAAAGCGTCTGAAGCAGGCTCTTTCCAAGAAGGGCGTAAAGATTATCACAGGTGCCGATGCCAAGGAAATCAAGCAGAATGAGTTCTATGAGATTGAGGTCACTTATGAAGTGAAAGGTAAGGAAGAGAAGGT
>CAZRUR010000064.1:0-5633 GCA_964603335.1 uncultured Sangeribacter sp. | reverse complement strand
ATTTGTCATACATAACCTGAAAGTTAGAAATTACTATTATAGATAGAGAGGGAGACGCATATTCCGGTGCGCCTCCCTCCATTTTCTTCTCCGATAGTATCAATCAATTGTAACTGTCATTTTTCATAGATGACAATACCTCTGCGATTAATATGGTCGATAAGTTCTTCATTCTTTAATCTGGGGAATATAGAAAAATCAGCACTATAAGGGAAAGATGAGTTGTTGAGTGATGAATTGAGTTTCAACAGATCAGTGCGGGATAAAGCAGTCCCAAACAAGGTTATGTCGATATCAGAGAATCTCTTGAAATTCCCTTTAGCTCTCGACCCGTATAGCACTGCCTTCTCAATGTTGCTGCATGAAGCGAGCAATTGCTGAAGCATCTCCCATTCCTTTTCAGAGAAACCATATTTTTTGAATGTATCACTCATTAGCCAATGAAGTCATTGTGTCTGCCAATTTGACAAACAGAGGATAATACTTGTTTATGATGTCGTCATAAATTTCCTGTGCTATGTCTTCATCATAATTATGTGAGGTAAGATTTCGGTCTTCTATGGAGTCCATCCAATCAGGACTGTCAATGATTCCCATTTGCAAACCTTTTCTGAAAGCATCTCTTGAACCATGTATATCCGTATAACCTTGATATTCGGCATAGTCTTTTATCACCTTCCATGCCAGTTCATGGGTATATTCAAAACGCTGGATGACTCCCTCCTTGATTAGCTCACGGATTGGCTCATCAAGATTTTCGATGTTTGACAATGAGTCAATTGCCTCAGAAAGTTTTGCAAATGCTCTGCGGTAATTACTGAATCGCTGAATCCAGCGTATGTCAGAAGATGAAATTTTCATATCGGAGGATGTATTATCAATCGCAAAGTTAATAATTAAATCTTTAATAATAAGAACCACTTTCATAAAATTTTATAAAAGTGGCTCGCAGTGTTATTGGATGGAATTATTTTCTACTGATGACGATGGGTGGGGGCGAAGAACTTGTAGGCAGGGAAGAGGAATATCCAGGTTGCCACGCAGAAAGGACCCGTGAGTGTTGGGAGTCCCATAGGTGCGAAGAAGGCGTTCATGGCTGCCTGCACAAAGACGGTGATGACGGTGCCGATTATTGCCCATATTGCGCTTCTCCATGAGGCGTTGCAGTATGTTGATCCGAGGGCTATAGCGGTCAAGACTCCGGAGAATCCGTAGAGACCATTTGCAATATCGGCGCCAGGACCATTCCATACGAGTGCTATAAAGAGAGAAATGGCAGAACCGACAGCACACCATATGCAGGCTCTCAGACTGCTGCATGCGAGTTAATAATATGATGATATGCAGGAAGGCATAGATTCCGCTTTTCCTGAATATAATGTCTAATCGATTATCTTGTGTATTGGTTGCCATGATATAGTTTTATAGGTTGGTGAAGAGAGTGCTTTGTTAAAATAACAATCCAAATCATAAAATTGATTAATCGAAGCATGTAAATAAACCAGTATTGTTATTAACTTTGCAGTATTAATGTATCATAAAAACTCAGTTCGCAACATTATGAAACTCATTCACACTTCTGATTGGCATATAGGGCAGCAGCTCTACGGTTATGACCGCACAGAAGACCATCGGCATTTCTTCCGCCAGTTGACAGATATATGCACCCAAGAACAGCCGGATGCGCTCCTTGTGAGTGGCGACATCTTTGATGTCTCGTCGCCCTCTGCAGCGTGCATGCGTATGTTCACAGACTTTATACTCGAGCTTCATCAAAAAGTGCCGGGAATGAAAATCATCATAACTTCTGGCAATCATGACAGTGCTTCGCGCATAGACGTCAACCGTAATCTGTGGCGTGCTGCTGGAATTTATGTGATTGGCACTGTTAGAAGGGAGAATGGAGTCTACGATTTCTCAGATAATGTCATTGAGATTGATGGCAAGGGAATGGTGCTTGCCGTGCCATATATCAATCCGGCTTTTATGGGTAGCCGAGAAGATGCTAATGATGTTGAGAGACAATTCTTTAGGGCTGGGGCAGAGTGTGTAAAGGCGCGTAATATGCCGGATTTGCCTGCTGTGCTTATGGCTCATATGACGGTGGTGGGTTGCGACCGTCGTGGCCACAGGGAGACTCAGATAGGGAAGATAGAGGCTGTGAAGTCAGATGTCTTTCCTGAATATTTTGAATATGTGGCATTAGGGCATATCCATAAGCCCCAAAGTCTTGTTGAGGATGGCAGGATCAGATATTCCGGCACTCCTGTGGCTGTCAGTTTTGATGAAGACTATGCCCATTCTGTCAGCATAGTGGAGATAGAGCATGGCTCTTCTCCTAAAATACATGAGGTGGAGATCTTTCAAAACCGGGAATTGCTTACCTTCCCTATAGAGGCTGTTGATTTCAAGACCGCACGTATGAAACTGTCTAAATTTCCCAAGGATGAGAACTGTTTCATACGCCTGAACGTCAGCCAGGAGGCTGCCTTGCCGTCAGACTGTGAGGAACAAGCTACCATGGCTACCGATGGAAAACAGTGTAAATATTGCACCATAAGGTATGAATATACCGGAGCAATCAAGAAGGAAGCATTGGATGCACTTTCTTTGTCGGAATTTGCAGATTTGACCACACGAGAGCTCGCAAAAAGATTCTTTGGAAGCAAAGGTATTCCTGAAGCGACAGCAGCTGAATATCTGCAGATGCTGAATGATATAGAAGATGAGTTGAACATGGCAAAATCGGAATGATATGCAGATTAAGAAACTTAAGATACAGAACATAGCGTCTCTTGCCGACGCAGAGATAGATTTTGGGGCTACCCCTCTTTCTGATGCTCCTATATTTCTTATTTCCGGCGACACTGGGGCGGGGAAAAGCACAATCCTTGATGCAATCTGTCTTGCCCTCTATAGCGACACCCCCAGAATGTCGGCTGTTAAACAGGAGGCAATTTCACTGGAGTCGGACGATAGCGCGAAGTTTTATGCCTCCGACAATGCGCAGTTGCTGCGTCGTGGCACCGGATTCGGTCAGATTGACCTTACCTTTACCGGCAATGACGGAAAGGATTATGTGGCTACTTGGGCTGTGCAGCGTAACCATAGGAAACCCGGAAGTAGGCTGCAACGGGATGCAAAACGTAATCTTGAGGCTCTTGACGGCTCTTATTCAGAAAATAAAATTGCACCGATAAAAGAAAAAATCACGGAACTCACAGGTATGGACTTCAATCAGTTCTGCCGCACTGTGATGCTTGCCCAGGGTGAGTTCACCAAATTCCTCAAGAGCACCGGCAAAGAGAAGGCGGAGATTCTTGAGAAATTGACGGGTACGGAAATTTATTCCGAGATAGGTAAGAAGATTGCGGAGAAATATGCTGCTGTCAAGTCTGAGTGGGATAGTCTCGACAGTCAGACTAAGAATGTCATTCTTCTTTCAGATGAACAACGCTCAGAGAGGGAAGCGAAGATCAAGAATGACAATGAGCAACTCATCGTTATGTCGAAAAAGAGTCAGGAAGAAGAAGTCAGACTTACCTGGCTCAACACTCATATCAAGACTTTAGAAGATAAAGTGAAGGAGGTTGAAAAGCTCGCTACCCTTCAGCAACAGATAGATTCTGAGGATTTCCAAAATCTTAAAAGACTTGTGGCTGATTTCCGAGCCACTGTGAATGTGCGTAATCTTATTCAAGATGGTGGTAAGCTTAAGTCAATTATTGAGAAGGCTGAGAAATTGATTCCAGAAATTCGCAAGAGTTATGACGATACTATTAAGACATGTGAGAATGCAGAGAATGCTTGCGTCAGACAACAGAAACTTGTGGAGGCACAAAGCAAGAAATATGAGGAATTTGACGTTGGGAATCTTAACAATAGTATTAACGAACTCAACGAGCGAATCACCCGTCTTAATGACCTTAAGTCTAAGATACGTGAACACGCCATACATGAGAAGTCGCTTAATGAGACCGAGACTTCCATTAATGAAAAGATGGGAGCAGTTAAAGCCTCTCAGAAAAATATAGAGACTTTGACCCAACAGTTGCAGGATGCCGTGAAAGTGTTGGAAGAGAGAACGAAACGCCTTGAAAAAGTGTCAATCTCTTTGAATGATATGGTTAAGGAGATGCGCCATGACCTCGTGAAAGGAGATATGTGTCCTGTCTGTGGCAGTGAGATAGCACAAAAATTGGAAGACTCATATTTTAACTCCGCAATTGAGCCCCTGCGAGAGGAAAAACGTGTGGCTGAAAAGAATTACACAGACATAAATGCTAATAAGCAGGCTGAGGAAGATATTGTCAAAAAGGGTAATAAAGAGTTGACAAAACTAAAGAAGAAACAGAAGGATGTTCAGATTGCTGTAGATAGGCTTCGTGATTCCATCTTGGTTCTTGTGAAGGAATTTGATTATGGTGAAACCATCTCAGATGACTTGATTGAAAGGATAGGGCAAAATGTAGAGGAATCTGACAGGCAACTTGCGTCAGCCCTTATACGTCAGAAGGCTGCTGAGGAATGCAATAATCAGTTGAAAGAATCGCAGAAAAAGGAACGTGAGTTCAATGAAGAGTTGCTTAAGGCCCAAAAGAAAGCTAATGATAGCCACGCTGCTCTTGTTCGTGCGGAAACTGACCTCAAGAGCAATCAAGAGCGTAAGATTGATATGGAAAAGAGAATAGCAGACTTCTATACAGAAAATCCCGAAATCTCTCAAAGGCGTGTAGAGGAATTGATGGGGCATGAAGATTCTGACATTAAGAAGTATGAGAATGATATTGCCAAGATTGAATCGGATTACACTTTAGGGAAAGGATCCGTCTCTCAACTTGAAAAACAATTGGCGCAACAACAGGCTGCTCGCCCAATTATCGAATATGCTGATGGAGAGTCTGACATTGAGATGGTTGCGCGTCTGCAAGGTCAGAAAATGGAATATGATAACCAGATACAGGCACTGAGTCGCGAGATAGGGGAATTGCGCCAACAGTTGAAGACTGATGAGGATGAGCGCAAACGTAAGTCGAAGATTCTGGATGCCTTGGAGAAAATGCGCGAAAAGAAAGAGAAATGGGAAGGATTGAATAGCTTGCTTGGCGATGCTAATGGCACTCGTTTCCGCTCTGTGGCTCAGAGTTTCATCCTCAGCACTCTGTTGGATAATGCAAATAATTATATGAGGTGTTTCACCGACCGCTACACTCTGACATGTAATCCCGGATCGCTTGTGATTTTGGTCTCAGACTGTTTCAAACCGGGTGAGCCGCAACCGGCGAGCATTCTTTCTGGAGGCGAGAGCTTTATGGCGTCGCTATCATTGGCATTGGGATTGTCGGGCCTTCGGGGCGGCGGTATGGGCGTCGACATTATCTTCATCGATGAAGGTTTCGGCTCATTGTCATCGGAGTGTCTTGGCAATGTGATGGATACATTGGAAAAACTTCATCAGATTGGTGGTCGCCGCGTCGGACTGATTAGCCATGTCCAGGAGATGAAGGAACGCATCCCTGTTCAAATCCATGTGCAGCGCGAGTCTCCTGCCCTAAGCCGAATTGAGATAGTGGGTTAGTTATAAATCTTTCGTCACCCTTCAGTTCTTAATAAATGCAAAAAGGCAATCATCT
>CAZRUR010000063.1:0-15289 GCA_964603335.1 uncultured Sangeribacter sp. | reverse complement strand
CAAACCTGCAACCTTCTGATCCGTAGTCAGATGCTCTATTCAGTTGAGCTAACGAACCATTTTCTTTTCGCAGCTATCCGTTTCCGAATTGTGAGTGCAAAATTACTACTTTTTATTTAACTGGCAAAATTTTTGGTTAAAATTTTTCAAAAATTTAAGACCACTTTCGCGATGCCAGAAATTCCATTAATGGGAGGCGTTGACTTGCAGATGGTTATGCTTCCTGATGAAATCTGTTTCCATTCAGCCATTATCCTCTTCCGGATATGCGCGGCAACTGTCTCAAGCAGTTTTCGCGGTGTCTTCATCTCCTCCGCCACTATCTCATAGACGTCGGCATAGGATATTGTGGCTTCGAGATTGTCGTCGAGAATTTCATCCTTATATGGAATCTTCACAGTGACCGACACCGAAAACTCATTGCCCACCTTCGTTTCCTGTGGAAGCACTCCATGATAGGCGTAAAATTTCAGGTCGGCAAGTGTTATCTCAAATTCTGCCATGAAGCCGTCTTATAGAATTTCTCCTTCCACGGGTATCTTGTCGATTCTGCGCTGATGTCTTCCTCCCTCAAACTCGGCAGCGAGATAGGCGTCCACAATTTTCTTGGCGTTATCCTCTGTTATGAATCTTGCCGGGAGCACAAGGAAATTTGCATCGTTGTGTTGGCGTGCAAGCGATGCAAGCTCAGGGAGCCAGCAAAGGGCTGCGCGGATTTTCTGATGCTTGTTGAGGGTGATCTGAATGCCGTTGCCGGAACCGCACATCGCCACTCCAAAGGCGCACTCACCTTTCTCCACAGCATTAGCTGCCGGATGGGCATAGTCGGCATAATCACAAGAGTCAGCGGAGTGAGTGCCGAAATCAACTACATCATATCCCTTGCTTTCAAGATATGGTTTTATGATTTCTTTAAGTGCATAGCCGGCATGGTCGGCTGCCATTGCTATCTTTGTCATGTTATTTCGTTGTTTAGGTTAGTTTTCTTGTAAAACATCATTCTTGTCGAGAAGCACTTCCTCATCTTGGAGCAATGTTGGGCCATTCTTAGCCTCTTCATTCTCCTTCCCTTTGTTGCCGGAAAATATCTTGCTTGTGAAGGCAAACCTGACAAGCAGATAGTTTACCGGTATGCATATTGCCATGGCGGGAAGAAGAGCGAGTGTCTTGCCTACGATTTGCTGGAAGATTGCCACGAGTCCTGTCTGAAGACCCATGTTGAAAAGGTGGCTGAGCGTGAATCCAAGACCTTTCTTCGCATTGGGGCGTGTGTGGAATGTAAAATAACTCGACAGGAAGAAGTTGCCTATGAAACTGAGTGCGTAACTCAGCATGGAGGAGGGGACTGCCTTTATGTGGACCGCGTGAACCAATATGACGTAGAAGCCATACTGCATCACAGTGGCAATTGCTCCAACAAGACCGAAGCGTATAATCTCTGAAAATCGGCTATTGCCGTTGATTATCTTCTTGATGTTCATTAGTCTCTGTCAGATTGTCGGAAGTTTCGCCATTTGCCGTGGCTTCATCCTTGTTGATTTCTTCAATAAACTGGAGAATCTCATCCCTCCCTTTCCCCTTCTCTGAAGAGGTCACAAAAATTGGAGGCAACTCATCCCAATTGTCGAGAAGCACTTTCTTATAGTCGTCCACTTTCTTCAAAGCGGCATTGGGCCCCAGTTTGTCGGCTTTCGTGAAGACAATGGCAAAAGGAATGCCATTCTCACCAAGCCAGTTGATAAACTCAAGGTCTATCCTCTGTGGCTCATGGCGGATATCTACGAGCACAAAAAGCAATGCCATCTGAGAGCGACCAAGAATATACTCCTCAATCATTCGTTTGAAGTCAGCCCGCTGCTCCTTCCCTCTTGAGGCATAGCCATAGCCTGGAAGGTCAACGATATAAAACTGACCGTCATTTATCTTGAAATGATTGATTAGTAAGGTCTTGCCAGGCTTTTGTGAAGTTTTGGCAAGCCCTTTCCTGCGTGTCAGCATGTTGATGAGCGAAGATTTGCCTACATTAGACCTCCCGATGAACGCATATTCCGGCACATCGGTCGACGGGCATTGCTCCACTTTCGCACTGCTGATCTCATATTTGGCATTTCTTATCTCCATGATTGCAAAATTAGTAAAAATTCGTCAAACAAACTTAATATAATAGAAATAAAACCACTAAAAGGGTATTTGATCCTATTAGACAGGGTCAATTTCTAAAGATAAGCCCATGGATCAGCTCCAGAGCGCGGTCGGCTTTGTCGGAATCCACAACATAAGTGATGGTGGTGTCGGAACTGCCGGCTGAATAAGCCTCAACACTGATGCCATCGCGGCGAAGTGTGTGCCGGATGCGGTCTGCCAGGCGGCCTCTCCCTTTCATATCCTCTCCAACAACGGCAATTGTGGAGAGGGTGTCTTTGCGAAGTGGTGGCAACATCTTCCCGGATGTCAATTCAGGTGCAAATTCCGAAAGAATCTCGCTGAGCGTGGCGTCAGCATCAGAACCAGCTACGCCAAACGTATATCCTTCGCGGGAATCATTCCGGTTGAGTAGGAAAATTTTCAATCCATGGCGTGCAAGCGCGTTGAGCGTGCGCGACGACACCTCCTCATCCTTACCATCCTCGATGCCTGGGATTGTAAACACTGTGGTGTTGCGCAGCGTGGTGATTCCCTTAATGGGGAATCTGTTGTCATGTTCCGTGTCCGTGACAAGTGTGCCGGGGGCGGTCGGATTGAATGTGTTCAGAATCTTGATTGGTATGTTTTTATGGAACACCGGATAAATCGTAGGCGGATAAATCACCTTTGCCCCGAATGTGCAGAGCTCCATACTCTCGATGAAAGACATATATGGCACCACCTCTGCCTCCTTGATTATTCTTGGGTCAGCTGTCATAAATCCATCCACGTCAGTCCATATCTCTAATATTTCGGCATCAAGGGCTGCCGCGATGAGGGCAGCCGTAAAGTCGCTGCCACCTCTCCCAAGGTTAGTGATTTCTCCAGTGTCACGGTCGGTAGAGATGAATCCAGGTACTATTGCCTTGTTGAACGGCTTGAAAAATTCCTCGTCAATCAGGAACGTTGTCAGTTTCTGGTCGGCTATGTTCTTGCCAAACCATTTCTCTGTCTTCACGAAATTCATGGAGTCATGACGAGTGGCTCCCTCGATCATGGCAGTCACAATATGGGAAGACATTCGCTCACCATAGCTTACAACAACACACAAGGTGCGGTCCGACAGGTCTTTGATAAGTGATAGTCCGTCAAAAATCCTTTTCAATTCACTGAGCAGCTCACTCACCTTGTTGATAGTGTCCGGTCGCTTCGATTCCTCCACCACATTTGATATGATGTTGAAATGGCGAATGGAAATGGCCTCCATCTCCTCCTTATATTGCATATCGCCGGAGGCTGCCATCTTGGCTGTGGCTATGAGCTTGTCAGTGAGTCCACCGAGTGCGGATACAACCACCACGGCCGGTTCATTGATGCTCTCTACTATATCTTTGACATTGAGGAGGCTCTCCACGCTGCCTACGGAAGTGCCGCCAAATTTTAATACTTTCATCTAAATTCTGGGGAAGAGAGGAAGAAATAGATTAAAAAATGCACTTTTAATAATAAAACACTTGTCGCGGTTGTTTTATTATTAAAGGAGCCATTAAAACGTATCTTTCGATAATTTTTTCGCTTGGCTCACCTGAAAACTCAAAAACCAATACAATGGATTTAAAAGACCTGCTGTATAACCACATCGCGGGAGCAAAACCCGGACAGGGCAGTCTTCTGATTGCCGACCCGATGATGAGGGAGGATCATTTCTTCCGCTCTGTCATCATGATTCTTGATGTCCCGAAAGATGGCGGACAGTTGGGTCTTGTGCTCAACCGTGGCACGCATCTCACGCTTAAAGACCTTATGCCTGACTGGGAGAGTGGGGCAGATGTGCCGGTGTTTTCCGGAGGTCCGGTCGACATGGAACGCCTGTTCCTTCTCCACACTCTCGGCGATGTATTCCCAGATGCCATGGAGGTGTGTCCCGGCATATTTGTTGGCGGTGATGTCGACGACATCATCAATTATGTCGACTCGGGAGGTGAGGTGGAAGGGAAGATGCGTTTCTTCCTCGGCTATTGCGGATGGGCTCCAGCCCAATTGCGCCACGAGATAGAGCGTCATTCATGGGCAGTAAATGACCATCCTGATGGCACTGACCTGCTTGTGGGTGAAGGCATTGAATATTGGAGACGGGAAGTCGCCAATCTTGGTCCTTCCTACAGAAGCTGGCTTATGGTGCCCCCAGACCCATCCTACAACTGAGCCGTCGGTTGTCAGTTTTCAGTTGCTGGTGCAACCTGTAGGTTATGACTTTCAGTTGTTGGTGAGGGATTTTATGTAAAGGAGCATGGCCGAGAATTTCCCATCAGGTGCGCTTAGCCATTGGTCTAACTTGCCACATTGCTTGAATCCCCTTCCCTCAAAGATTGAAATGGCGTTGGAATGTCCTTCCTCTATTTTTGCTCCGAGGGAATGCAGATGCAGTGTCGTGAGTGCGTAATACTCTATCTGTCTTAAGGCTTCTACGGAATATCCCTTACCCCTGAACTCCTTGCATATATAAATCCCAACGAAAGCCCTCAGATGTCGCTGGGATATCTCATATAAGTCAATGATTCCGACGGGGGTATTGTTGTCGGCATCTGTTATTATTAGCCTTATCTGTCCTGCTGAGAACGGATCTGCGTCATAGTTGAGGGCATATTCACGCAGAATTCTTCTGGAAAGAGGCGCAATGGTGTCGCTATATCTCCAGGCTCCGGCATCATTCTCCACTTCATACATGAAGTCTGCATCACTGGGCTCTACTGCCCTTAACATGATTTTGGGTGTCATAAGTTTTTATTTATGGTAAGTGTCTGAGAAAAGAACTCTGTTCTGGATAGATTTTCCAAGGGTTAGCTCGTCGGTATATTCAAGTTCATTCCCGATGCTAAGTCCTCTGGCAAGCATTGTGACCCTTACCGGGAGTTCCGAAAGTTTGCGGTAGATATAGAAATTCGTGGTGTCTCCCTCAATTGTGGGGCTCAAGGCGAGAATCACCTCCTTAATATCTTCATCACCAACTCTCTTTACAAGACTCTCTATCTCAAGGTCGGATGGGCTGATGCCATCGAGGGGGGAAATGACGCCCCCAAGCACATGATACAATCCGTGGTGCTGACGGGTGGATTCAATGGTGAGCACGTCTTTCACATTTTCCACCACGCATACAGTCTTGTCGTCGCGGCGCGTGTCGCTGCAGATTGGGCACAGCTCCGTCTCGCTTATGTTGTGGCAACGCTTGCAGTAGCATATGTTCTTACGCATGGCTATGATGGATTCGCCAAGGGCTACCGCCTCATTCTCCTCCCTGCGGAGAAGATGAAGTGCCAATCGAAGGGCTGTCTTGCGTCCGATGCCGGGCAATTTCGACAGTTCTGACACGGCATTTTCAAGCAAAGATGAATTTACTGACTGATTCATATTGCAAAATTACAAAAAAAATTGTAACTTTGCACCGCTTTTGAGCAAAACCGTGTGATGGGAAATCTGTAACCTTGCAAATCAATCGGTTGCAAGGGCTTCCAAAGGCGAATGTGCCGGAGCAAACTTATTTTGAGTAACACAAAAAACAACAATGAAGAAATTCGAACTTAACGCTGAGCCGCGTACAGAGCTCGGCAAGAAGTCTGTAAAGGCTTTGCGTGCAGAAGGCAAGATCCCTGCAGTGCTTAATGGTGGTAAAATCATTGACCTCCCTTATGAGGGTCCGCTCAAACCGGGTGAGAAAGTGGTTGACGTTGACGGAAAGCGTGGCCTCATCACTACCGATATCGTAGTGAAGAATGAGGATGTCCGCAAGCTTGTCTATACTCCCGACATCTTTGAGATTGACCTCAACATCAATGGTGACAAGCGTAAGGCTGTCATGAAGGAACTCCAGTTCCAGCCGGTGAAAGACACTATCCTCCACATGGACTTCCTTGAGGTTGGTCCTGAGAAACCTATCATCATGGAGGTGCCTGTCCAGATTGAGGGTCACGCTGAGGGTGTGAAGGCTGGCGGTAAGCTTACTCTTTCACTCCGCAAACTCAAAGTGAAAGCCATCTACGACAAGATTCCTGACCGTCTCGTTGTAAACGTTGACTCCCTTGGTCTCGGCAAGAGCCTCGCCGTTGGCGACCTCCACTATGAGGGTCTTGAGCTTATGAACGCCAAGAACGCTGTTGTCTGCGCTGTCCAGCTCACACGTGCAGCCCGTGGTGCCGCTGCAAAGGCAGAGTAATAAAAACGCTCCATCAAAAAAATCCGGATTTCAAATCAGAAATCCGGATTTTTTTATCATAATGTCTCTGCTTCTCAGCTTGCCTTCTTGCCTTCTTGCCTTTTTCCCTAACGCTATCAATGCATCCTCTTAAGGATGTTGTAGCTGGGAAGCACTCCAAGCTCGCCTGCACGCGAGAGGTCGGCAAAGGCTTGGTTGCGGTTGCCGGCACGAAGATAGGAGAGTCCTCGGTTGAAATATGCCTCGCCAAACTCAGGGTCTATCTTAAGGGCATCGGAATAGCATTGTATGGCTGAGGTGAAGTCACCGGCTCCATAATATATATTGCCCTTGTTAAACCACGCATATACAAGACGCGGATTTAGAGAGAGGGCGTTGTCATAATCGCTGATGGCTTCCTGAATGGCAATTGTCTGCGCACGGCTATCGAGAAGTCTGTCAGGAGAATTGTCATTGTCTTGTTTCAGATGCTGGTCGGCAAGTGCCTGTGCATATCTTGCAAAACCGCGTGCCATATATGCAGCCGTAAATCGTGGGTCTGTGTCGATTGCACCGTCAAGCACCTTGATTGCTTCCGGGAAGTTTTTCAACATTGTGAGTGCTATACCCAGTGCAAGTTGGTCTACGGGTCTTCCCTTACCCGATTCCATGAGACGGCGCACATCTTCTGTGAATGCGAACAGGTCTTCCGACACTTTCTCGTCTGAGATTGATTGGAGCCCGGGATTAAGATGTATCTGTTTTCTGATAAGCCTCTGTTGGTTGAGGTCGTCTAATTCACGGAAATAATTAGACACAGATTTCAGTGAAGCAGGAGCCTCGAGGAACGACAGCGCATAGACGGGTTCGATGTCAACCTGCACATCGCGGTCCTGCACACGCCCCTTAATCTTCTCGTTATACGACATCTCTGTCTGCACAGCCTCCGACACCGTCACAAGCCGGTTGAATTTCTCCATCACCTCGATATCTCCCATCTCGCTGTCGGAATTCTCCCCCGAATAGCGGGCATCGGTGGTCTTGGCAGCTGCAATTGTGGGCTTGTCGAGCGGATTGGCCTCCGGATTCACAATGTATTTCTTTACAAGGTCGTCGGCTTTGTAGACCAGTTGCATTGCGCTCTTCATGTCGCCCATATTCCTCTTGCACTCCGCCATGGCATAATATACAGGGTAGAATCTTGGGTATTTTGTGGCTATTGAGTTGAAGTCGGATAGGGCGAGCTCGTTTTTCTCCATCTCCATGCGGATAAGTCCTCTATTATATAAGGCGTGGAAATTAGCCGGATTCAGCGCCAACACCGCGGAGAGATCTTCCTCAGCCCGTTGCAGGTCTTTCACCTCATAGCGCAACAGGGCTCTGTTGAAGAGGGCGGCGGTATTCTTGGGGTCGAGTTCGAGGGTATAGTTATAGTCGCTCATTGCCCCGAAGAAATCATCGGAGTTATAGCGGATGAATGCGCGGTTCACGTATAGGTCGGGCAATTCCGGACGCAGGCGTATGGCGGCATCCATATCCTCGCCGGCCTTGTCCCATTCCTTGCGTGCCCATTCAATCTCTGCCCGCATAAGGTATGGATTGATAAGCGATTTCGAGAGCGCCAGAGCTTGGTTGAGGTCGGAGAGTGCCGCCACTGTGTCACCACGCTGAATGTTCAGGCGTCCTCTGGCGGTGAATCCTTCCTCAAACTTCGGATACTGTCTAAGCAATGATGCGAATGTGTCTTCTGCATCGTCATATTTCTCCAGCGAGGTCTGCGCCACAGCCTTATAGAATAGGAAATATTTGTCGGTAGGATCGTAGTCAAGACCCACATTATAGTCAAGGATTGCAAGGGAGTCAAGACCCATTTGCTGGCGTGCAAATCCACGAAGCTTATATGCCTCCGACTTGAATTTGTTGCGTTCCAAGGCAAGCGTGCAGTCAGTCTCTGCTCCTTTATAATCGTCAAGGTTCAGCTTGGCGAGTGCGCGGAAGAAGTAAGGGTCTGCAAGATAAGGCTTTGCTTTTATTGCCTGGTTGAAATATTGGATGGCGAGCATATAATCTTCCATCGAGAGGACATTTCGTCCGATGGTTAGCACCTGCTCGGCGTTGATTTGTGCTGATATGGTTGTCGGGAACAGCGTTGCTGCCGCCGTCAGGAATGCGGTCTGCAGCAATCGTCTCGAGTATGTCGGAAAATCTCTGAATCTCATGATTCTGCAAAATTAGCAAAATTTTATGACTAACAGACCAAAAAATCACCGATGAAATATTAAAACTTGTTTAAGAGTATTGCAAAACGTTGAATTTTATGGTGAAAAATAATTTGTGGGATTGTTTTTACGTTAATTTGGAAATTTTTTTTTAATTTTGCGCGAATAATCCTCCGTGGCGGCAAATGGACACGGAACAACAATCAACAACATATGATAAAGATAACATTTCCCGACGGCAGTGTAAGAGAATATGAATCTGGCGTTACCCCTTATCAAGTGGCGGAGAGCATAAGCCCCCGTTTCGCTTCAGATGTCCTTGCTGCCAAGGTCAACGGTCAGGAATGGGATATCTCCCGTCCTGTCGAGGAAGATGCCTCCATAGAACTTTTCAAATGGGATGATCCTGAGGGCAAACACGCCTTCTGGCATTCATCCGCCCACCTTCTCGCTGAGGCCCTTCAGGAATTATATCCGGGCGTTAAATTCGGTATCGGTCCTGCAATCGAAAACGGTTTCTATTATGACATAGATCCGGGCGAGCATAAAATCACTTCTGAAGACTTCCCGAAGATTGAGAAGAAGATGATGGAACTCGTGGCCAAGAAAGAGGCCATCGTGCGTGCCGACATCTCCAAGGCTGATGCCCTCAAGATGTTTGGTGACAGGGGCGAGACTTATAAGTGCGAGCTTATCAGCGAACTTGAGGACGGACATATCACAACCTATACACAAGGTGCATTCACCGACCTTTGCCGTGGCCCGCACCTTCCCAGCATTGCCCCCATCAAGGCTGTCAAGATTCTTTCCCTCGCCGGTGCTTACTGGCGCGGAGACGAGAAGCGTGACCAGCTCGTGCGTGTCTATGGCATCACATTCCCGAAGAAGAAGATGCTTGACGAGTATCTCGTGCTTCTCGAGGAGGCAAAGAAACGTGACCACCGCAAACTCGGCAAGGAGATGGAGCTCTTCACATTCTCCTCAACTGTAGGTCAGGGTCTTCCTTTGTGGCTGCCGAAAGGTGCCGCACTTCGTGACCGTCTCGAGCAGTTCCTCCGTAAGATTCAGAAGCAGTATGGCTATCTGCAGGTGATCACCCCGCATATCGGCAACAAGGCACTCTATGTCACTTCCGGTCACTGGGCAAAATATGGAAAGGACTCGTTCCGTCCCATCCAGACACCGCAGGAAGGTGAGGAGTATCTGTTGAAACCGATGAACTGCCCCCACCACTGCGAGATTTTCAAGGCCATGCCCCGAAGCTATCGCGACCTTCCGTTGCGCTTTGCTGAGTTCGGCACAGTATATCGCTATGAGCAGAGTGGCGAGCTCCACGGTCTGACAAGGGTGCGAGGTTTCACGCAGGATGACGCCCATCTCTTCTGTGCTCCCGAGCAGATTAAGGATGAGTTCCTGAAGGTGATGGATATTATCCTTTATATCTTCAAGACCCTCAATTTTGATAACTACGAGGTGCAGATCTCTTTGCGCGACCCTAAGAATAAGGAGAAATATATCGGTTCAGACGAGAACTGGCATAATGCTGAGACAGCAATCATCGAGGCGTGTGCAGAGAAGGGCTTGAAGGCTACAAAGGTAGAGGGCGAGGCTGCGTTCTATGGTCCGAAGCTTGACTTTATGGTGAAGGATGCAATCGGACGCCGTTGGCAACTTGGCACAATTCAGGTAGACTATAACCTTCCCGAGCGTTTCGGTCTTGAATATACTGGCAGCGACAACCAGAAACATCGTCCGGTGATGATCCACCGTGCTCCCTTCGGTTCTATGGAGAGATTCGTGGCAGTGCTCCTTGAGCACACCGCCGGCAAACTCCCTCTATGGCTTATCCCTGAACAGTGTGTCGTGCTCCCCATCAGCGAGAAGTTCAACGACTATGCCTATCGTGTGGTGAAGGAACTTGACGAGCAGGGTGTGCGTGCTATCGTTGACGACCGAAATGAGAAGATCGGCAAGAAAATCCGCGACAATGAACTCAAGAAAATACCGTATTTGCTCATCGTGGGTGAAAAAGAAACACAAAATGATGAAGTTTCTGTAAGAAAACAGGGCGAAGGTGATAAAGGTACGATGAAAATTATTAACTTTGCAGCCGAATTGAATGCAGAAGTGGATTCAATGATAAAATAACCATATAAAATTTATATTTGCTCTTAGGAGAAACCAACAACTGAATGGAGAAAAAACCACAATTCTCAGGTCCGCGCAAGCCAATGGGCGGTCCGCGTCCCCCGAGACCGGCGGTGCCGGCATCGGGTCAGCAGCAACAGCAGCGCCGCGGACGTGGCAACGACCGTAATGGAAAGGACCCGTACATTATCAACGAACACATCCGGGCACGTGAAGTGCGTCTGGTAGGCGACAATGTTGAGCAGGGTATATATCCAATTGACAAGGCGCTCCGCCTTGCCGAGAAATTGGAGCTCGACCTCATTGAGATATCGCCAAATGCAGAGCCGCCTGTATGCCGAATTCTGGACTACCAGAAATTCCTCTATCAGCAGAAGAAACGTCAGAAGGAGCAAAAGCAGAAGGCTGCTAAGGTCGTGGTGAAGGAGATTCGTTTCGGACCTCAGACCGATGACCACGACTACAATTTCAAACTCAAACATGCCATCGGATTCCTGAAGGAGGGCTCAAAGGTGAAGGCTTATGTCTTTTTCCGCGGTCGCTCAATCCTCTTCAAGGAGCAGGGTGAGGTGCTTCTCCTCCGTTTTGCAAACGACCTTGAGGAATATGGCAAGGTTGAGATGATGCCTGTGTTGGAAGGAAAGCGCATGATCATCATGATTTCTCCGCTTAAGGCTGCGCCCGCAAAGAAGGATACGCGAGAGCCTAAGCCTGCCAAGCAGAAAGAGGAGGCAGCTGCAAGCAACGAGCAAACCATGGCTGAGGAAGACAATTCCGAAGCTTAAAACAAATACAGAGACCGTAGGCACTTAGTGCCGAGGTGAATTTTCAAACAACTAAATTTTTTAAGATGCCAAAGGTAAAGACCAATGCCGCGTCTAAGAAGCGTTTCGCGCTCACCGGCACAGGGAAGATTAAGAGAAAACATGCTTATCACAGTCATATCCTGACTAAGAAGAGCAAAAAGCGCAAGAGAAATCTTGACCACACAACTCTCGTTGACAGTGCCAACGCTAAGCAGATTCGTGAACTCCTCAATCTTCGTTAATATCTATATTCATTAACCGAATGGTCAGCTCCGCAAGAGCAAAATTTTATTGCCGCTGACATTCAAAAAACTGAACAAAAATGCCAAGATCAGTAAATCATGTTGCCTCCAGGGCAAAAAGAAAGAAAATACTCAAACTCACACGCGGTTACTATGGAAGCCGTCGCAACGTGTGGACCGTTGCCAAAAACACTTGGGAGAAAGGTCTGACATATGCTTATCGCGACCGTAAGAACAAAAAGCGCGATTTCCGTGCTCTCTGGATCCAGCGTATCAACGCTGCTGCCCGCATGGAGGATCTTTCCTACTCAAAGCTCATGGGACTCATCCATAAGGCCGGTATCGAAATCAACCGTAAGGTGCTCGCCGACCTCGCTATGAACAATCCCGAGGCTTTCAAGGCTATCGTAAACAAGGTGAAGTAAATTTCTCAACCATACTCTCCAAAGAAAATGAGCGGACTCTTGCAGCCCGCTCATTTTTATAATGTAAGATGTATATTTTCTATTTTTCATTTTTCATTTCTGAACGTCATATCCCTGTGCTTTAAGGTAGTCAAGGATGCGGTAGTCCATTGCGTGACGGTAGTAGTCAAGAATATGTCCACACCAGTCGTTGTCGGTTGTTCCTCCGGAACGTGTGGCGTTATATTCCTTCACTTCTTTGTCGTATGCCACAAGGTCTTCCACCAACTTCGCCTCGTCTGAGCAATAGCGGTTTTTGAAGAACACTGTCTCCTGAGGCTGTTTTGGCTTAAGGTCAGGATGCTCACGCGGAACGCCAAATGCAAGTCCGCACACCACGAACACACCTTTCGGCAGTTGAAGCAGTTCGGCAACCTTGGCCGGGTCTACAGTGCGCAGATAGCCCACGCAATTGCTGCCAAGACCAGCTGCCTGTGCGGCTACAACAGCACTCATCATGGCGAGTGATGCATCGATGATACCGATTATCACACCGTCCATTGTGTTGGTAAATGGTGGAACGTCGATTCCCTTCTTCTCCGCAAGTCGGGTGATTTTGTTATAGTCAGAGCAAAAGATGAGAAGACGGTTGCAGGTCTTCAGCTGCTTCTGGTTGGTCAGTTCATAGAGCTGCTCCTTTAGTTTCTGGTCATCAATGTCGATGACGGAAAACTGTTGCCCATTGTAGCTGGTGGGGGTGTTGCGAATCGCATCAAAGATAAACTGCATAGTCTCTTCCGGAATCGCCTCTCTTTCATATCGGCGCACACTGGTTCTCTCCAGAAGAGCATTCTTTACGTTTTCCATATTCTAATATTTTGGGATTATAGCTATTTCTATTGCTGGAATGTCATCTTGCCAATTTGACAAAATGACAAGGAAAATACTCGAAATAAAAGAAAAAGCTGATGAACGGGTCAAGACCTGATCATCAGCTTTTAAAAAGCCACACCAAAGGAATTTGTGATGAAACTCCGAATGACAGGATTTGAGTGCCGCTGTATCTTTGTAATCCGCCTGCGACAAAGGTGTCTCACCCGAAGGTGTGGGGCCCGCCATTGATGCAGCAGCTTCGCTCGGTATTTCATAAATATTTGATGAGTTTCCCAATATGCTTTGATGTGGTATGGGATTCGGGACTCTCATGTCCCGCTCTTTATTTCTACAACGCAAAGTTAATAGTTTTGGTTGTAATTTGCAATACCAATCGTGTAAAAAGTTATCAACAGTTTGCGTATTTTTTTATTACAGATTGATGTTGAGCTGTATTGGCCGAATCAACGACCATAGCAACAGCGGCTGCCAGTTTATACTTATAAGGCTTGGATTGCCATAACTGTTGGAGTAGGGGTAGATTCTGCGGGTATAGTATCTGTTGCCCTTGCGATATTTTACGATATACGTTTCGTCGTCAATCTGCCATACATTCACGTCATGGCATCCTTTTGTGATCTGGCTCACCATGTTCGGAAGTCTTGAAGGAGCATTGACTGGACGGTGGCTCACCTGATGAACAGGATTATTGTTTGGTCTCGGCTGTACACGGTTGCCTGGTGCGGGACTGTTCCCCGGCCCTCCTGCATTGCCTGGATTACCAGGATTTCCCGGCATCCCAACATTGCCCTTATTGCCGTTTCCCGGTTTCCCCATATTTCCCTTATTGCCATTTCCCTTTTTCCCTATATTGCCTTTCTGTTCCTGACGTGGTCCACCATTGTTATTACGGTTGTCAGCGTATGCCGAAGATGATCCGAGGGCTATGAAGAGAGAGACAATAAGAAGTAAGCATGTGCGTCTCATAATTATATCGTTTAAGGGATTATACAATTGGTTCATATTCTCTGTGAAACGGTTCAAAGGTCACTGCGCCATTGGATACTTGTTTAAGCTGAGGTTGTCACTTTATGTCGCAGTCTGAATTTGAGTTGTCACTTATTATTATAATGTTTTCAAAAAGCCTTGGGTTCGAACCATTATGCAATTCCTTTTGAAATTCATTTTACATTTTGACAACAAAATCCCCAAAAGTTTATCCCCGAAACCTTAAAATTCCTTAACAACCCTCCTGACAAGATTTCCCCTCCCAATGTGGCATATCTCAAATTTAATTTGTAATTTTGCAATGCTAACCAATCGACATTTATTATGAAAGTAGTATCTTTCTTCGCTGGTTGTGGAGGGCTTGACCTTGGTTTCCGTCAGGCAGGCTTTGATGTGGCATGGGCTAATGAACTCGAACCGCATTGCCGTGCCACATATGTACGTAACCATCCATATACTGAATTTGTAGAAGGGGATATCTGCAAAATTGATCCTGCTATCATACCAGATTGCGATGGCTTTATTGGAGGGCCACCCTGCCAATCCTGGAGTGTGGGGGCAAGATGAGAGGGTTGGATGATGATAGGGGTAAACTTTTCCTTAAATATATAGAACTCATCCGAGTAAAACAGCCTAAATTTTTTGTGATAGAAAATGTTAAGGGTATGCTTGATGATAAATTTAAAGATGTCTTTGACGATTTTATAAAAAGATTGCATCAGGCAGGTTATGACGTGCAGTGGTCATTACTCGACTCAGTTAAGTTCCGTATACCTCAAAATAGAGAAAGAGTATTCTTTATAGGATTCAGGAAAGAGTTGGGAATAAAGTATGATTTCCCAAAACCCACGTGTATTGAGCCGATAACACTAGAAAAAGCGATTGGAGATATAAAAGAAGAACCCTTGCCTTCGCATGGGTGTAAAAGACATAGTGTTATCGAACATGAAAGAAGCGTCTGTAAATATCATAATCATGAGGTGATAGTATCTAAATTCGGTCCATTCTATTATAGAGGAAATCGATGTAGAGGTTGGAACCAGCCATCATTTACGATAAATGCCACTGCAGATTTTGCTCCATTGCATCCTTCTTCTCCAAAGATGATGTATTATGGTCATGAGAACTGGAATTTCCAGAAAGATAGGCTCAATAAATATCGAAGATTGAGCGTCAGGGAATGTGCAAGAATACAGACATTCCCTGATAACTTCATATTTGAATAAAACTTTCCCAATGAGTGGGACTATATTTTGTTTTTCTTAGGCCGTCCTGG
>CAZRUR010000062.1:0-15568 GCA_964603335.1 uncultured Sangeribacter sp. | reverse complement strand
CCAAGAGCCTGGATAGCATACAGAAGTCCTACCCAGTTACCCGCATCATTATACTGCGGAGTAGCGGAGTTGAGGACAGTGCGTGTTTCATAAGAGCATTCAGCAGCATTCGCAATCTCATGAGAAGAGGCATCCTCGACAGAGATTTTGCCGTCGGCACCGGTAGCCACGATTGCAGCCTCAGTCAACTTAACTGGACCCTGAAGGTGGGAGAGGTAATCCTTGACCTCCAAATCAGTGCAATTCTCTATACGCTTGCCATCGACAGAAAGAGAAGAGACATTGGCGAGAGTGCGATTGAAGGCAACTTTAGCAACGCCATCCTCATTATTGACAATCACATGATCCTTGACAACAGTGTCGTTGCCATTAATCACGACTGTGGAAGCGGGATAGAAAACGCCATCGGCGGAGACACCCTGAGCCAAGGCGTGACCGTGGCTTACGATAAGTATGGAATCCTGCACAAGTAGGTTCTTAGCGTCATAAACCTTACCGTCAGCCTTGATACCCACGATACTCTCAGTGGTGGGAGTATCGAACGCCTTGTAAGCAACGGTATTAGTGGCATAAGTCCAGAGGAAAAGGAAGGCGAACCAGCAGAAGAACTGCACGAGACCGACGCTCCAGAAAGTGGAGGGGGCATTTTTCAGCAGTTTTACGAGTTCAGGACTCGGCTGTTTGTCAGTCTTTGCCTGGTCGCCACCATTATACTCATTATATACATGTGGAGGCCACTCCTTGATCTTAATTAGAGAATAAACCACGCACAAGAGAAGGATAGCGGCACCGATGTAGAACGACCATATTACAGTAGGGGGCACCACACCAGACGGAGCCGTGTTGCGCATACCAATCCAGCCAAGGCAGATAGGGAAGATGTAGCCGACCACAGAACCGGCGTTGCAAAGGAAACTCTGGATAGAGTAAGCAAGACCCTTCTGTTTCTCGTTGACCATATCGCCGACAAGCATCTTGAACGGCTGCATAGCCATGTTGATAGAAGTGTCAAGAAGCATAAGGGCAATGATTCCGAATAGGATGGCACTTGCCACCGTGAACTGGAAACTGCCAGCATTGGGGAGCAGACACATCACGACCACAGCAATCATGGCACCCAAGATTAGGTAAGGGAGACGGCGGCCGAAGCGATTCCAAGTGCGGTCGCTCATCATACCGACAATCGGCTGCACAATCATACCCATCAGAGGGGGAAGAATCCAGAAATAACTCAGGTCATGAGGGTCCGCACCGATAGTGGTGAAGATTCGCGACACGTTGGCACTCTGCAACGCATACGCAATCTGGACACCGAAGAATCCGAAGTTCAGATTCCATAGTTTCCAGAAACTTAAATCCGGTTTTGTTTTCATGTATAAATTTATTTAGTTATGTATTCGTGAGTAGAGCCATTCGATTTCTTGAGGCCAGATGGAATCGTCGGGGGTTTCGAGGATGAGGGGGATATTGTCGAAGTGGGGATCGTTGACGAGACGGGTGAAGAAATCCTCACCGAGTGTGCCCTTGCCGATAGACTCATGACGGTCGATGCGTGAGGCGAGCTCACGCTTATCATCGTTGAGGTGCATGCCACGCAGATATTTGAAACCGATAATCTCATCAAACTCCTTCCAAGTCTTATCATACATATCGGGGTTGACGAGGTCATAACCGGCAGAATAGGCATGGCATGTGTCGATGCAGACGCCGATTCTCGACTTATCTTCCACCTTATCGATGATATGGGCGAGTTGACTGAAACTGTAACCCAGGTTGGAGCCTTGCCCGGCAACATTCTCAAGCACAGCAGTGACACCCTCAGTCTTGTCGAGGATAATATTGATAGACTCAGCGATTTTGTCGAGACCCTCTTCCTCAGAAATCTGGTTAAGGTGACTGCCCGGGTGGAAATTGAGCATAGTCAATCCGAGTTGGCGGCAACGTTCCATCTCGTCGAGAAACGATTTGAGCGACCTCTCGAGCTTATCCTCGTCGGGACTTGCGAGATTGATAAGGAAATTGTCGTGGGGGAGAATGACATCGGGTGTGAAAGAGAATTTCTCACAATATTCCTTAAATTTGTCAACCTCCTTGTCAGAGATAGGTTTGGAGACCCAACGGTTGCTGCTTCCGGTGAACAGGGCGAAAGCCTTAGCGCCGATTCTGTTTGCCTCGAGGGGTGCGTTGGAGACACCACCCGCCACACTAACATGTGCTCCGATATATTTCATGTATAGAATTATTTAGTTAGTAAGAATTGCTGCATATTAGACAATATAGAAATACAACAATCCAAAATCGTACAAAATTAAGGAAAATTTGTTATATTTCAAAAAATAGCATTATCTTTGGAGGATATTTTTATGATTTTTGAAGATTATGGAATTGTCAAAGACCAAAGCATCTCTATATTCGTCGCTATCATCCAAGAAAATGAGGGCGAAACATGGGCTCTTCCTTGCCGAGGGGGAGAAGTGTGCCTTAGACACCTTGGGGGCATTTCCTTTGGAGTGTCTGATAATGACAGAGGAATGGTTGGAGCGCAACCGACCGATGGTGGCGGATTATGCCGACAAGATAGCTACGGCAACACCGGCAGCCATCAAGAATATAACAACGCTTGTTTCGCCGCCGGAGGTGATAGCGGTGTTTAGGCAAGAAAGCGACAATAGGCAAGAAGACAAAGGAGGGAAGGTGTATCTGATGCTTGATGGGGTGCAAGATCCGGGTAATCTTGGCACCATAATCCGCACTGCAGACTGGTTTGGGATAGACACTATATTTGCCTCTAAAGACACTGTAGATGTCTATAATCCGAAAGTGGTTCAATCGACGATGGGCTCGCTGAAGAGGGTGAAGGTATATTACACTGATTTGGCTGAGATTATTGATGCCCATCCAGACATGCCGGTGTATGGTATGCTTCTTGACGGTGAGAATATTTATGATGCCAATATAGCATCTGGGAAAGGATTTATCATAATGGGGAATGAGGGGAATGGGATTTCAGAGGCATTGAGAAGGAAGATCAGCAATCCGTTGCTGATTCCGCCGTATGATGTTGAGAATCATCCGGAATCGTTGAATGTGGCAATTGCGACAGCAATTACGCTATTCCGCTTCAGAGGGAAGTAATCGGAGGTCTAAAGTCCTCTCACTTACTCAAATATACATTTGGAAATCAAAAACGAGCAACTAACAACCAACGATGGCGAAGGTAAAGAGCATATATTTCTGTCAGTCTTGTGGATATGAATCCCCGAAATGGTTGGGGAAGTGTCCGGCATGTGGCGAATGGAACACGTTTGCCGAGGAGAAAGTGACAGTGACAAAGAAAAATGACGGTAAGCAGAAATCGAGGAGGAAAGAACAGTTGCCCATCAAACTGTCGGAGATAGAGACAATTGATGAGCCGCGTATCCATATGCCTTCGGAGGAGTTGAACAGGGTGCTTGGCGGTGGGTTGGTAGCCGGCAGTCTTACATTGATAGGTGGAGAGCCGGGGATCGGTAAGTCAACCCTTCTTCTTCAGAATATACTCTCCATCCGCAACAAGAAGATTCTTTATATATCGGGAGAGGAGAGTGCGTCGCAGTTGAAACTGAGAGCCGACAGATTGGGGAAGGTGTCAGACAACACATTGATATTGTGCGAGACACGCCTTGACAACATCTTCACGCAGATAGAGAACACGCAGCCACAGATAGTGGTGGTAGACTCCATACAGACGATAGCCAGCGATGACGTGGAGTCGGCAGCAGGAAGCGTCAGTCAGGTACGTGAATGTGCAGCCGCATTGCTTCGCTATGCAAAGGAATCAAACGTGCCGGTGATACTTGTGGGACACATAAATAAGGACGGGGCGATTGCGGGACCAAAAGTGCTTGAGCATATTGTTGACACGGTGCTTCAGTTTGAGGGAGACAGGCAGTATCTTTACCGAATCTTGCGCTCCATCAAAAACCGCTTCGGCTCCACGTCAGAGATCGGTATCTATGAGATGGTTCAGAAAGGATTGCGGGAGGTAAAGAATCCTTCGGAGATGCTTCTCTCAGAGAATAGAGAGGAGGAGATGAGTGGGATCGCCATTGGAGTGACCATAGAAGGCGTGAGACCGTTTATGGTTGAGGTGCAGGCACTTGTGTCGAGTGCAGCGTTTGGCACACCGCAACGGTCGGTAACTGGTTTTGACCAGCGTCGGCTCAATATGCTGTTGGCAGTGCTTGAGAAACGTGCGCGTTTCAAACTTGGAGCGAAGGATGTCTTCCTGAATATGGCAGGTGGGTTGAAAGTGATAGACCCGGCGATAGATATGGCAGTAGTTGCAGCCATAATGTCATCAAATTTTGACATTTCAGTATCCAGGAAAACAGCTTTTATTGGTGAGGTTGGTTTGTCGGGAGAGATCAGGACAGTGACCAGGGTAGAGCAGCGTGTGGCGGAGGTAGAGAAATTGGGGTTTGAGAATGTTGTTATCCCCAAAGGAAACCTGAAGGGGATAAAAGACAAATTCACAATCAATATTGTTGAAGTCAGCAAAGTGGAGGAGATGCTTCGCTACCTCTTCTCGTAAATGTGTGGCTTTGGCAAAAGGGCAAAAGGGCAAAAGGGCAAAAGGACATAGGGACATAGGGACATAAGGACAAAAGTATTAGCCGTAGAACATTACATGGTTAAAATATGTTATAGTCATATAAAGAATGTATTCCACAGATTTAATTAGACTATGAAAACCATGATGATTCCACGCTTTTGGATTCCATTAAGGGTCTGCTCAATAGATTTTATGTAGACCAATTCCGCCACTTTCAAGACCAGAGGGCTCCATATTTCATGTTTATGAGCAAAAACGGAAATCTTGCGATGGACGTAGGGGCAGGTGCAAACGGAGTGAACTCTAAGACAAATGTCCTTGTAAGGTATGCACATACATTCAAATACAAACACTGGTCAGTGGCAGGGTCTTTTGAGTTTCCGTCATCATCAATCAATGCGGATGGAGAATACACAAAGGCATGTGATGACTATGTGCCAGACCTTGCTGCTTTTGCACAATATCAATGGGCAGGTGGTGAGAGTCATGTAAGATTGTCAGGATTATTTAGAGTGTTGACATATAGAGACCTTGTGACCGCCAAGAACCACGATATAGTAGGGTGGGGAGCACAGGTTTCGACAGTGCTAAAGGTGATTCCGCAACTACATCTTTACGGCATAGCCTCCGTCGGGCAGGGACACGCCTCCTACACCACCGACCTTGGCATCGACAACTTTGACCTTGCCGCTGACCCGCACACAAAAGGGAAACTGTATGCACCTACGGCAGTGGGATACGTATTCGGAGTCACCTACTATTTCAAGTCGAATATCTTCGCTGACCTTGCGCTCTCCGAGCAACGCTACTACCCCAAGGAAATCCGGACGATGACAAATATAAGTATGGTCTTTACGGAGCAGTCAATCTATTTTGGGATATCACGCCTCGCTTCGAGGTTGGTATGGAATATCTTGCCGGGAAGAGGATGAACTTCAACGGCACACACGGGAATGCGAACAGGCTCACGGCAATGGTGATGCTGAGCTTCTTAGCCGGCACCCGCGACCCCTGGTCGCGGCACAGAACAGCATATCAAATTCTTTTGTAATCCAAAAAAAGGAGATGCCTGAATTGGCATCTCCTTTTTTTATATTCAATTTCGAATGAGATTTCTTTTTATTTTACGCCGAGATCAGCAAGGACCTTGTTGATGTGGTCTTCAGCTGCCTTGACAGTATCCTCGTATTTGTCAATTGACGGGAGAGTCTCGCGAACCTCAACATAGAACTTAATCTTAGGCTCTGTTCCGGAAGGACGAACAGACACCTTGTCGCCAGCCTCAGTGAAGAACTGGAGCACGTTGGAGGTGGTCGGGAAGTTCATCTTCACAGTCTCGCCAGTATTGACGTTGAGACAGTTGAGGTCGGAATAATCCTTGATGGTAACCACCGGTGAACCGGCGAGAGACTTCGGAGGATTAGCACGGAACTCCTTCATCATAGCCACGATCTCATCAGCACCAGACTTGCCCGGACGAACAACGCTCACACCACGCTCACGAGAGAAACCGTACTCCTTATATATATCGATAAGCATCTCATAAAGAGTCATATTCTTCTCGGCAGCCCAGGCAGCAATCTCACACATCAGGGTGATGGAAGAAACGGCATCCTTATCGCGTACGAAAGTCTCGGGAAGGAATCCGTAGCTTTCTTCGCCACCACCAAGGTAGCGCTCCTTACCCTCAAGGTTACGCATAACGTCGGCAATCCACTTGAAGCCAGTGAAGCAGTCGTAGCATTTCACATTGTTAGCTTCGGCGATACGCTTGATAGCCTCGGTAGTGACGATGGTCTTCACGCAATACTCATTGCCGGTGAGTTTGTTAAGCTCACGGTTGCGGGTGATCAGATAGTATAGGAAGATCATCACAATCTGGTTGCCGTTGAGGAGCTGATACTCACCCTTGCTGTCGCGAACCACAAGACCGATACGGTCGGAATCCGGGTCAGAGGCTACCACGATGCTTGCGCCCACCTCCTTAGCCTTTGCGATGGCCATTGCCATGGCCTCCGGATTCTCCGGGTTAGGAGAAGCGACAGTCGGGAAGTCGCCGCTTAGCACATCCTGCTCCGGAACGTGGATCACATTCTCGAATCCCCACTTCTTGAGAGAGTCGAAAATAAGCATCTTGCCAGTGCCATGGATCGGGGTGTAGACAATCTTCATGTCGGCATGCTTCTTGTCGACCTCCGGAGAAAGAGAAAGGGTCTTGATATCGTTGAGGAACATCTCGTCGACATCCTTGCCTATAATTGTGATTAGATCCTTGTTAGGGGTGAACTTAATCTGGTCGACCGACTTGATAGCATTCACGTAAGCGATAGTCTCGACATCGTGAGGGGCAATCATCTGGGCGCCGTCGCTCCAGTAAGCCTTATATCCGTTATATTCTTTCGGGTTGTGGCTTGCAGTGACCATGACACCACTCTGGCATCCGAGTTTACGGATAGTGTAAGACACCTCCGGCACCGGGCGGCAAGACTCGAAGAGGTAAACCTTGATACCGTTTGCAGAGAAGATGTCGGCGGCGAGCTCAGCGAAAGTGCGGGAGTTGTTGCGCACGTCATGACCGATAGCCACTGTGATCTCAGGGAGTTCCCTGAAACAATCCTTAAGGTAGTTGGCAAGACCCTGAGTAGCAGCACCTACAGTGTAGATGTTCATACGGTTGGAGCCGGCACCCATAATGCCACGCAGACCACCGGTGCCAAACTCAAGGTCCTTGTAGAAAGCGTCAATCAGCTGGGTGTTGTCTTCGTCGTCGAGCATGGCCTGGACAGCCTTGCGAGTCTCCTCATCATACTGAGGACCGAGCCATTTCTCCGCCTTTTCCTTGACGGTTTTCAATAATTCGTCGTTACTCATTACTTGTAAATATTTGGGTTATAAAATTTCAATGAAATGGTGAGGGAAGCATCAAAATAAATCATAACGATTCCCACGCCTAATTTTATCTACTACATTCTACTACGAATATCAACGCAAAACTACTAAAAAAAACTTTTTAAATCAAGTTAAATAAGAAAAAAATAATTACAAAACGGAAAAATGAAAGCATCGGGATGCCAAATTATGGTGATGAAAGAAGTTAAATACAACATTTTGAAATTAAACTGAGAGAATTTTGAGGATTTTGAGGAATATACGGAAAAATTTATTATATTTGCAAATCAAAAATACGAGTTCTATGATTTCATCAATGACAGGGTTTGGCAGAGGAAACTCCCAGACATCAACCAAAAGAGTAAAAGTTGAGATAAAATCGCTCAACAGCAAGCAGCTTGACCTATCGTTACGAGTGCCATCCAACTATAGGGAATTGGAAGTGACGCTACGCACGCCGGTAGCGTCGAAACTCGAGCGAGGGAAGGTGGAGTTGACAGCCACGGTTGAGAATCTTGTGGAGGAATCCGCTACTACTGTCAATGTAGATGTTCTTGCATCATATAAGGCACAGCTTGAGGAGGCATCTCGCCGGCTCAGTATTCCGGAGCCTGCCGACTGGTATGCCGTCTTGCTGCGGATGCCGGAGGCAATGAAGACAGAGACCGTGGTGATTTCTGAGGAGGATGAGGAGGCATTCCGGAAGGCGTGTGAAGAGGCACTCAATGCCCTTGTGGATTTCCGCCGGCGCGAGGGGAAAAAGCTCTACACATTCTTCGTGGCAAAGATTTCACGAATCCGCGAGCTTCTTAAGGAAGTGACTCCCTACGAGGAGGAGAGGGTGCCCAAGATACGACTCCGACTAGAAGAGCAACTTGAAAGACTCAGCTCCATAGAATATGACAAAGGGCGACTGGAGCAGGAACTTATCTTCTATATCGAGAAACTCGACGTGACAGAAGAGAAAGTGCGCCTTGCCACCCATCTCAACTACTTCATTGAGACACTCGGCGACGAGACATCCTATCCGGCACAAGGACAAGGTAAGAAATTAGGATTCATAGCCCAGGAGATGGGAAGGGAAATCAACACCTTGGGCTCTAAGGCCAACAATGCCGGGATGCAGAAGATCGTAGTGAAGATGAAGGATGAACTCGAGCAGATAAAGGAGCAGGTGCTCAACGTGCTATAAAACGCATTTTTTACGACAGACACTAACCACTCGACACCATGAAAGGGAAGATCATAATACTCTCCGCACCCTCCGGCACCGGGAAGTCAACAATCATCGGTGAGCTCATCAAGATGCCGGAGTTGAAACTCGGCTTCTCCATCTCAGCCACGAGCCGAAAGCCCAGGGGCCATGAGGTGGACGGCAAAGACTATTTCTTCCTCAGTGAGGAGGAATTCCAGCAGAAAGTTGACAACAACGAGTTTGTGGAATGGGAAGAGGTATATGCCGGCACCCGCTATGGCACGCTTGAGAGCGAGGTGGAGAGGGTGACATGCTCCGGCCACAACCTCATTATGGATGTCGACGTGAAGGGAGCGCTGAATATCAAGAAGAGATTTGGAGAGGATGCCCTGTCGATATTTGTCATGCCTCCCAGTGTAGAGACCCTTGAGCTGAGGCTGCGAAAGAGAGGGACAGATTCAGAGGAAACCATCACCAAACGTCTCGCCAAGGCAAGATATGAGATGAGTTTCTCGAAAGACTTTGACACAACGGTGGTCAACGACTCATTGGCAGACGCCGTGAGCAAGGTGAAAGAAAAGATAGAATGTTTTGCAAATCATAATTGATTGATTGTGATAATAAAACCCTGAAAAATGACAATTGGAATATACAGTGGAAGTTTTGACCCCATACACACGGGACATGCGATGATAGCCAACTATATAGGACAATCAGGCATAGTCGATGAATTGTGGCTTATGGTGAGTCCGCATAATCCACTCAAGGAGGGCCTCACGCCAGCCGAGGACCATCACCGCATGCGGATGGTGGAACTGGTGGCAGCCGACTGCCAAGGGGTAAAGGCATGTGGCTTTGAACTTGGGCTTCCGCAACCATCCTACACCTACGTCACGTTGTGCAAGCTGCGCGAGGCCTATCCGGAGCACAAGTTCAAACTGATAGTAGGGAGCGACAACTGGCATCACCTGGGACGCTGGCGCGACGCAGACAAGATAGTGAGGGAATTCGGACTTATCATCTATCCCCGTCCGGGCTATCCATTGCCGGAGCAGCCGCCAGCCGGGGTAGAGGTGCTTCCCTCCGGACCGACCGCCCACATATCGTCGACATTCGTGAGAGAGATGCTTGCCAAACACGGCAACATCAAATTCTTTGTGCCGACAGCCGTGGCAAACTATATAAAGCAAAACCAACTTTATCTTGACTAACAATGGAAGAAAATATGATAAGACACCGACTCCTCGACCTGACGGCACTCGCCGCCGACTATTGCTCCACATGCGAGTCGGCAAGGGAGATGGAAAGGGGAGACTTTATCGACAAGATGCTTGATTGTCTGCCAAGGATATACTGGAATTTCTTAGACCTTTCCTTCGACGAGATGGTGACACTCGACGAGTTTGACTATTTCAACTCATATGTGGATGAAGACTATTACGAGAGTATCCGCCGCAACATAGAGATGCTACTCGGGCCCGACGATGTGTTTCTTGAGACATTTGAGGAGGACATGAAATATAGCGACACACCAATTGCAGCATCAATCTCGGAGTCGCTCGCCGACCTTTTCCAGCCCTTGTTTGACTTTATCTCCATCGTGAAAGACACTGAGGGGGATAAGATAGTGGAGGCCTACCTGCATTGTCACGAGGACTTTGAGTCATATTGGAGCCAGACACTATGCAACGTGCTCCGCGCACTGAATCATCTGAAATTTAACTCATAGATATAAATATGGAAAACTCGGAAAAAATCGAAAGATTGCTTGGATGGCTCAATGAGTCAACCTGCAACTTCCTCGCAGTGAAAACGATAAAGGGGGAGCTTGACAAAGCGGGATTCACTCAGCTTCTACAGGAAGAGAAATGGGATGTGAAGCCAGGCGGCAAATACTACATGATCAAGAACGACAGTGCGATATTCGCCTTCGTGGCCGGCACAGAGAATCCAGCCACGAAGGGCTTCCACATAATCTCAGCACACTCCGACAGTCCCTGCTTCAAGGTGAAGCCCAACGCCGAAATCTATGGTGATGGAGGAGTTGTTAGCCTCAACGTAGAGAAATACGGAGGCGGAATACTCTACACCTGGTTTGACCGCCCACTCTCAATGTCAGGAAGAGTGATGGTGGAGTCGGGGAATCCATTGTGTCCCAAGAGCCTTGTGTTTGACCTCAAGAAACCGGTGGCAACCATCCCGCATCTTGCGATACACTTCAACCGTGCTGTAAACGACGGGAACAAACTCTCAGTGCAGGACGATATGAAACCTGTGATTGGATATTTCTCAGATGAGGAGATTGCAGAAGCCAAGAGCAATGGCGGATTCGTAAAGAAGATAGTGGCTGAGAATCTGGGCATCAAGCCGGAAGAGATCATAGACTATGAGATTTGTCTTTATCCGTTTGAGAAGGCAGCTAGATGCGGCGTGAATGGAGAATATTTCCAGTCAGGAAGGATCGATGACCTTTCGATGGCATATGCCGGACTCGAAGGACTGCTCAATGCCGAAGGCAAGCCATCGGCATCCACCCGTCTTCTTGCCATCTTTGACAACGAGGAGACCGGCTCCGGCACAAAGCAAGGGGCACACTCACCGGTGCTCCGCGATATGATGGAACGTATCGTGGCATCATATGGCGAGGGTTGCGACGGCTTCTTCAGGAGCCTTGCCAACTCCTTTATAATCTCAGCCGACGATGCTCATGCTTGGCATCCAAATTACAATAAGAAATATGACCCGACCAACCATCCGGTGATTGGTGGTGGTCCGTCAATAAAGATCAACGCAAACTGCAAATACATGACGGATGCCAATGGCGGGGCGGTTTTCCGCAACCTCTGTGAGCTGGCGGGAGTTAAATGCCAGACATTTGTCAACCATTCCGACGTATTGGGCGGCTCAACCCTTGGCAACATTTTGACTGGACAGATGGATCTTGCCGGAGTGGATATGGGCGCACCAATATGGGCCATGCACTCAGCAAGAGAGACAGCGGGAGTGGCAGACCATCTGATGACAGTAAAAGTTTTCACTGAATTTTATCATTTATAACATTTATTTCTTGCTGACGCGGATAAAATTTGATAACTTTGCAGCCGGAAAAGAGGAAATGGCACGATATTTGCGGTTTCCTAATGGACACAGATATCAAATATTATCCGTGTCGGTCATGAAAATAGAAATAATCAAAACAAGATAAAAGTCAAGATGAACGTAAATTACGAGAAACTCGACAATGTCAACGGTGTACTGACCGTGACTCTCGAAGAGAAAGACTATGCAGACAAGGTAAGCAAACAGCTTAAAGAAATCGGCAAGACACACGCAGAGCCAGGCTTCCGTCCAGGCCACGTTCCCGCCGGACTCATCGCCAAGAAATATGGCACAGCCGTAAAATACGATGTAGTGAATAAAGAGACAGCAGACGCTGTATATAATTATATTAAGGAGAACGACCTTAAGGTGCTTGGTCAGCCAGTGCCGGAGGCAGACAACCAATTCAAGATTGAGAACAAGGATTTCACATTCAAATTCAACATCGGTCTTGCACCTGAGATTGAGAACCATGTCAACAAGGATCTGCACGTTCCTTATTATACAATCACTGTGACAGACGAGATGGTCAACGAGCAGGTTGACAGTCTGCGCCAGCGTTTTGGCCATCAGGTTCCCGGTGAGGAGACAGAGCCTAATGCAGTGATTAAGGGTGTCATCACCGAGCTCAATGAAGACGGCACTGTAAAAGAGGGCGGCATAGTAGTGGAGAACGGCATCGTAGCCCCTATCCACTTCACAAGTGAAGACCAAAAGAAACTCTTTGAGGGTAAGCATGTAGGCGACGTGATTAAGTTCAATCCGGCAGACACCTGCAACGCCAATCCGACAGAGATGTCATCTATGCTCAACATCGACAAGGCAGACGTGGACCAGCACAAGGGTGACTTCAACTTTGAGATAAAGGAAATCATAGTGCTCAAGCCGGCAGACCTCGACCAGGATTTTTTTGACAACGCAGTAGGGAAAGACAAGGCCCACAATGAGGAGGAATTCCGTGCAGCGCTCAAGGATCTCATTGGCATGAACCTTGCCAACGACTCCAACTATCGCTTCACCATCGATGCAAAAGATGTAGTGGAGAAGGCAGTCGGCACACTCGAATTGCCTGAGAAGATACTGAAAGATTTCCTTGTAAACCAGAATGAAGGCATCACGAAAGAGAACGTAGACGCTGAATTCGACAAGATGCGCGGACAGCTCACTTGGGATCTTATCCGTGACAATATTGCCAACCAGTATGGCATCAAGCTCAGTGAGGAAGACCTTAAGAATGAGGCACGTGGAGTAGTGATCCGCCAGTTTATGCAGTACGGACCTAATGGGCTCACCGACGACATCATCAACAGTTATGCCGACGAGGTGGTCAAAGATCCGAAAAACCGCGAGATGATTGCCCAGAACGCCCTCTCACGCAAGGTGTTTGAGACCATCAAGGGGAATGTCACACTTGACAACAAGGAAGTGACGCTTGATGAATTCCGTGCACTCCTCAATCCCGTTGCGTAAAAAAGATAAACCTTTGATGTGAAATATTCGTTTTAAATCAAAGGATACACAACAAAGCCCGGTGAGTGTGCCTGAGCGCAGTCGCCGGGTTTGGTTTTTGGCACGCTATTTGCAGCATTTAATGTAAAAAAACAAATTAATGACTATGCAAAACGATTTCAGGAATTTTGCCGTCAACCATATGGGGATCAATTCCAACACCCTTGACGGCTACACAAGATATATCAACAGGAACAGTGCAGGAGTTTCAGCCACCCAACCGAGCGCGGACTACATGAATCCCTACATCCTTGAGGAGCGTCAGCTGAACGTGACTCAGATGGACGTATTCTCGCGCCTTATGATGGACCGCATCATCTTCCTCGGCACCCAGGTGACAGACACATCTGCCAACATAATCCAGGCACAGCTCCTATATCTGGACTCCATTGACCCGGAGAAGGATATCTCAATCTATATCAACTCTCCCGGTGGGTCGGTCTATGCCGGTCTTGGCATCTATGACACGATGCAATATATCAATAGCGACGTGTCGACCATCTGCACAGGGATGGCAGCCTCAATGGCAGCCGTGCTTCTTGTGGCAGGCGAGAAAGGTAAAAGATTCGCATTGCCTCATTCAAGAGTGATGATCCACCAGCCGATGGGCGGCATCCAGGGCCAGGCCTCAGACATAGAGATTACAGCAAGAGAGATTCTTAAATTGAAAGATGAGCTCTACCGGATCATCTCCGACCATTCCGGTCAGCCAATATCCAAGGTAGAGGCAGACTCCGACCGCGACTACTGGATGATAGCGTCAGAGGCAAAGGAATATGGCATGATTGACAAAGTGCTTGTCAACAGCAAGAAAGACGAATAACATAATCTCTCTATAAAATGTCAGCAAAGAAAAGTGGGCTTGTATGTTCGATGTGTGGTGCACAGGATTCGACTGCGAATCCTGTGGTGAAGGTGTTTGAGGGACTTAATCTCTGCACCGACTGCATAAAATTTATAGAAGATGCAAGAGATTCACAATTGAAAGCCTCCCGAAGGAAAGATAAATCTGTCGGGGAGGATAGCTGCAACATACCCAAGCCGCGCGAAATCAAGGAGTTTCTTGACCAATACATAATCGGTCAGGATGAAGCCAAGAAATATCTTTCGGTTGCTGTCTACAATCATTACAAGAGAATAGCCCAGCCGAGAGAGAGCGATGATGTAGACATCGAGAAATCGAATATCATTCTCGTGGGGCCAACAGGCACTGGAAAGACGTTGCTTGCCAAGACGATAGCAAGACTTCTTGACGTGCCGTTCGCAATTGTTGACGCCACAGTGCTGACAGAGGCCGGCTATGTTGGCGAGGATATAGAGTCGCTTCTTGTGAGATTGTTGCAGGCATGCGACTATGATGTGCCCAAGGCAGAGAAAGGCATAGTCTTCATTGACGAGATTGACAAGATTGCAAGGAAAAGTGACAATCCGTCGATCACACGAGACGTAAGTGGAGAGGGTGTGCAACAGGGACTTCTCAAACTGCTTGAAGGCTCTACTGTGCTTGTTCCGCCAAACGGAGGGCGAAAGCATCCGGAGCAGAAGATGATAGCAGTAGACACCAAGAACATACTCTTCATCTGTGGCGGTGCATTCGACGGCATAGAGCGAAAGATTGCATCACGTCTTAACACCCACGTTGTGGGATATGGACACGATGAGGAGGGACGCAAGCGCCAGCGCGAGAACCTTATGCGCTATGTGATGCCTCAGGACCTCAAATCATTCGGACTCATACCGGAGATTATAGGCCGACTTCCCATCCTCACCAGTCTTGAGCCACTCGACAAGACAGCACTGCGCAAGATTCTTGTGGAACCGAAAAACGCCATCATCCGCCAATACAAGAAACTCTTCCTGCTCGACGGAGTGGAGCTTGAATTCACAGAGGATGCACTCGACCTGATTGTAGACAAGGCCGTGGAGTATAAACTTGGAGCCCGCGGACTTCGCTCAATAGTGGAGACCATCATGGTAGACGCGATGTTTGAGGTGCCGTCGGATCCAGTGAAGACCTTCACAGTGGATGCACATTATGTGGCAGACAAGCTTGAGAAAGCACATTTCGAGAAGACAAAACTGGAAGAAAAATAAGCCAACAAAATATTTTTTTCACAACAAAATTAAAAGGAAGCATCGATAGCAGTCGATGCTTCCTATTTGGTTCGCCCGACATGGGCATAATCTAAAGGGTGAAAGTCCCGAGCGCGCCCTGATAGTGGGAAGCGCATAGTCCCGAGCAACGGTGTCGACCGCGAGGCGAATCGGAAGGAAGCAAAGGG
>CAZRUR010000061.1:0-15581 GCA_964603335.1 uncultured Sangeribacter sp. | reverse complement strand
TTTATATAAATAGAAAATAATTATTAAATTTGTAGTTGGATAAAATAAGGTAGATTCATCAGTCTTTAAATTTAGCGGAGTACAATAACATATAATATATATTATCATGAGATTTCTTAGTCAACTTATGCTTATCCTAATGACGTGCCTAATGTCTGTAGCAGAGGATATCGATGCACAGGAAACTAACAATGTTGATTTAAACGATGACATAATTGTAAGTGCGGGTACTCGCCAATCAGATTGGATTAATGACTCAACCCTTTTTGAAGCCCCAGTTTCGAAATCAAAAAAATCGTATATGAGCCAAAGGTAAGTGCTTATCAGAGACTTACTTATGACTTTTTAAGACATAAATCAGAATACTATACCAATCATGATCCGGCTACCATCATGATATCATTAGACGAATCCGGTAAAATTGCTGGTTGGGAAGTATTACATGCTTCATTTTCTCGTTCTATTGCTCAATCATATGTGGCACGTCTCCAAGCCAATTTTAATTATTCCCCAGCCAAAATTAACGGCAAGCCGGTAAAGTGTATTGGAATATGGGTATTTGAAATGAGTCCTCAAGAAAATTGGAGAGCTGGGGGTCCCGTCGACACATTTGGTTGTACTATAAGTTTTACCTGGTCTCCCATAATTGAATGAATTTATAAGATAAGCCCTAATAACAAGGACGACCCAAAACAAGGGTCGTCTTTGCTATTCTTTCGTCTTTGCTGATACGAAGAATATAGAGCATAACAGGCACACAATCAGTATCTGCGGATAGTAGAGGTATTGCCACATCGAGATGGGTGAAATGCCGGCAAGCGATGCTGCCATAAGTGATTGGGCACCAAAGGGGATAAGAGCCTGTACTATACATGAGCCAGTGTCAAGCAATGACGCACTCCTTCTTGCACTGATGCCATAATGATTCGCGATACGTTTCGCCAACGATCCAACCGTAATGATTGCCACTGTATTATTCGCCGTGCATAGATTTACAATACCAACCAAGGCAGCTATACTCATTCGCGCACCTTTCACTGACGATATATTGCGGCTCAGAATATTCAGGATAAACTCAATACCACCAGCCTTCTTAATCATTCCAAGCATTCCCGCTGCGAGTATGGTGATGATTATCAACGACCCCACAGAGTCGATACCGCCCCCCGCAGTCGTGCAAATATCAATAAGACTTGTGCCTTGAAAAAGGGCTATAATGGTCGCTGATACTATACCCAATAGCAGAACCACAACCACATTTATTCCAACAATTGCGCAAACTATCACCACAAGATAGGGAATCACCAGCCATAGATTCCCAATCTCACGCGAATCCGGAATATTCATTTCCGGTGCATTAAAACAGTAAAGCACCAACGCTATCAATGCTGCCGGGACCACTATCCTCAGGTTGGTGAAAAATTTCTGTTTCATTCCACATCCTTGTGTGCGTGTGGCAGCTATGGTAGTGTCTGATATAAAGGATAGGTTATCACCGAAGAACGCACCTCCAAGCACAATCGCTACAAAATATGGCACACTCGTGCCGGAATCTACCGCCATCTGCATGGCTATCGGTGTCAACGCAACCACCGTACCTACTGATGTTCCAATCGACATTGAGATAAAACAGGTGGCGATAAACAATCCCGGAACGATAAACGACTCTGGCAATAGAGCCATCGTAAGGTTGACAGTTGCCTCTACCGCACCGGATTGCTTGGCAATGGCGGCAAAAGCTCCGGCAAGGATAAAGATCCATACCATATACATCACATTCGAGGAGCCCGCCTCTTTGGAAAAAACCTCTATCCGTTCCGACAATTTCATCCCTCTTAATGACACCGCTGCCCATATGGAGGCTATCAGCATTGCCACGCTGATTGGCATCTTGTAGAAATCACCTATCACAAGCGACGTGACAAGATACACTACTAAAAACACAATAATGGGAGACACTGCGAGTAATCCTCTTCCCGGAGTAATTTCCTTGTCTGTTTCAGCCATCTGTCTAAATGTATAATTAACAGTTTAAATGTAAAATTACGCGAGCTTCATGGCAATGATGATTATTACAAAAACTTGCCCCGGACAGACTTATTTCCGTCCGGGACAAATAATATCTATAAGAATGTTTAACAATTATTTGTTAACCTTAAATTTGTTCCAACCGTCTTTGAGATAAGCGATTGACTGCTCTGCAGCTGCTACGCCGGCATTGAAATTTGCCTCTGCTGTCTGGGCTCCCATCTTCTTCGGCGTGAAGAATACGCGTGCACCAAACTTCTTCTCAAATTCCTCGGCAGCGGCTGGCTTGATGTCGCTGACATAGCGAAGGTCGGGGCGCTCCTCAAGTGCCTTGATAAGTCCTGCCTCATCAATAACCTCCTTACGGGCTGTGTTTATAAGCACTCCGTTCTTTGGCATACGGCTAACGAGGTCATAGCCGATTGAGTTCTTGGTCTGAGGAGTTGCCGGTATGTGAAGTGACACGAAATCGTTCTGTGAGAAGAGTTCGTTTACGTCATGCACCGGAGTCACACCCTCTGCTTCCATAACTGCATCCGGAACAAACACGTCAAGTGCCTGAACTTTCATGCCGAATCCTTTTGCTATGCGGGCTACGTTTCTGCCAACCTGACCGAAAGCATAGATGCCGAGCGACTTACCCTTAAGCTCAGAACCAGAGGTGCCGTTATATTGGTTGCGGCACATCATAATCACCATACCGAATACAAGCTCAGCAACAGCGTTTGAGTTCTGGCCCGGTGTGTTCATCACGCAGATGCCATGGTTGGTGGCTGCCTGTAGGTCGATGTTGTCATAACCGGCACCGGCACGCACGATAACCTTCAGATTGGGAGCTGCGTCCATTACCTCATTGTCGATTACATCGCTGCGCACAATGAGTCCGTTGGCATCTTTCACTGCCTTGAAAAGGTCTTCGCGTGTGCCTCTCTCCACAAGTTCCATATCGTTGCCGGAAGCATTGATTGCTTCTGCGATAGCCTTTACAGCTGCCGGAGCAAACGGTTTCTCTGTGAAAACAAGAATCTTCATAACTATATGGGGATTAGTGTTTAGCCTCAAATTCTTTCATACACTCTACGAGTGCCTTTACGCTGTCAAGTGGAAGTGCATTGTAGAGAGATGCACGGAAACCACCTACATCACGGTGTCCCTTGATGCCTACCATACCCTTCTCAGTTGCGAAGTCAATGAATGCCTGCTCAAGATCCTTGTATTCTGGTTTCATCACGAAGCATACGTTCATGATTGAGCGGTCTTCGTGGTTAGGAACTGTGGCTACAAACATCTTGCTGGAGTCGATTGCATTGTAGAGGCAGTCTGCTTTCTCAAGGTCCATCTTCTCGATTGCGCGGATGCCACCGAGGCTCTTGTAATATTTGAGTGTCTGGAGTGCTGAGTAGATAGGAAGCACCGGAGGTGTGTTGAACATTGAGCCTTTCTTCACGTGTGTGCGATAGTCGAGCATTGTCGGAAGAACGCGGTCTACGTGTCCGAGTGCATCGTCTTTCACAATCACGAATGTCACGCCAGAGGGTGCGAGATTCTTCTGCGCGCCACCATAGATGAGGTCATATTTGGCAACGTCGATAGGACGGCTGAAGATATCGGAACTCATGTCGCAGATCATGCGTACTGGCACCTCTGGATCTTTGCGTATCTCTGTGCCGTAGATGGTGTTGTTTGATGTATAGTGGAAATAGTCTACATCTGTCGGTACTGTGTAGTCTTTCGGAATGTATGTGTAGTTCTTGTCTTTTGAAGAAGCTACCACGTCAACCTCGCCAAAGAGCTTTGCCTCTTTGATGGCTTTGCTTGCCCATACACCCGTGTCAAGATATGCTGCCTTCTTGGCGAGCATATTCATAGGCCCCATAGCGAACTGAAGACTTGCGCCACCACCGAGGAAGAGCACGCTGTATCCCTCTGGTATCTCAAGAAGCTCCTTGAAGAGGGCTACTGTCTCGTCCATCACTGCCTGAAACTGTTTGCTGCGGTGGGAGATCTCAAGAATAGAGAGACCCATGTCAGCGAAATTGTGCACTGCCTTGGCTGTCTCTTCAATTGTGAACTGGCTCATGATACTTGGACCAGCATAAAAATTGTGCTTTTTCATGAAATTAAAGTTGTTATTTAAGGGTAAACTTTATTTGCTTGATATTTGTGGCAAATTTAATGGATTTAAAATTAACGGCAAAATTATTCGTAAAAATTTAGTCAAATTGTTAATTTTTTTGCTGAATACAACCATATCAAAGGTTCCTAAGATTCCTTTTTGCTCCTCAATGCCTCAAGTCGCCCCCACATCTTTGCCTCCTGAGGATTGTCACACGGATCCCAGAATCGTCTCCCTGCAAGTTCTGTGGGAAGATACTGTTGATCCACATAGTTTCCCTCATAATCATGGGCATATTTGTATCCCTCATGATATCCAAGGTCTTTCATAAGCTTTGTGGGTGCGTTCCTCAAATGCAGTGGGACGGGAAGGTTCCCTGTCTCTGCCACAGCATCAAGGGCTGCAGCTATCGACATATATGCGGAGTTGCTCTTCGGTGAGTTGGCAAGGTAGACGGCACATTCAGCGAGTATTATCCTCCCCTCTGGCCATCCAATCTTTTTCAGCGCGTCGAAGGTAGCGTTTGCAAGTAGAAGTGCATTTGGATTTGCCAACCCAATGTCTTCAGAAGCTAAGATCACAAGTCTTCTCGCAATAAACTCCGGGTCCTCGCCTCCGGCAACCATCCTCGCAAGCCAATAGACTGCTGCATCAGGATCGCTCCCTCTGATCGACTTGATAAAGGCTGAGATTATGTCATAATGCATCTCACCGTTGCGGTCGTAGGCTGCCGGATTCTCCTGAAGTCGCTCTGTCACTATCTTGTCGTCTATCACCATCGTTTCGTTCGATGATGTCGATTGCTCGATAAGATCCAGGATATTAAGCAGCTTTCGGGCATCGCCTCCTGCAAATCTGAATAGGGCACTCTTTTCCTTAACCTCTGTCTTCCTCTCCTTTAGTATAGGGTCTTTTGTAATAGCCCTATCCAGAAGTGTCTCAAGGTCTTCCACATCGAGCGGCTTGAGCGTATACACCTGCGCCCTCGACAAAAGAGGACGTATCACTTCAAACGACGGGTTCTCTGTTGTGGCTCCAATCAGCGTCACTATCCCTTGCTCCACTGCCCCAAGAAGTGAGTCTTGCTGCGCTTTGTTGAAACGGTGGATTTCATCTATAAACAGTATGGGTCTCACCGTGGTGAACATGCTGTTGGCGTCTGCCTTGCAGCGCTCTATGACATCCCTGACATCTTTTACTCCGGAGGTGACTGCACTAAGTGTGTAAAAGGGTGCCTCTGTCACATTGGCAATAATCTTGGCAAGGGTGGTCTTGCCAACTCCCGGTGGCCCCCACAAAATGAAGGAGTTGATTCTGCCTGACTCAATCATTCGGCGAATCACACCACCTTCTCCTACAAGATGCCGCTGCCCAATGTAGTCATCAAGTGTCTTTGGACGTAACCTTTCTGCCAGGGGTATGTTATTGTTCATTGTGCTTCTTGATTGTGTCGACTAATTTATCCAATGATATTTCCTCCAACGAGTCTATGACGATGTCGGCATAGGGAGCAAGTATCTCTGCCGGCAAGGTCCCGGCCACACCCACTACATATGCCCCGGAGTTCTGGCCTGCCTTCACTCCCTGCAGTGAATCCTCAAACACCACGCATCGCTTTGCGTCACACCCTATCTTGGATGCTCCCAAGAGATATCCCTCTGGGTCTGGCTTGGATTTGGTTATAAGGTCGGCAGTCACAACAAAGTCAAACATCCCCATCAATTCCGGCAATTCCTCTTTGAGATGCGCCATCTTCACGTCGTTGCTGCTCGTCACAAGCGCCATCTTGTAGGGCGATGCCTCTATCTCTCTCAGAAGTTTCTCCGCTCCTGGAAGATAGTTGTATTTCATCAGTATCTCCAATTCATAAAGACGCGCCACTACCTTCTCCCTAATCTTCGGGTCAGGGTAGTGGTCATCAAGTATCTTGTCAAGGGTGCACCCTTTGATCACTACCTCAAGCGATTTCGTGTCGCTCGGATACTCCTCGTTTACCTTTGCCCATATCTTCGAATATTCTCTCTCACTGTCAATCAAGACCCCGTCAAGGTCAAACAGAAATCCTATATTATTATTATCCATATTATTCTGGTCTTAGCATAAATTGTCTGTAATGGTAACTATAGATATAACTCTTTTTCAATTCTTCTGATAAGAAGGAACGTTTAAGAAGCATATCAGCTTGTTCGTTGGGAGTGGAGAATCTTACTATTTCCTTCATCACTAATTTCTCTGGCAATCCGATTCTTCTGCCCAACTCTACAAAATCCTTATACGTTACGCCTCTGACATCACTAAGGTTCATTCCTTCTTTAAATAGTCCGTTTTCAAGTGCAAATATGCGTGGTTCATAAATTTGCAATGATGTGTTTATCAAATCATATGCAGGCGATAAGTGATATTCTTCGCCATTGCTTAATAGGCTGAAATTCTTCAGATGTGCATCGTCATTCAAAGTTATAAAGTTAAATAAAACCACCCTGAAGAATCTCAACAAGTCAATCATTGCTGATTTCACAAAACGCTTGATTATGTCTCCACATTCCTCATAGCTTCCATTGCAATATTTGAAGTCTGAGCCTCCGTTAGCCTTTGTCAGCCCCATCAGCGATGCAAAATCTTCTTGTGCATATTTCTTCCCTTCGCCAACATCAAATCTTCGCGTAAGGTATGCCGGCTCACCATCTTGAAAAAAACAGATTCCATTGGCTGCAGTTTCGATGCCGTAGATTTGAGATGCCATCTGCATCGTTACATTCTCATTGGCAGCACAATAGTCCCTATTGATTATATGATATCCAGAAGGTCGTGGTTTTAGTATATATGTGCTTTGCTCTTCAAACCTTGAATATCTCAGTTTGCAATCTTTATCCAATACTAATCCGAATTTGGATTGTGCTCCCGATAGTGAAAGTCTTCCTGCATTTTTTACTGCCTCTTGTGATGATTTATCACCGGATGAGGGCGAACCAAAATCCAAAAAAGGACTTACTTTATTTCCATCAAACAATTTTCTTAATGCTGATGGGGAATATGTGGCGAAACCTTCCTGCAATGATGATGGGCATCTGCTCAACGTGATTTTATTCATATTTATATAGGTCTTACTGTCACGGCTCCTACCGTATCATAGCGGGCTGTGGCAAGAAGTATACCAAAATCATCATCCTTATCTATATGAAGAGATGAAGACTGCAATTCTCTATTCTCTCCTTCCGACAAAAGATTAAAGAAATAAGGGAATAGAGTGGGGGAACTATATGCTGACTCTCTCACTGGCATTGTTAGACTGACAGGTACGCCTCCATTCTTTATATATTCTTCATCATATTGGAAGTTATAACTTCTGGGACTAATATGTTCTGTCAAAACTCCTGATAATTTACCATTTACGTATACCTCACATCTTCGCATTCCTCTTAATCTTTAAGTGTTATTTTTAGTTGAAGACCAAGCGTGTCAAGTAGCGACAGAAGTGTCTCAATCTTTGGATTCCCATTACCTCTTTCTATTGACACCAACGTATTTAACCCTACATCAGACAACATCGCCAATGTAGGTTGATTTATATTAAGTAATTTTCTCCTTTTCTTTATCGTGTCTCCAATTTCTATTACGTTCATTCTTATCTAAAAATCACAATCTATTGTGATTTCTGCAAAGTTAATCATTAATTTTAATTCTGCAAAACAAAAATCACAATCCATTGTGATTTTTTAAGAAATTTATGAATGACTATAAATATCACGAACAAAACGCTCAGCAAAGTTGTTAAAAAAAGAAAACGTTTCATATTCCAACCCAAAATTTATTATGAAAAATGCCATGTTTAACATTCCATACGGACTGTATGTAATCACTACCGTATGCGACGGCAAAGACAACGGCTGTATATCAAACACTTTTGAGCAGGTCACTTCCGATCCTAATCAGGTGTCGGTATGTCTCAACAAAACCAGCCTCACTTGTGAGCTGGTGCAGAAATCTCGTATTTTGACTGCTTCTATAATCAGTCAGGATGCTGATTTTGAACTCTTCAAACGCTTCGGTTTCCAAAGCGGCAGAGATGTCGACAAATGCGCTGACTGCCCTTATCTCAAACGTGTTGACAATGGCACTTATGCTGTCATCAAAGGCACCAATTCTTATATCTCTGTTGCCGTTGACCAATGCATCGACCTTGGCACTCATATGATGTTCATCGGTAAGGTGACTCAATCTGAGGTGCTCAACGATGTGCCGTCTGTTACATACGCTTACTATAAGGCAAATATCAAGCCCAAACCAGAGGCAAAGCCAGAGCCTAAGGATAATCACACATCATGGCGTTGCACTGTCTGCGGATATGAATATGAGGGTAACGAACTCCCTGAAGGTTTCATTTGCCCGGTATGTAAGCATGACGCATCCTATTTCGGGAAAGTCGAGATTACTGACAGTGTCGCTGACCAGCCCGCCAACAAATACTCCGGCACCAAGACTGAGAAAAACCTTGAGGCTGCTTTTGCCGGCGAGAGTATGGCACGAAATAAGTACACATATTTCGCTTCTGTCGCAAAGAAGAACGGTTACGAACAAATCGCTGAACTGTTCCTCAAGACTGCTGACAACGAGAAGGAGCACGCTAAACTATGGTTTAAGGCGCTTGGCGGCTTAAGCCAGGACACTGCCACAAATCTTCTTCATGCTGCTGAAGGCGAGAACTATGAGTGGACTGATATGTACAACACATTCGCTCAGGATGCAATCGATGAGGGTTTCCCGGAGTTGGCAGAGCAGTTCCGTCAGGTGGCTGACATTGAGAAGCATCATGAGGAACGATATCGCAAACTCCTTAAGAATGTTGAGGCTATGGAAGTGTTCAATAAGAGTGGCGTAACAATCTGGGAATGCCGCAATTGCGGACACATCGCAATCGGCACTTCTGCTCCTGAGGTTTGCCCGGTTTGCTTCCACAAGCAGGCATACTTCGAAGTCCGCGCTGAAAATTATTGATAATATTATATCTACACAAATAAAGGGCAGAAGCCATCCGGTTTCCGCCCTTTGTTACACATAATAGTTACAAAAGTCTTTGATGTATTGTAGTGTGTTCCGCCCAAAGGGTGGAAGTGCTGTCATTTATTTTTGATGTAATCCACAATCCAGGCACCAACTTCCTTAGTGCCATATGTTGCTCCGCCTGGCACCTGGATCTCCGGAGTCCTCACATTCGCATCAAGTGATGCATTCACTGCCTCTCGGATAAGTGCACCTTCTTCCATCAGATTGAAATATTCAAACAGCATTGCCACTGAAAGAATCTGTGCCAATGGATTGGCGATATTCTTCCCTTTTGCCTGTGGCCATGAACCGTGGATAGGCTCAAACACTGGTGTCTTCTCGCCGGTAGAGGCTGAGGGAAGAAGTCCCATTGACCCGGAAATCACACTTCCCTCGTCTGTAAGGATGTCGCCGAATGTATTCTCGGTCACCATCACATCAAAGAATCTTGGATCCTGGATCAGTCGCATGGCGGCATTGTCTACATACATATAGTCTGTCTCTACATCAGGATATTCTGCAGAAATTTCCTGTGCCACTTTCCTCCAGAGTCTTGATGAGGCAAGCACATTGGCCTTGTCTACAACAGTGAGATGATGACGGCGGCGGCGTGCGTAGCTATATGCCTCGCGCAGAATACGCTCCACCTCTTTGCGGGTATAGAAATTGGTGTCGTATGCCTTGTCGTCTCCCTCGAGTTTCTCTCCGAAATACATACCGCCGGTGAGCTCTCGGATACAAACGAAATCTGCCCCCTCCACAATCTCTTTGCGAAGTGGTGACATATGGAGAAGACAATCAAAAGTCTCCACAGGTCGTATGTTGGCAAACAGACCCAGTTTCTTCCTCATGGCAAGAAGTCCCTGCTCCGGACGAACCTTCGCTGTCGGATTATTGTCAAACTTGGGGTCACCTACTGCGGAAAACAATACCGCGTCTGCCCAAAGGCAGGTCTGATAAGTCTCCTCAGGGAACGGATCCCCCACCTTGTCGATTGCATCAGCCCCGCAAATGGCAAAGCGATAATCTACTTTATGTCCGAATTTGTTACACACGGCTGTCATTACATCCACTCCCTGTGTGCTTATCTCTGGCCCGATGCCATCTCCTGGCAACACTGCTATTTTCAGTTCCATATGATTATTGTTTTAGAGTTCTAACAAATTGAGCATCTTCACCGTCGCCTGGATCGCCGCCTCTGTCTGGTCGGGATCAAGTCCCCGTGTCTTCAACACTGACCCTTTGTATTCCCATGTAATCGTGGTGTGCACCAATGCGTCTGTGTGTCCACCCGGTGGTATATTCACCGTGTAATTGGTTAGGGTAGGGAAGTTGCGTTTCAGCCTTACAGTATAGATATGTCTCACAGCCTTCATGAATGCGTCAAACTGTCCATCCCCGGGGGCTGATTCCTGATATTCCTCACCATCTATCATCAACTTGACTGTGGCGCACGGTCTCAAACCCCGTGTGAGATTCAAGGCATAGTTCACAACGCTCACTCGTGATGGGATAGTGGCATGCTTCAATACATCTGCCACGATAAAAGGAAGGTCACTCTGAGTCACTATCTCTTTCTTGTCGCCAAGATAAGTGATGCGTGCCGTCACTTTCTTGATATCATCATCATTGAGCTCTATCCCCAATGCCTCCAAGTTCTTCCTGATGTTGGCTTTCCCAGATGTCTTGCCGAGTGCATATTCCCTCTCCCTGCCAAATCGCTCCGGAAGAAGATCATTGTAATACAGGTTGTATTTGTTGTCGCCATCAGCATGCACACCCGCACATTGCGTAAAGACACTCTCTCCAATGATTGGTTTATTTGGTGGCACCATGATTCCTGAGAACGATTCCACCATATGGCTCACCTTATTTATCATTGTCTCATCAATCCCGGTATAGCCATGCAGCTGGTCATGAATCACTGCTATGGCACTCGACATGGTGGCATTGCCGGCTCTCTCTCCAAGTCCGTTTACGGTGCAATGCACTCCCTTTGCCCCACCTTTCACGGCGGCAAACACGTTGGCTGTGGCAAGGTCGTAGTCATTGTGCGCATGGAAATCAAAATGAAGTCCCGGATAACGTTTCACCATATTGTGCACATACGACAGTGTGTCATAGGGATTAAGCACACCAAGTGTGTCTGGCAACATAAAGCGCTTGATTGGCAAATCCTTCAGACTTTCCATCATGGCGAACACATAGTCGCGTGAATGCTTCATCCCGTTGCTCCAATCCTCAAGATAGAGGTTTACGGTCAATCCGGCGTCTACAGCTCGCTTTACCTCTTCTGCTATTTTTGCGAAATGCTCTTCCGGTGTCTGGTTTAACTGATAGCGGCAATGCTTCTCCGATCCTTTTGACAATAGGTTTATAACCTTGCCCCCAGCTTCTGAGATCCATTTTATTGATTTCCCATCATCTATAAATCCCAACACCTCGACTGACTCGAGCTTTCCCGCACTCTTTGCCCATTCGCAAATCTTCTTGACAGTCTCAAACTCACCCTCAGAGACTCGCGCTGATGCCACTTCTATGCGTGGCACGTGCAGATCATTGAGAAGCAGGCGCGTTATGGTCAACTTCTCCGTTACAGAGAACGAGACGTCTGAAGTCTGTTCCCCATCACGGAGTGTCGTGTCCATTATTTCTACTGCCATTCCTTGCGTCATAGTCTTGAGGCCTCGAAGCGTTCTATGTCTGCTTTCTTTGAGAGGAGATACTCTACATCGTCAAGTCCCTCACTGAGACATTGTTTCTTATAGGGATTGATATCGAATTGCTCCGACTTTCCTGTCGCAAGGTTGGTGATGCTCTGTGAGGGAAGGTCTATCTTCACCTCTGTCTTGGGATTTTCGTTGATAGAGGCGAAAAGCTCTGCAAGAAATTCCTCGCTGACTGTCACCGGTAGCACAAAGCAGTTTAGCTCGTTCTGTTTGTGGATGTCTGCGAAGAAACTTGACACCACCACGCGGAACCCATAGTCGTGGATTGCCCATGCCGCATGCTCGCGTGATGACCCTGACCCGAAATTCTTACCTGCAACCAATACGCAGCCTGAGTATGTTGGGTCGTTAAGCACAAATGTGCTGATAGGATTCCCTTCTTTGTCAAATCGCCAGTCACGGAAGAGATTGTCGCCGAATCCCTCTCTTGATGTGGCTTTCAAAAAACGTGCCGGGATTATCTGGTCGGTGTCTACGTTCTCCATCGGCAAGGGAACGCAGCTTGATATGATTGTTGAGAATTTTTCTTTCATAATAAGGTCGCGGTTAGATAGTTCTTGGATCTGTTATTATCCCTGTGATTGCTGCAGCAGCTGCCACCAGTGGCCCGGCAAGGATTGTCCTTGAGCCAGGTCCCTGTCGACCCTCGAAATTACGGTTGGAGGTTGACACTGCCAATTTCCCTGCCGGTATCTTGTCCTCATTCATGGCAAGACATGCCGAGCATCCGGGCTGACGAAGTTCAAATCCTGCATCCTCAAGTATCTTGTCGATACCTTCCTCTCTAATCTGCCTGTCTACACCCCAAGAACCGGGCACTATCCATGCTGTCACACCCTCGGCTTTCTTCTTACCCTTCACAAAGTTGGAAAACGCACGGAAATCCTCTATACGCCCGTTGGTGCATGAGCCAAGGAATACGTAGTCCACTGGTTTCCCAAGTAGACATTCCCCTGTCTTAAATCCCATATATTTTAATGCTTTCTCATATGAGATTTTCCCTTGTTCATCATTGGGGGCGGGTGCTGGTATAGTCTCTGTGATTCCAATGCCCATACCGGGGTTGGTGCCATAGGTGATTCTTGGCTCTATGTCTTCTGCCTTAAATTTCACCTCGCGGTCAAACACGGCGTCCTCATCGGTCTTTAGTGTGCGCCAGTAGGCTACTGACTTATCCCACTCTTCACCTTTGGGAGCAAATTCGCGACCCTTCACATATTCGATGGTTTTCTCATCCGGGGCTATCATGCCGCCTCGTGCCCCCATCTCGATTGAGAGGTTGCAGAGTGTCATACGCTCCTCCATGCTCAGGGCGCGGATTGCCTCACCGGCATATTCCACAAAGTATCCTGTGGCGCCCCCGGTGGTCATCTGCGCGATTATATAGAGTGCTATATCTTTTGCGGTCACTCCCGGCTGAAGTTTCCCGTCTACTGTGATTCGCATCTTCTTTGGCTTGGGTTGGATGATACACTGGGAGGCAAGAACCATCTCTACCTCGCTGGTGCCGATGCCAAAGGCTACGGCTCCAAGTGCTCCATGGGTTGAGGTGTGTGAGTCGCCACACACCAGGGTCATACCCGGCAACGTGAGTCCGTTCTCAGGTCCTATCACGTGGATAATGCCATTCTTCGGATTCCCAATCCCATAGTAGGTCACCCCGAATTCTGCCGCATTCTTGGCGAGTGTGTCCACCTGATTCTTTGATACCGGATCCTTTATCGGCTCATCCTGATGTAGGGTAGGGATGTTGTGGTCGGGAGAGCAGAATGTCCGCTCCGGACGCATCACCTTGATGCCGCGTTTGCGCAGCCCCTCAAATGCCTGTGGACTCGTAACCTCATGACAGTAATGCCTGTCGATATATAATTGGTCGGGACCATCCGGTATGCGGTTCACCACATGCGCGTCCCATATCTTGTCGAAAAGTGTCGTTCCCATCTATATTATTTGTTCTTATACCTTCTTGCCTTATTTTGCCTTCTTGCCTTTTTACCTTAAACCACAAACTTATTGATTGCGTCGATGAATGCTTCTGCGCTCGCGGCCACGATATCTGTATTGGCTGAGAAACCATAATAGCTTGCTCCATCGTACTCAACTGTCATATGCACCTTGCCGACATCGTTGCTTCCTTTGTTGATGGCTTGGATTAGGAATTCCTTCACAAGCATCTTTCTCCTTATTATTATCTTGATGGCTGAGATGGCTGCATCCACAGGGCCATTCCCTGACGCACATGCCTCAAATTTCTCTCCGGCTATGTCAAGGCCTACGCTTGCCACGGAGGTGATGCCTACGCCGGCTGTCACCTGGAGGAAGTCGAGCTTGATGCGGGAGGTTGCCTTGCGGTGCTGCCCGGCTATCATGAGCACATCGTCATCATTCACCTCTTTCTTCCTGTCCGCAAGTTTGAGGAAGGCCTCATATGCCTTGTCAAGCTGTTCGGCATTGAGCTCGCAACCCAACACGTGAAGTCTATGTTTAAGCGCCGCACGCCCACTGCGGGCTGTGAGCACAATTGAGTTCTCATCGATTCCAACATCTTTGGGGTCGATAATCTCATAGCTCTCACGGTTTTTAAGCACTCCATCCTGATGGATGCCTGATGAGTGGGCAAAGGCGTTGCGGCCTACGATTGCCTTGTTGGGCTGAACCGGCATATTCATCAGACTCGACACCATACGGCTGATACCTGTGATTTTTGTGGCGTTGATATTCGTGTCTATCCCAAGTTCTTTGTGTGAGCGTAGGGTCATCACCACCTCCTCTAAGGCTGTGTTGCCGGCACGCTCTCCAATACCGTTGATGGTCACCTCTGCCTGACGTGCTCCATTCATTACGCCTGAGATGGTGTTGGCGGTGGCCATGCCGAGGTCATTGTGGCAATGTGTGGCAATTGTTACCTTGTCTATTCCGTCAACATGTTCCATGAGATATTTGATCTTCTCTCCAAATTCCCAGGGCAGGCAATATCCTGTGGTGTCGGGTATATTGACTACGGTTGCACCAGCCTTGATGACAGCCTCAACTACACGCGCAAGAAATTCATTCTCCGTGCGCCCGGCGTCTTCTGCATAAAACTGTACGTCCTCTACAAATTTCTTGGCATATTTCACAGACTGTATTGCACGCTCAAGTATCTCTTCGCGTGTGGAGTTGAATTTATATTTAATATGGGGGTCAGATGTGCCGATGCCTGTGTGGATGCGTGGATGCTTGGCATATTTTAGTGCATCTGCTGCTACTCGGATGTCATTCTCCACTGCACGTGTCAACGCACAGATAGTAGGCCATGTCACTGCCTTCGATATCTCTACAACTGAATTAAAATCGCCGGGTGATGACACAGGAAAACCGGCCTCGATTACATCGACACCGAGTGATTCAAGGGCTTTTGCCACCTCAATCTTTTCTACCGTGTTCAACTGACATCCCGGCACCTGCTCCCCATCACGGAGAGTCGTGTCAAAAATGTACAATCTGTCGCTCATAAATTGCTTTTTACTTATCAAGCCGCAAATTTACTAAATTTTTGCGAAAAACCTATCATAAAACATAATTATTAAACAAAATAGTTGCTTATCTAAATTCTATGCGCAAAATATAAAACAATACTTCGGTTATTTTTTTGAATGAATGTTAGTGGCTCCGGAGAGCCGATT
>CAZRUR010000060.1:0-15589 GCA_964603335.1 uncultured Sangeribacter sp. | reverse complement strand
TATTCGAGGTCGCCGTTCAGTTTCTTGAACTCTTCCTCCACGTTGATGTTGGCGGTGATTGGGATGCAATACTCAGTAGAGCCGACGATGAAGGAAGCGGCAGCTGCCGGTTTCTCCTCCACGAGTGAGATCATGGAGAGGTTGCCCATCTTCTCAAGGATGCTGTCGAGGATTCCGTCGTGCGGACCCTTGACAAGGAGCTCAAGGGCATCGCGTTGCGGAATCTGCTTCTGCTTGCGGACCGTGCGGATGCCGGCAATCACCTCCTTGAGGGTGTCGAAACGGGCAATGACATCATTGTCGAACGGTTCGGCAGCCGGTATCTGGGCAATCATGATGCTCTCGCCGTCCTGACGGTCGTAGAGATGTTGCCAGAGTTCCTCAGTGATAAACGGCATGAAGGGGTGAAGGAGACGGAGCAGCGTATCGAAGAACTTGAGAGTAGCGGCGTAGGTCTCGCCGTCGATAGGACTTCCGTAGGCGGGTTTGATGACCTCAAGATACCAGGATGAGAACTCATCCCAGAAGAGTTTGTAGACAGCCATAAGTGCCTCAGAGATGCGGAACTTACCCATGAGGTCGTCAACCTCGGCGAGGGTGCGGTTCATCTCCGACTCAAACCATTCGATGCCCTTCTTGGCATATTCCTGCTGCGGACGGTCGTTGTCAACTTCCCATCCCTTCACAAGACGGAAGGCATTCCAGATTTTGTTGCAGAAATTGCGACCCTGCTCGCAGAGAGAGTCATCATACATTATGTCGTGGCCAGCCGGAGCGGCAAGCATGATGCCCATGCGTACACCGTCAGCACCGAATTTCTCGATAAGCTCCAGCGGGTCGGGGGAGTTGCCGAGCGACTTAGACATCTTCCTGCCAATCTTGTCGCGCACGATGCCGGTGAAATACACGTTGCTGAACGGTTTGTCGTTGCAGAAGGCATATCCGGCGATAATCATGCGCGCTACCCAGAAGAAGATGATGTCCGGACCGGTGACAAGGTCGGTGGTGGGGTAGTAGTATTTAAACTCCTCATTGTCGGGCTCAAGGATACCGTTGAAGAGGGAGATAGGCCACAGCCAAGATGAGAACCATGTGTCGAGACAGTCGGGGTCGCGTGTAAGGTCGCTGAGTGTAAGCTCCGGGTTGCCGGTCTTCTCGATAGCCTTCAGGAGCGCCTCCTCCTCATTCTCAGCCACCACGTAGCCGGCGCCATTGGGAAGATACCAAGCCGGGATCTGGTGTCCCCACCAGAGCTGACGGGAGATGCACCAGTCTTTGATATTGTTCATCCAATAGCGGTAGGTATTCTTGTATTTAGCCGGGACAAACTTGATATAATCAGTCTCGACAGCCTCAAGAGCGGGGACAGCGAGGTCGTGCATCTTCACAAACCACTGCATGGATAGCTTAGGCTCTATGACAGCGTCAGTGCGCTCTGAGTGACCAACCTTGTTGACATAGTCCTCAACCTTCTCCACGAGACCGGCGTCGGCAAGGTCAACCATAATCTGCTTACGCACGTCGAAGCGGTCCATGCCGATGTACATGCCGCCCGCCTCAGAGATAGAGCCGTTGTCGTTGAAGATGTCGAAAGTCTCAAGACCGTACTTTTCGCCGAGCATATAGTCGTTGACGTCATGGGCTGGGGTAACCTTAAGGCATCCGGTGCCGAAGTCCATCTCCACGTAGTCGTCCATGATGATAGGCACAGAACGACCGACGAGAGGCACAATCACGCGCTTACCTTTCAGCCATGTGTAACGCTCGTCATTGGGATTGACGCACACTGCAGAGTCGCCGAGGATAGTCTCCGGGCGAGTGGTGGCAACCACGATATACTTGCCATCCTCACCTTCCACCATATATTTAAGGTAGAAAAGCTTGCTCTGCTCCTCCTTATATATAACCTCCTCGTCGGAGAGGGCGGTGAGCGCCTTGGGGTCCCAGTTTACCATACGCACGCCGCGATAGATAAGCCCACGGTTGTAGAGCTCGCAGAACACTTTCATCACGCTCTTGGAGCGTGTCTCGTCCATGGTGAACGCAGTGCGCTGCCAGTCGCATGAGGCGCCGAGCTTGCGGAGCTGCTCGAGGATGATGCCGCCATACTTGTGGGTCCAGTCCCAGGCGTGTTTGAGGAATTCCTCGCGGGAGAGGTCGGTTTTCTTGATTCCATCCTGAGCGAGTTTTGCCACGACCTTAGCCTCAGTGGAGATTGCGGCGTGGTCGGTGCCCGGCACCCAGAGGGCATTCTTGCCCTGCATACGTGCGCGGCGCACGAGGATGTCCTGGATAGTATTGTTGAGCATGTGTCCCATATGAAGTACGCCGGTAACGTTTGGCGGCGGGATTACGATGCAGAACGGTTCACGATTGTCGGGTTCGGAGTGGAACAGACCGTGCTCCATCCAGTATGCATACCATTTGTCTTCAACCTCAGAGGGGTTGTATTTGGTGGCTAATTCGCTCATAAATGTATATGTTTGAAATTTTGCGCAAAATTACAAAAAAAATTCTAATTATCTGCAAAGGAAGATGATTTAGACAGCACTTCCGCCCCCTGGGCGGAACACACTACAATACATCATTAGAGGAAGAGGGGATTGACGACTGATGATGCTTCTTCATTTTGATACGCATCACGTCGAAACCCTTGCCATAGACGCCGTTGGCGTTGCTTTGTGTGATGAAGGCATCATTGTCGATAGACTTTATGATGCGGAAAATGGTGACAGACTCAATCTTTCGGCACCACACCAGAAGGATCTTGACTTCCTGCTTTGAATACCATCCCTGGCCATCGAGTACAGTCACGCCGCGATGCGCCTCATTGTTTACCCTGTCGGCAATCTCAGCCCATTTGTGGGAGAAGATGATGAACTGTGTTGCCCGGCGGTTGGTGTCGATAATCATGTCAGTCATATAGGAATATATGAAGATTGTGACCCAACCATAGATAATTCTTGGAAGGCTCGCCTGGATGCGTGCCTCAAGGTCGCCGTTGAACGGGAGGAAGAAAGTGAAGGCGACAATCGACATGTCGACAGCCATAAGGATTCGTCCGACACTCACATTCGACACTTTCGTGACCATGGCAGCCACGATGTCAGAGCCGCCGGAGGTGCCGTTGTGTATGTAGATGGTTCCGATTCCTGTGCCGCAGAGGATGCCTCCAAGCACCAGACTCATGGGAGTCTCGGCAATCAATGGCGGATGAGATGTGAAATAACCCTCGAGGAGACCGATGAAGAGGGAGATGCCGGTGGCTCCGAAGATTGTGCGGATGGTGAACTGGCGGCCGAGCATGCGGTAGCCGCAAATCATCAGGATAATGTTGACGCCATACATAGTGACAGACACCGGGACAACGGTGTTGGTGGCGAAATAGACGAGTGTGCCGAGACCCGCCATGCCACCGATTACGATGCCGTGGGGAAGGACGAACGCGGTGAAACCGACGGAATAGATTATCAATCCGATGATAATCATCACATAGTCTTTGGCATTAGACATCAGGCTGTCGTATTTATGTTTTGTCATGGTTATATCTTTTATAAAATGGGCTCAAAATTTTCTGCAAATATAAGACACTTTTTTCAAACAGAAAATAGTTTGCCTACACAAATATTTTAGGGCATAGAGTGGGAGAAATGTGGTTGTGAAAGGTAAAAGAAGAGCAAAAATAGAATAATTGCGAGAGATCTTTCGTTTTTTTAGAAAAACGTTGTAATTTTGGGCGAAATATTGAAATCAAGAAAAACGAAAAATTTATACATGGAATCAACACTTGAGAAAATCATAGCCTCGAAGAAAGTGAAAATTGAGGCAAAGTCGCAGTTGGGAATCTACGCCTCAGCCAAGAAGAAGGCAGCGGAATACGTGCATAAGCCGCTGTCGCTGAAAGAGGCATTGCAGGGGAGCGAGTCAGGCATCATCGCGGAATTCAAGAGGCGTTCACCGTCGCAAAGGGATATGATCCATCCCTATGCGAGTCCGGCGGTCATCATCCCGGAATATGAGAAGGGTGGGGCTGCAGCCTGCTCCGTGCTTACCGACACGGTATATTTTGGCGGCTCTTTGTCAGACCTTGCAGTTGCGCGCCACAGCTGCAACATACCACTCCTTCGTCGCGACTTCATCCTTGACCCACGCCAGCTGTTCGAGGCACGTCTCTGGGGCGCAGATGCAGTGCAGTTGATAGCCGACACTGTCTCCAAGGCTGAGTTAAAGGAGATTGTTGAGGTGGCCCATGAGATAGGACTTGAGGTTGTGCTCGACATCCATGATGAGGCAGACATCGACAAGATTGTTCCGGAAGTGGACGTCATTGGAGTCAATAACCGCAATCTTGCTGACTATAAGGTGGATCTCACAACAGCTGAAAGACTTTATCCCAAACTTCCGACAGAGATTCTGAAAATCTCAGAGAGCGGAATTACTACTCCAGAGGAGGTAAGGAAACTGCGTGAGATAGGTTATCGCGGGTTCCTTATCGGAACGCTGTTTATGGAAAGGGCGAATCCGGGAGTAACACTCCGTCATTTCATAAATGATGTGACCGCATAAACTTTAGATTTTGAGCTGAGAAAAGAACTTAGACTAAAATCATGAATACACGAATCATTGAATGTGTGCCTAATTTCAGCGAGGGACGCGACAAAGAGAAAATCAAGGCCATCACAGATGCCATCTGTGCGGTGAAGGGAATCAGTCTTCTTGATGTGGACCCGGGCGAGGCAACCAACCGCACGGTGGTTACATTTGTAGGCGCACCGGAAGATGTTGTGGAGGCTGCTTTCCAAGGAATTAAGAAGGCAGCTGAGGTTATCGACATGAGAGGTCATCATGGTGCGCATCCGCGAATGGGAGCCACCGATGTATGCCCCCTTATCCCGGTTTCCGGTGTCACACTTGAGGAGTGTGCAGAGATGGCACGCAAGCTCGCTGAGCGTGTGGCAAAGGAGTTGAATATACCGACCTACTGCTATGAGGCAGCGGCGTTTACTCCGGAACGTAAGAACCTGGCTGTCTGTCGTGCCGGTGAGTATGAGGCACTTCCGGAGAAGATGGGGAATGAGCAGAAAGGTCCGGACTTCGGCAACCGTCTGTTTGACGAGGAGGTTGCAAAGACCGGGGCAACCACTATCGGTGCGCGTGACTTCCTGATTGCCGTGAACTATAACCTTAACACAACCTCAACAAGGCGTGCCAACGCCATCGCTTTTGATGTGCGTGAGAAAGGACGCCCTATGCGTGAGGGTGGAAAGGTGACCGGCAAACCGATGAAAGATGAGAATGGCAACACCATAATGATTCCCGGCACACTCAAGGGAACGAAAGCTATAGGCTGGTATATAGATGAATATGGCATCGCACAGGTTTCGATGAACATCACCAATATCTCAGAGGTACCTCTCCATGTTGCGTTTGATGAGGTGTGTCGCGCTGCCAACGAGAGAGGAGTTCGCGTTACTGGTACGGAGATTGTAGGTCTTGTGCCGAAGCGTACTCTCATAGATGCCGGCAAGTATTTCCTTCGCAAGCAACACCGTTCAGTCGGTATCCCTGACAGTGAGATTATCCGCATAGCCATCAAGTCGATGGGTCTTGACCAACTCGGTGAGTTTGACCCACAGCAGAAAGTGATAGAATATCTTATCGAGGATAAGTCTGCCAAGAAACTTGTCGACCTTACAGCCCGTGGCTTTGCTGAGGAGACTGCCTCAGAGTCGCCGGCTCCGGGTGGAGGTTCCATTTCGGCATATATGGGAGCGCTTGGTGCCGCGCTTGGCACAATGGTTGCCAATCTCACAGCCCATAAGGCTGCCTATGATGACCGTTGGGAGGAATTTTCTGATGCTGCTGAGAGAGGTCAGGATCTTATGGAGCGGATGCTTCACCTTGTTGATGAGGACACTGCCGCCTTCAACCGTATCATGGATGTATTTGCAATGCCGAAGAAGACTGATGCAGAGAAGGCAGCGAGGGCTAAGGCAATGGAGGAGGCAACGCTTTATGCCACACAGGTGCCGCTATGCACTATGGAGACAGCTGCTGAGGTGTTTGCATTGGTACGCGACATGGCTGAGAATGGGAATCAGGCTTCAGTTACGGATGCCGGGGTTGGTGCATTGGCAGCCCATGCTGCCGTAAGGGGAGCATTCCTCAATGTTAAGATCAATGCAGCCGGACTTAAGGACCGCACGAAGGCAGACGAACTCGTGGCTCGCGGAGCCGCCATCGAGGCTGAGGCAGCCAAGCAGGAGGAAGAGATCCTCGCCATCGTCAACTCCAAGATCTGATATAGGTGTAAAAGGGTAACAGGGTTTTTGCTTCAGAGCCATTGCATTTATTTTGATACGAATTGATTTTTTATTGATTAAAAATTTAATAAAAGGGGAGTGGAGGACACAATATTTTAATAGATATGGCACAGACGCAGAATTTGAAAGATGTCTCACTATAGGTGGAAAGTATAAAAATATAACAAAAGAAGACATTATATACATAGCAAAGGAACAAGGAATTAAAAACCCCGAAAAGATTATTGCCAAAATAGCGGAAGAATTAAGTAAAACGTCAAAATGGATAAAAGAATATGCCATAGATGAAAGATGGGGAAATATTATAATAAATACTATTAACCAACGCCTTTCGGAATTCGGATATCTTGATCTCCCTAAGATAGAATCTGAATTGATGGATTCAAAGGGACGAAAGTTTTCGGATATACAGATCAGCATTAACACTAAAGGTCATTATGAATTGGCAGTAATGCTGGATGGTATCCGTAGACGGCGCTTCATACGCCCCAATATGGATTTATATAAGGACTTCCAACAAAACTTGCTTTTCAATGTGAGCAAGGAAAGAAGAATTGAAATTCTTGAGGAATTATTTCCGTAAGACAGAAAACAGAATCAGCCGGGTCGGTGAGACTCGACTGATTCTATTGGGGATGTAATGGAATTTATGTATAGTTGGAGGGTGATTAACGGCGGTCGCTACTTGAGGAGCCGGTGGTCTGTGCCTTCACGGTTGATGAGGTGCTTCCGATTGTCACGGTATAAGAGTTGCCGGAGGTAAGTCCTGGGCATGTGATTATATATGACGAACTGGAGCCACCACCAAAGCCGCCACCACCGGGACCGAAGCCACCACCAAAGCCTCCTCCAGTGCTGCTGTTGCTGGAATTATAGTCGCTTGGCACTACGAACGAGGCAAGAACATCGCTGCCGTTTTTGATAGTGACGGTAGTTCCGGCAGTCATGCTTCCGGTGCCGCTAACATATGGTTGGGTTGATGTAGATTTACTCGGTGTAGAATTGCTGCCACCCACGGCAAGGAGTGAACCGCCGGTAAATATTAAAGAGTAATTCTGTTCCTCATTAGCATCAATGCCACATTCAGCACCACCAGTGCCGAATGCGCGGATTGTTCCCCCGGCGATATACATGTTGCAGTTAGAGTCAATTCCATCATTGTCAGCAGATATTGAGGTGATGTCGCCGCCATTGAGATACATATGGCTTGAAGAGTTAAGGCCATCGTCATAGGCGTTGACATTTATGGTGCCCCCATTGATGGTCATGACAGATTTGCTCTCTATTCCTTCGCCACCGGTGCCTTTTGTGGTAATTGACAATGTGCCTCCATCGATGGTAATATTTCCGTCAACCTTTATACCTTTTGGAGAGGATTTGTAGTCGCTCTTGAGGTTATCCGTATTACCGGTATAGTTGGTGTAATCTTTGCCGTTGACATATGCGTACATGCCTCCGGAAGTTGCGGCTGTGACACTGCCATCGCTGACAAGCAGATAGCCGTCGGCACTGATGCCCTTACCCCCACTGCCGGAGGCTGTAAGATTCATGGAGCCTCCAGAGATTGTCATGTTGCCGTCGGCGCTAAAGCAAGATGCGGCCTTTGTCTTTGAATTATCTGAATCCCATTTGCCACCGCCAGACACTGAGGCTGTGATGTCGCCGCCGCTTATTGTAATGTCGCCATCAGCCTTGATAGCCTTAGCAGCAGTTGCAGTGGCTGCAACGTTTATAGTGCCTCCGCTGATTGTTATGGAGCCGGTGTCTTCCTCATCACGGTCGGTGTCATCTTTGAAAGAAACTTGGATTCCGTCGTCTCCAACGCCAGAGATGGATAGTGTTCCGCTCGTCATCTCAAAGTATTGGTTGCAGTTAAGTCCATCTTTCACAGCCTTTGTAATTGTCACGTCAGACTCCTTGATGGTGATGTATTCCTTGGCATATATGGCATGCGCCGTGTTGCCAACCACCTCAAGGCTTCCCTTATTCTGGATCTCGAGATGACCTTTACAGGAGAGACAACCCTTCTGAGAGCCATCGGCACCATCGGTGAGTTTGTTGGTAGTGCCTTTAGTTACTTTCAGTTTGATACGCTTGCCGTTCTGGATGTCAATTGGTGCGCCGGAAGGATTGGTAAGGGTCAAGCCGCTAAGTTGCACAGTTGCCTTGTAGGTGCCAGACATGGAGAAAGAGCCATTGTCGCTGCTTCCTTCGAGCACATATGTCAACTCACCACCGTTGTCGGCTGAGAGGTCACTGCTTTGGACGATGTCTACGGCAGCTCCTGTTATGTCGATATCAACATACTTTGCAATCCGTGCGTCAACCTTTGCATATGCAGTGTTGCCAGAATAAGTTACCACAATAGTGTTTTCGTCAACAGTAGTGTCTTCCACTGTCATACCGCTTATCTGGTCAAGTTGCAGTTCCTTGCCAAGGATTGTAAGTGTCTTGCCTCCGGTATAGTACATCTCGCCAGCATCCTCAACTGGCACACTATAGGTTACATTGCCGACTTTCACATTGAATGTCTCGGCATAGGCGAATGTCATGGTGGTCAACAAAACGCCTGTCAGTAAATATCTTTTCATTTCACTATTATTTTAAGCGTTTTGTCATCATTTGTCTTTATCACGTATGTGCCGGGAGTCAATGCATTAGAAGCATCTGCTACAGATTCAAATTCACCTTCATATACACCGGAAAGGGAATATATTTTGACCGGGCCGTTATTGAGACCAGCCACAGGCAGGTCAATTCCAGAAGACCCGTTTGTGAAATACATCTTGGTGAGGTTTGTGAGTGCAAATTGCAGACTTGAGCCGCCATTGTTGGCAATCAGATTACCGTTGTCTATCGTAATTGACAGAGCATTGGCATCTATGGATTTAGTTGAGCCATCGGCAGTTTGAAACACCATTTGCAGCGTATTGTCTGCATAAGATGTCAAACTTGCCCCTGCCAGCAAAATTGATATTATTAAAGATTTTCTCATCGAAAAATATAATTGAAATAATGATACTTTAGAAGATGTCGGAATGAGTACCTCAAATTGATTTGTAGTTTTTAATCTGAATTTCATTATTTTGCAGATTCAATTAGTTCTTCAATGGATGAATATTCAGTTATGCGACCAGCCTTGATATCATCCATTGCAAGTTCATAACCGGATTTCTTAATCTTTTTAGGAGGTAAAATTTGAACTCCAGAGATATTTTTCAGCAAAGCTCTTATGGCTCTTGCCACTGACTGACTTTCTACGTTTAGAACTATTTGTGTCATCGCTTTATATTTTATGATTGCAAAGGTAACAATATTTTTCTTATATTACAAAAATAAGCAAAGAATGTTTATTAATTTTGGCATATTGAGGAATTTTTGTAATTTAGCGAGCTGAAAGAAATTCAAGATTAATTGATGAGAACTAATTATAGATATCTGGCAGCGGCTCTCATGTCGTTGTCTTTTTTAAGCGGATTTATTAATGAAACGTTAGCATCTGAATCAGAGACGATTCCTGAAACTATAGTCAACCCAAAGAGGGAGTTCAGGGGAGCATGGCTTCATGTCATTGGACAGTCGCAATGGCAAAACAAGACGACCGAACAGGCCAAGAATTATATACAAGACCAGTTGCAGAAATTGCAGGATGCCGGATGCAATGCCGTTATTTTTCAGGTGCGTCCTACGGCAGATGCTGTCTATAAATCAGACTTGGAGCCATGGAGCGCGTGGCTGACCGGCAAACGGGGGAAGGCCCCCTCACCCGAATGGGATCCCATGGAGTTTGCCATAGAGGAGGCTCACAAAAGGGGGATGGAGTTTCATGCATGGCTCAATCCATATAGGGTGACGTCCAACGCCAAGGAGGTGCTTCCCTCTTCCCACATATCCAAACAGGAGCCACACCGGTTTGTGAAATTCAATGGTCAGACATTCTTCGATCCGGCATATAAGGAGAACCGGGATTTCATATGCGACGTGGTGAGAGATATTGTGTCACGTTATGAGGTTGACGCCATTCATATTGACGATTATTTCTATCCCTATCCTGCCAACGGCAAGAAATTTGAGGCTGACGATGCAAGTTATAAGAAATTTGGCAACGGCTTGGAACGCAAGGAGTGGCGCCGCCATAATGTAGACCTTTTGATTGAGCAACTTCACGCCACAATCAAGAGTGAGAAACCGTGGGTGCGCTTCGGGGTGAGTCCATTCGGAATCTGGCGCAACAAGAACAGCGACCCACGCGGCAGCAACAGCAGCGGACTCCAGAATTATGATGACCTTTATGCTGATGTGCTTCTATGGGCTAAGAATGGCTGGGTGGATTATCTTGCACCCCAGCTTTACTGGACACTCGACATGAAGGCTGCACCAAGTCGACACCTTGCTCAATGGTGGAACGACAATTCCGAGGGTGTAGATGTCTATATCGGACAGGACGTGCAGCGCACAATGAGCAATGCCGACCCGAAAAATAATGACACAAACGAACTTGACACAAAAGTCAAACTGTCGCGTAGCCTTCCGAATGTGAAGGGTAATATCTGGTGGCACGGATATTTGGTGACCGATAATTATAAGGGAGTTGCCGATTCCCTTGCCTTGAAATATCAGTCATCACTCGCGTTGCCACCGGCTTATGGCGATACGACTAAGAAACCCAATCCGGTGGGCGACCTGTCGCTTGTCTCAAATGAGGGGCGCACATTCCTGACTTGGACTGGCAGTGTCAATGCGGGTGTCCAGCAGGAGACTGATGCAGTGAAATATGTGGTTTATCAGTTCTTCCCGGGAGAGACAATCGACATTGAAGATGCCCAGACCATCATTGCCATCACTCCCTACACGAGTGTATTGGTAGAGGATGAGTCGGATGGTCCGTCAGCAGAGGGTTCTACATTTGTGGTAACGGCCATTGACCGTATGAACCGTGAGTCGGAGCCAGTGGAATGTAAAATGTAGAATTTAGAATGTAAAATTCAAGATGGAAAGTTTTACTGAAATTCCTCAGGATATACGTGAGCTGCTCAATTCGGAGGCTGCACGGATTAATAATGTGGATTTCATAGATAAGGATCCCGTGCAGTTCCCAAGGCGTTTCAATCGTCTCCAGGATATTGAGATCGTTGCATTCCTGTCAGCCATAATAGCATGGGGCAATAGAAAGATGATCTGCCGTGATGCAGAGAGGATGCTTGCGCTGATGGAGAATGAGCCATATCTATATGTTATGGACGAAGGTCATGAAGATCTCTCTCCAGACATGAATCTTCATCGTACATTTTTCGGCAGGCATTTCCAATATTTTCTAAGAGGACTGCATCGCATTTATAAGGAATATGGCAGTCTTGATGCCTTTGGTGCAGCCATGAGAGTAGGCGAGGATGAGGCTCCCGCCTGGCGACTTGTGGAGGAGATGCAGAAGGTGATGTGTGATGTCAATGGTGGCGACACGTGTAGCCAGTGTCTGCCGGTGAACCTGTCGCAGACGGCGTTGAAGCGTGTCAATATGGCATTGCGGTGGCTTGTGCGCGATGATGGCATTGTCGACATGGGTGTGTGGAAATCAATACCTAAGAGCAAGCTTTTTATACCACTTGATGTGCATGTCGGCAATATCTCAAGAGACTTGGGGCTTCTCACACGCAAAGCCAACGACCGTAAGAGTGTGGAGCAGTTGACTTCGTTGCTGCGCACATTGCGTCCTGATGATCCGGCAATATACGATTTCGCCCTATTTGGGATAGGAGTTGAGGGGAAGAGAATATAGGTTACAGGTTAGAGGTTAGAGGTTAGAGACGGCCTCGCTGGATTGAGGTTGCGAGGGTTGGCTTCACAATTCGGATTGTGGAGATGAATGTGGAGTCGAACTCGGCAGTATGGCGAGGCACAATGCTGTCGCGCCGCTGTTTAATCTCGCGGTATTTTTGCCTCAATTCGGCAGAGTCTTTCCAATTATAATGCACCAACTCCTTGGCTGCACGACGACCTTCCATTTGGGCAGCGGTGATTTCGGATGTCACTTCTTCCGAATTCTCAATGCTGCTGCAGGCAGAGCAACTGGAGAAAAGGGGTATGTATAAAATTGCAGCCATGACTGCAAGAGCCGTAAGACTTTTCATAGAATAATATAGCGTAATGTTATATAGTTATAACAAAGGAGGCGGCATGATAGCCGCCTCTTTCGTTGAAAAATTTATTGTCTCCAGGAAGGCGTCTCCCAGGCGTTTATATCTACGAGTTTGATTCCGAAGATTAGGGTAGAGTAGGGAAGCACATCACCGCTTCCGTAATATCCATAACCGGCTGTGTAAGGAATCACAGTTGTGATGGAATCACCCACATGCATGTTTGTCACAGCAATCTGAAATCCGGTAATAAGATTGTTTGGCTGGCAACGGTAGATGCTGTCGCCGTAGGTGGTTTGTGAATATGAAGAGTCGATGGTGTCGCCCTCGATAGTGGTGAGGATGTATTTCACATCGATAGTGGAATTGCTGATAGGCACCAAATTATCTTGGGTCTTAGTGCGATCGTTATGCCACTTCATAAGAATAGTTGTGGCATTATCCCATACTGGTGTAACCTCTTCATATACCTTTACTCCATTGATTGTGGCAGCTTTAGCGTTGTCGAAGTATTCAAGGTTCTGCGTGCGCCATTCAGAATAATCTGAAGAGTCAGTATCATCACCTAGACAAGACGACAAAGTGAAAAGCATTGCCGGAAGTGCGAGAAATCCAAAATTTCTGAGTTTCATCTAAATCTTATCCTTTAACCGTTAAACATAATAAGATTTAGAATTTCACCTCAGGTGCTTTCTCGGCACCCGCCTCAGCCTTAAACTGAGGTTTCTCCTTAAACCCGAACCAACCGGCATATATATTCGTTGGGAATTTCTTTATGGCGGTGTTGTAGGTTTTCACGGCCTCCGTGTAGCGCATACGCTCAGTTGCGATACGGTTTTCCGTGCCTTCGAGTTGAGTCTGGAGATTCATGAAATTCTCATTAGCCTTCAGGTCGGGATATGCCTCGGAGACAGCCAAAAGCGATTTGAGAGCCTGGGAAAGTTCTCCCTGGGCCTGTTGATACTTAGCGAGAGTCTCCTCATTAAGATTGTCGGCATCAATCGTCATAGACGTAGCTTTGGCGCGAGCTTCAGTCACCTTTTCAAATGTCTCGCTCTCATGGGTGGCATAACCCTTGACAGTGTTCACAAGGTTTGGAATCAGGTCAGCGCGACGCTGATACTGGTTCTCCACCTGGGCCCATGCCTGGTCAACGTTCTGCTGCTCCTCCACAAGGGAGTTGTAGTTGCAGGAAGAAAGCGATGAAGCACATGTTATTGCAGCGAAGGCAATAATTATTTTACTGATAAACTTTCTCATCCGTAGAAATATTTAATTTATAAATTGAGCGGTTAAAGGGATGTGTGGCTATTGTGGAAGCTAGGAGCCACACATAACCATTAAACCAATTTGCGTAGCAGAGAGTTCAGACTTACTTTCTCTGCGAGTATTTTTTCGAGGTCATCGATATTCACGCGCTCCTGCTCCATGGAGTCACGGTGGCGTAGGGTGACGGTGTTGTCTTCGAGAGTCTGGTGGTCGACGGTGATACAATAGGGAGTGCCGATTGCATCCTGACGGCGATAGCGTTTCCCGATGGAGTCTTTCTCATCCACCTGGCATGTGAAGTCGAAACGCAGCTTATGCTGAATCTCGCGAGCCTTCTCTGGGAGTCCGTCTTTCTTCACAAGAGGAAGGACGGCACATTTCACCGGTGCAAGTGGAGCCGGGAAATGAAGCACAACACGATGGTCGCCACCCTCAAGTGGCTGGTCTTCATAGCAGCTGCAAAGCACACTGAGGAACATACGGTCAACGCCAATGGAGGTCTCGATCACATAGGGAGTGTAGCTCTCATTTAGCTCAGGATCAAAATATTGTATCTTCTTGCCAGAGAATTTCTCATGCTGGGAGAGGTCGAAGTTGGTGCGTGAATGTATGCCCTCCACCTCCTTGAAGCCGAACGGCATCTGGAACTCTATGTCGGTGGCGGCGTTGGCATAGTGGGCAAGTTTCTCATGGTCGTGGAAACGATATTTCTCATCGCCAAGACCAAGAGCCTTATGCCAGCGCAGACGGGTCTGACGCCAAGAGTCAAACCATTTCAACTCCTCACCGGGACGGACAAAGAACTGCATCTCCATCTGCTCAAACTCCCTCATGCGGAAGATGAACTGGCGGGCAACAATCTCATTGCGGAAAGCCTTTCCTATCTGCGCAATTCCGAATGGGATGCGCATACGTCCGGTCTTCTGCACGTTGAGATAGTTTACGAAGATTCCCTGGGCAGTCTCCGGACGAAGATAAACCTCCATAGCCCCGTCGGCAGTGGAACCCATCTCCGTCTTAAACATGAGGTTGAACTGGCGCACGTCAGTCCAGTTTTTAGTGCCGGAAATCGGGTCGACAATCTCATAGTCGAGGATAATCTGGCGAAGGTCTGCAAGGTCGTTGGCGTTCATAGCCTTTGAGTAGCGCTCATGCAGTTCGTCGCGTTTCTTCTGATGCTCAAGCACACGGGGATTAGTCTTACGGAACATAGTCTCGTCGAAGCTTTCACCGAAACGTTTGGCAGCCTTAGCCACCTCCTTATTAATCTTGTCGTCGAATTTAGCTATCTCGTCTTCTATGAGGACATCGGCACGGTAGCGTTTCTTGGAGTCCCTGTTGTCGATCAGAGGATCGTTGAAGGCGTCGACATGACCTGAAGCCTTCCAGATTGTGGGGTGCATGAATATGGCGGAGTCGATACCGACGATGTTGTCGTGGAGCATAGTCATAGCCTCCCACCAATAGCGCTTGATATTGTTTTTCAGCTCTACGCCGTTCTGCCCGTAGTCGTACACCGCGGAGAGTCCGTCATAGATTTCACTTGACTGGAACACAAACCCATATTCCTTTGCATGGGCTACGATGGTCTTGAAAACGTCTTCCTGTTTTGCCATTATAGAGTATTTTTAGGAGGGCAGATATCAAATTGCCCTATTGATTTTCGCAATAATCTGCAAAGTTAAGAAAAAAATGAATATAATGGTGTGTTTATGTTAAAAAAAGAACTTTAGATGATACAATTTGTTTTAATTAAGAAAGGTAGAGATCCATAGCTTAATATATAAAAGTAACCACTATGAAAAGCATTAAACCATAAATCAGCAACACTTCCACGTAACTTATAAGCGGCCTGGCAAAAAA
>CAZRUR010000059.1:0-15655 GCA_964603335.1 uncultured Sangeribacter sp. | reverse complement strand
TGTCGGGGTGAAAGGATTCGAACCTTCGACCCCCTGCTCCCAAAGCAGGTGCGCTAACCGGACTGCGCTACGCCCCGAGTCCCTTGCGGTTTGCGACTGCAAAGTTAATACTTATTTTTGAATTAACTGCAATCTTCACTAAAAAATTTTTTCAAAAAAATTAGTTGTTGGTTGTCAGATGTCTGAGACATCTGACAACCAACAACTAAAAACTATTTCAGTCCTCAATCTTGTCGTCAATGAAGCCTCTTACTGTGTCGGCATACTTGGCTGCAAGCTCGCTCTCCTTGATGGCGCCTTCAACAGCTGCCTGACGAACTGTCTTTGCCTTTGACTCGTCTACAAGGAAGAACGACTGCACCTCATATGTGCCGTCAGCATTCTGACGGATAATGGAATAGCTGGGAACCATTACGCCCTTAACCTTCTGCTCCACAAGTCGTTCATAGGCTGCGTAGAATTTCTCAAACTCTCCATCGCCATTGCCTGACCCATCGGCAAACATATCGCTTACCACACGACCCTTAACTGTGCTTCCGGCCTTCTGTGCATACTTGATGGTGGCGGCATTAAGCGCCATCTGCTCGCCAAGGTTCTTTGACTTTGTGGCTGAAGAGATGCCGCTGAACTCTGTGCAGTTGTCGCCAAGCTCATTCACTTTGCTGTAATGCTTGAGAAGGGCCACTTCCATAGTGTGGCTGCCCATGATTTCCCAACCACCTTTCTTGTATTCCTTCATCTTGTTTTTCATCTCTTTCTGCTGGGCTTTCTGAAGAGACTTGTCTATTGATTTCTGTACGTCTGCGTACATAGGCACGATCATGCAGAGTGCCATCAATACTGATAATAACTTTTTCATATCGTTATATATTTGTTAATTATTAGTTCAACTTCAATTATTATTACTTATTTGCCGGGAGTGACCTGTCTATCACCGGCTGTGTGGTCTCATATTGTGGCATACACTGTCCGGTGCGCGACCCTATGTAAGTCGGGTCGGAGATATAATATGTCTTGCCGTCGTACATATAGCTCGTGCCCCTTACGTTTCCTTCAAGCGACACTGAGGCACTTTCATGCCCAGGGAAGAACAGCAATTGGTTTTCCACTCCCAACGCATGCCAGAGCATATAGGTGTAGAAGATCGCGCGGTCCTCGCAGTCATTCTTCGTATAATAGAGATTCTCCTCCAAGAAATAAGGCTTCTCAAAACCATGGAAAGCGTCATCTGTGGCGTATTCAAAACCTGACTGCACAAACTGAAGAAAGTCGTTGGTGGCTGTCAGCTTATCCTTGCCTCCGAGCTGCTCTTTGATCTGGGCCACAAGACTTTCCCTCAAACCGCCGTCAAGCTCGCTCACGGCAAAGTCGGCTGTCTCCATCTGCGGATAGCGATACACCAACGGCATAAGATTCTCATTGACCACTCCCTTCAGGGTGATGCCATTATAGCTCACCTCAAAAGGATGCTCCTTCATCGGGAGATTCAGCTCATTGACTATGAGGTCGAATTTCTTTCCGCTGTTGGCAAGCTTCGGAAGGTCGCAAGTGGCAATTCCCTGGCCCGCTATGTTGGCATCCTGTGATGTGAAGAGATAATGGGTCACGCCATCTACCGGCATAAACATCTTACCATAAAGTTTTTGCTTCACCGGCATCAGTATAACCGGATCACCACTCTTCACCGCCATGCCGATTCGCACACTGAAGCCCATCTGGCTCAACAGATAATGCACAACCGACATCTTCGGGGCTGACGCTGCCTCCGGGAATTTGCTGTCCATATAGGCGCACAGGAACTCATAGGTGAGATAGTCATTGAGTCCCATGCTCTTAATCTTTGGCTGCAGGGCATCAAGAAGGTTTTCCTTCACGTCTTGCTCATCAAGCAGCTTCCAGTTGCGGGCAAAGTCTGCCACGCTGCCAAAACTCTTCATTATCTGGAAGTCTACCTGGGGCACAAGAATCTGCATGCCATAGAAATCAATCGGTTCTTTCCCCTCTGCCGACTCCTCTTCCACCGGAATTTGGATTGGTTTGAGATCCACCTCACCAATCTTTGCATCCTGAGGAACATTAGCATTTGTCGACAGTGTGGGGTCTGTGCCATCTGCTGATATCTTTGGCACCGGACGCACGCTCTCCGGAAGGGATGCGAGAAGCGGACTCCCCAAGTCAGGACGCACCTTCAATGAGGGTGGCACCTCTTTGCCGGCCTCGGGGGGCACGATGGTCTTCGGCACATCCACTCCAAACGGATTGGAAGCCGCCTCTTCTTCCGGCTCCGGCTCCGGCTCCGGCTGCTGATTTGCCGATGGCGGCAACTCTGCAAGACGAGGAGTAGGCATGCTGCCGGGGGTGACCGATGGCTTCGTCAAATCGATGTTGGGCACATCCATTGGCTTCGGAGTCTTGTCTTTCTCCAGGGGCATCAATGGCTCATACTCATGCCACGTCCCATTGAGGAAGTCGGCATAATGGTCGAGTATTGTCTTGCGGAAATTCTCATAATCGCTGAGAATCTGCTGACGAAACTCCTGAAAACTCTGTGGTGCCTGTGCCTGCATCGGAATAACTGCTGCTCCGAGCATCAATGCTATATACAGTCGTTTCATACTCATCGTGGATAAATTTTTACATTCATTTGTTTCACACCAAGTCGCGGGTCGTTGCGGCGGGTCTTGACGAGCCATTTAGAGAAATCATCCTCTTTCATTATGGGAAGCTCATCCATGCTGTAGCCACCGCTCATCACCGGACGCGAAAAATATGAGGGGGAAAAGATCACGTAAATCTTATTGAACTCAATCCCATCCTTACATTCTATCGCAAACATATTCGGTTCGCCAAAGGTGCCGGGGGCTTTTGTCTCGTCGAAAAACACATAGTCATAGCCGCGCTTAACCTTCCCTTCTCCCTTTGGGTCTGAAAGATATGGAAGCATCTGGAGCACATTCCCGTCTTCCATGGCAAGGAACATGGCTACATATCCATCCATCGGTGCACAGAAATATAGATACAGCCGGTCGCCATCATAAAATTCTGTTGAGGCTCCCTCCTTCTTTCCTATGTTGCGGAGCACCAACGCATCAAAGTCTACCGACTCATTCGAAATCTCACGCGCCTTTCCCTTAACCTTGCAATAGACAATCATATTGTCGTCCTTGTCAAGGGTTATCTCATATTGTGGCTCACCCTCGTCGGCTATCCACTCCCCTTTGACAGCTGTGGATGACAACGACAGGAACTTGGTGTTCTCACCTTTGGAATCAAGACGGTCGGCCTGCAGCACATCCTGCGTCACAATCGTGCCGAATTCCTTGGTGAGCGCATCCAGACGCGCACCCTCCAATGCCAGCCGGCGACATTCTGCCGGCGACGTTTTCCCGTCGCCGTAGAATGTATACTCGCCTGTTATCGTCTTTATCGGTGGGGCGCCCCATGCAGTCAACCCACACAGAACCACCACCAATGTCAATATCCTATTAATCATATCTTAAACCTACTTACACAGTTTTTTCTTCGTCACTTCCAGACGGAGATTGCCGGAAACGCTCATCTTCGGGTTCTGAGGCTTGTTGAGGGTAAGGCTTGAGGTTTTCTTCACCTCGCTGCTGACATATTCGCTAAGCTCGCTGAGTGTGGCGTTACCCTTGCTGTCCTGAAGTTTCTTCAACAGATAGTAGGTGAAAAGGCCATGGTTCTTCTCCTTATAGGGAAGGGCTGTCTCCTTACCGTCGGCGGCACTGAGAATAAACATGTTACCCTCCGGAGCAACATTCTTCGGAACGAGCACCACGCCACGCGCCTCTGCAAGCATACCATCGCCACGGTTGGCGCCACTGAAGCAGGCATCGAGGAACACCATCACGTTGTCTGCTCCCATATCGCCGAGCTCTTTGTAGAACTTGTCGAGTGAGTAGGCAGAAGCCATCACCATCGGGTCGGCGTCCACCGGCATCAGGTAGGCATCGCCGGTGCGCTCGTCTGGCACTCCGTGGCCGGCATAGTAGACGATTACATCTACGCCTGAACCGAGGGCTGACACTGAGTTCTTAAGCTTGTTGACTGCCGACATCATGCCGCCGAAGGTGGCATCTGTGTGAAGGAGAACCTGATTCTCCGGTATGCCGAGTGCCTCGCGGCAATACTGTGCGAAGACATCGCCATCATGTGCGGCTGACGCCACCTTCACCACGTTCTGATAGTTCTCGTTGGCTATCACAAGCGCTATGGTATTGCTGTTGACGGTCTTGGCCTGGGGGATATTCTTGTCTACGTCGCTCTGTGCTGTAATAACCTTTGACGCGCTGTGTGATGATGTCGAGGCGGCTGGAGTCTTTGGTGTGTCAAAGATATTTTCCCAGTCAACCTGAACCACGCTCTCTCCCTGATATGCAAGATTGTCGGAAGCCTTGTAGGCATACTCCTTACCCTCAGGTGTGATGAAAGAGATTGACTCTATCGCAATGTTGTCGTTCTTCACAAAGAACTTGGGATTGCGGATCTGAACCTCATCCCATCGGTTTTTGAAGATCTCCGCCTCCTTGTTTTCCAAAGGCACCTTCACATAGACAGGACCGAACTCCGAATTTACGGCATAGGTCTCATTGTCTACGTCATAGGGCTGGAGCTTAAGCTCGTTGATGGCAAGATGGTTGGCATAGGTGCGAAGATACTTGTCGGCGATAATCTTGCTCAGACGCTCCTGCTCCTTGCGGACATTCTCTTTTGAAACACGCTTCTCATAATCCTCAAGTTTCTCAAACTCGCCACGCTTTGCCCAGTCTTTGAGCTGCTCGCTCACATAGGCGCGTGCATATTCCTGATAGGAGGGGATGTTGCGTGATTCCTGCTGCTCGCCACCCTTCGTAGTGCCATTGCTGCCGATGGTGATTGGCATGCTGTTCATGGCTGTCGGCTGCTGGCCAAGTGCCGTGAGCTGCACGTTGAGGCTCTCCACTTTCGACTTGTTGCCGAGGCAGGCGTATGATGTGGTCAGGGCCTTCAGATAACCCACATTGTTGGGGTCGTTGGCAAGAAGCTCCTCATATTTCTCTGCCGCACTGGAGAAGAACGCATTGCTCTGACGGCGCTGCTTGGCTGCCTCTTTCTCGTTGAGCTCTGAGATCGAACGGTTATAATAGCCCGTGCCCAAATTGTAATAGCTGCGGGCCACACACTCGTTGACACTCATGCTGTTGGGATGCAACTCCTGAAGACGCAGATAGATGTCGAGAGCACCGTTGTAGTTTCGTTGGTCTTCATATACTGATGCCTGGAGGTTGAGAAGCTTCTCATCGTCAGGCTTGATTGTGAGCGCACGTTCCACCAATGGGGCAAGGATGTCGCGGCGGTTGCCGTCAAGACATAGCTGCATCGCCATGGTGAGAAGATGGAAGTTTGACGGATATTCTTCCGATGCCTTCACTATGGCATCTATACCTTTGTCATACTGTTTCTGGGTAAGCAACGCCTGTCCGTAGAAAAGACTCACCTGTTCGCGTTGCTTGGTCTCGCCGGTGGAGAGATACTCCTCAAAATATTTTATGGCTCCTTCCACATCGCCGGAATTATAGCATCCGGATGCGGCTACATACACCATTGAGGGATATAGGTCTTTGTCGCGGCGAAAGTCTGCGCCCGACATCTGTGGCATAAGCTGCGTGTCGATATACGCCCTTGCGAATTTCACCATTTCATCACTCTTACCCTCCATTGAATAATGGATTGCTCCCTTGGCAAGCGCATTGTTTAGGTCCATAAGAATCCCCTTGCACTGGTCAGCGTCAGCCAAATCCGCTGATTCTGACTGCAATGCTGTATAAGCCTCGTTGAACGCGGCATATACTGCCGGATAGTACTCCTCATCTGAAGCACCGTTAAATTGAAGTTCCTTCAGCTGCTTGTAAAGTTCAGATGCTTTTTCTGCCGACGGAGCAGCCACCATCTCTGTCTGGCTTCCCGCCAGATCCTGAGAGAAAACAATCGGGGTAAAAGCTGCTGCCGCCATTAATATGGCGCCTGGAATAATAATTCTATTCTTAGACATTAGTAAAATAAATTAATTTTCTGTCTTTAAGGCCGTCAGGGATCTTGCTTGCCCTGACGACCTTAAAGAATCCTTTATTTTGCAAGTTCTTAGAATACGTCAACGAATGTAAAGTTGGCGGTGATGCGGCGGAACTCTGAGCCCTTGCCCTGTGCAACGTCAATGTTGAAGACGTAGTCTGTGTCCATCTCTGACAGACGGGAAATATTATCGTTTAGATAGCTCTTTACGCCCTCTGCGCGCAGGAACGCAAGCTGACGGTTCTCTTTGACGCCGTCTGCCTTCGTAACTGTGATTGTGGTGAGATCGCCATTCTCGTAGATCGGCTCATCCACAAAGTCACCATAAACTCCATTGTAAGGGATGGTGCGGATAATAGGTGTGGCATCAGCTGTGCCAGATATGGTCACTTTCAACTTTTTGCCTTTCTTGAGATACTGTGCGAAGTCGCCCTCAAATGCTTCCTTCACAATCTTTAGCATAGAGCTGGCTGCACCCGACTCATCCACAAGATACTTGCCCGGAGGGAAGTCCTCAGTTGCTGAGAATTCAGGATCCACCTGATAGGTGAAATTCACCTCATAGTTGAGAATCTCATCACCATTGGCATTGTAGGAGGGAACAACCTTGGAGTCTACCGCGATGTTGGTGTTGTTGGAGATGACTTTGTCGTTGCGTGCCTCTTCCACAACTTTCTCGCGGAGCTCATTAAGTTTCATAACCTCCATCTGCTGCTGCTGGAGCACCTCAAGCGACACCACGTTTGATCCGCCGCCCATGAAGTCCATGGCTACACGGTCATGGTTGTTATATTCGTAGGTCTTGCCGTCTGCCTTGTTGAACACCTTGGCATATACAATCTCAAAGGTATCGTCGGGAAGCACACCATACTGCACCTCTGAGAGCAAAAGGTCGTCGGCGGTCTTGAAGTTGGTGACATCATCCTCCGGCACTGGAAGCCAGATGGTCGGCATTGACTCAAAACTCAATGCAAGGGCCTGGTTGGCACGGTCATAGCTGCCTAGGCTCATCTTCTGCCCGGCAAGCAGGTCGCCGGCAAGTCTTGTCGAGATCTCATCCTCGAAGAGGCGGCGCTGCTTGTTGCGGTTCTCCTCGCTCACACGGGCACGGTAGTCTTCCATGCTCTCACCCGGCATCATCTTCTGCCATTCTGCCATCATCTGGTCTACCTCGTCGGAAATGAGCTGCGCGAAGTGTGGCTCAAGGTCTACCATGCGCTTTGCCATCAGGGCATTCGTCGCTGTATATACAAGGAGTGAGTTGCCGTCGGAGTCCTTGATAAACTTAAGGTCGCCTACGCCACCACCGTCCACCGGCATTGTGTTGCGGTCGGAAGCGCGAACGAGATTGATCACCTCAAGTGTCTCCGGTGATGTTGCCACCACTATGTACTTGCCATCATTGTTGAAGGCACATGCAAGGCCGCTGCCAAGGTCATCGATGGTGTGCTTGATGTTGAAGGAGCGGGTATCATACACGCTGAGGATGCCGTCTTCTGTCAGCACGGCAAACTCGCCGCTGCCGTTGGAGAAGGTTATGTCGTTCACTTTCTCGCCATAGTTCCAGTCGCGGCGCACTTTCTTCTCCTCAAAGTTATATACCACCACACGGTCGCCCTCTGCGATGGTAAGGTAGTAACCATTGTCGCTCATACACATCTGGGTAGGTATGAAGGGAAGCTCCATCTGGTCAACGAGAATCATCTTCCTTGCCTCAAACACGTAAAGCCCGGAGTTGGTGGCCACGAGCACCTTCCTTGCATCTGGCGTGAACACCAGGCATGAGGGCTCTCCATATTTCTTGCGGTCAAAGTCTGCGATTTTGTTCTCGGCGTCGATAGTGCTGTAGAGTGCCATGCTGTGGCGGCCTTTCTTGTCGACATCCACATAGCCGAATGATGAACCGGCCGGACTTACTGCCATATTTACGATGCCGTGATTAAGGTCTACAATGTTATCACCTCGCATCGTTGCCACTGACTGTGGGAATTGAAGAAATACCACTGTGTTGTAGGGTGACAACTTCACCGGGGTCTCCTTCATGCGGAATTTGTAGTCTGTTCTCTTCTGTGTTTCCTGCTGGGATGTTGTCTCATCCTGGGCATATACCGATGAAGAGGTCATCAGCATCCCTCCTAAGGCGAACACTGACAATAAAAGCTTTGTTGTAAAATTCGATGTCATATGTTGTATTTTTGTTAGTTCCTACTTTATCCTTTATATGCATCACTTTGCACAGGAGGCAACTAATAACAGACTGCAAATTTACAACCAAAATTCCGTCTTTACCCCCCCAGATTGTTAATAATTGTTAAATCCATTTAAATGACATCATTTTATTCATATTTATTCTGATTACTATACCTATTGTTCTTCAGATGCTGAAGATTTGGTGATAATGATATAAATTAGTAAAGTACCCTTTCCCAAAAAATATTTCATACTCTCCGTGGCAGTGCAAAGGAGTTATACTCACCTTTTGAAAAGTGTAGTTTCTGACCCCTAAAATCTTTTGAAAAGTGTAGTTTCTGACCCCTAAAATCTTTTGAAAAGTGTAACTGCTCTTTTTTAATTAATTTATTTTTAATAATTTTGCAGCGTCAATATATTATCACCATTCCATCACACAAATTATCATCAAAATGCTATATAGGAAAATAGAGAATTTCATACAGAATCATCTGACCTCCGAATCTGATAAGATACTAATTTTGGAAGGAGCAAGACAGATTGGGAAATCATTTATTATCAGGGAAGTGGGGAAACAATGCTTCAGCAATTTCATCGAAATCAATTTCGTAAGAGACGATGAAGGACCTCAACTGTTTAAAAACATTCGCACCACTGAGGAATTCTATTTCACACTGAGCAGCCAATTCGGGAAGAAATTAGACAAGTATCAAAACACTCTTATTTTCCTCGACGAGATACAGACCTACCCTCAGTATCTCACTCTCCTTAAATTCTTTAGGGAAGACCACCGATTCCATTTCGTGGCAAGCGGTAGTCTTCTCGGAATCACATTGCGCTCAACCACCTCAATACCTATAGGAAGCATCATCAGAAAAGAGATGTACCAACTCGACTTTGAGGAGTTTCTCATTGCAAACGGATACGGTCATGACGCAATCGACACAATCAGATCGAAATTTGAGAATGGTGAAAGTCTTGAGCAGGCTTTCCACAACAATCTTATGGGTCTATTCCGACGCTACCTACTGGTAGGAGGGATGCCCGATGCCGTCAACACTTATCTGGAGACCCACAATATAATTAAGGTGAGGGAAGTGCAGAACGCCATTCAAACCCTTTACGGCGACGACGCCTCCAAATATGAGAAAGACAGTGGCAAGGCTTTGTCAATCCGCAGGATCTACAACCTTATCCCATCCCAGATGGAAAACAAAAAGAAACGGATTGTCGCAAAGGATATCAAAGACAAAAAGGGTGACCGATTCAGCAATTACCAAGAGGAATTCGAATATCTAATCTCTTCAGGCATTGCCTTAGGCGTCAACGCCATAACCAATCCTCGCTACCCTCTGTCGGAGTCTGTGAAGAAAAACCTGCTGAAACTATACTTTAACGATGTAGGCTTGCTCACCGCAAGACTATACGGTGCAAACATTCAGCCGGTGTTGAACGATGTCAGAAGCATAAATCTTGGATCGGTCTATGAAAGCGTGGTGGCTCATGAACTTAAGGCTCATGGCCACAAATTGTTCTACTACGACAACCGTCATAAAGGAGAGGTGGACTTCATAATCGATAGCCATAATGATCTGAGTATTTTGCCTATTGAGGTGAAATCGGGTAAGGATTACACCATTCATAGTGCTCTGACTCGCCTGATTGACGAGCCGGAATACAACATATCCTCAGGAGTGGTCCTTTCCAATGAGAGAGAGATGCATACAGTTGGGAAAGTGACTAATATGCCTATATATTATATGATGTTTCTCGACAATCAGCAACCCAAAGATGAGGATATATATTTTTAACATTCAACCTTTCGGGCGGTTATTGCGTATATAAATTAGGCTACATTGCTTATCAATGCAGATTTTTTCGTAATTTTGCACTTCCCTACTGAAATAGCTATATAACCCAAAATGGCAGAAAATTCAGACAGACTAAAAGAACTCGGCACAGCCCCCATCGGAAAACTGCTGCTGAAATACAGCCTACCGGCGGTGGTCGGCACCGTCGTCATGGCAATATACAACATCATCGACTCCATTGTGATCGGTCACGCTATCGACGACCCTAACGTGGTCAGCGGTATCGCCGTCACTTTCCCGGTGATGAACCTCGCCACTGCCCTCGGCATGCTCATCGGTGCCGGCTCCGCCACTCGCGTCAGCATCGTAATGGGTCAGAACGATAAGAAAATGGCAGAGATCATTCTCGGCAACTCCGTGCAGCTCACCGTGATTGTCGGCTTGGCTTACATCACCGCATTCGCCATATTCCTTACTCCCATCCTCAAGATGTTTGGCGCATCCGAACACTCCCTACCCTATGCCCGTGAGTTCCTTATGTGGGTGCTCCCCGGAATGGTGTTGATGAACCTCACATTCTCCTATAATAATGTGATGCGCGCCACCGGCTACCCAAGCAAGGCAATGTACACCAACTTCATCGGCGCCGGACTGAACGCCATCCTCGCCCCCATCTTCCTCTTCGGTTTCCATTGGGGAATCAAGGGCGCGGCTATCGCCACCGACATCTCGATGCTCATAACCGCTTTCTTCGTGATGGGGCATTTCTTCAACAAGAAGAGCGAGCTGCATTTCAAGCGTGGCACTTTCAAGTTCAACTGGCCGGTCATAAAGTCCATCCTTTATATCGGCATGGCTCCCTTCCTCATCAACGTTGCCGGCTCGCTCATCAACGCTATTGTCAACAACTCTCTTCTTAAATATGGTGGCGACAACGCAATTGCAGCCGTTGTGGTGTTCAACCGTTTCGTAACCATCTTCGTGATGGTGGTGATCGGCATCTGCCAGGGCATGCAGCCTATCTTAGGTTATAACTATGGTTCCGGCCGTCATGACCGACTTTTCGGCACACTCAAGCTTGCAGCCATATGCTCCGTGACCATCACCACCATCGGAAGCCTCATCGGGGCGTTCAACCCCCGGATAATTGCATCCATGTTTATGCAGGATGAGGCACAGATTCAATGTGCCGTCAACTGTCTTAGAATCACCACCCTCGGTTTCTGGATGGTAGGTTTCCAGATTGTCGGCACCAACTTCTTCCAGTCGCTCGGCATGGCTGGTAAGGCTGTATTCCTCTCCCTTACCCGACAGATCATCTTCATGATACCACTCCTTCTCATCCTCCCCGGAAAGTTCGGACTTAACGGAGTCTGGAGCTGCTACCCCTCAAGCGACGTCGCCGCGACACTCGTCACCACCTGTATGCTGCTCTGGCAGATTAGAAAGATTAAACACGAGAAATTCAACATCTCAAGGGCATGATTGACCTCACACCGATTGTAAGGATAGGATTTGAAAAACGGGCTCGTCGCACAGATTCATGGGTGAAAGATTCCGACCGCCTGCAGGGCAACGTGCTCCGCAGCCTGCTGTCGCGCGCCAAGGATACGGAATACGGACGCAAAAATGGCTTCTCAGACATAAGCAATGCCCCAAACCTTTATGCTGCCTATTCCTCGGTGCCACTTATGGAATATGAGGAGGTCAGACCGCTCGTGATGCGCATGATTCGTGGCGAGAAGGATGTGCTGTGGCCTGGCAGATGTCGCGACTTTGCCCAGTCGTCCGGCACCTCGGGTGGCAAGTCGAAATTCATACCGGTCACAAACTCAGCACTCTCTGGCAATCATTATGCCGGCAGCGCCGACGTGGTGGCACACTATCTGCGGCAAGTGCCGGAGAGCAGGCTGATTTCCGGCAAAAGCTTCATTCTCGGCGGCTCCTTCTCCAACACGCTCGGAATAGCCCCGGGAAAAGTGCATATCGGCGACCTCAGCGCAACACTTATCCGTCGCATGAACCCTCTCGCCAACGTTGTGAGAATCCCGGATAGAAAGACTGCCCTCATGCCCGACTGGGAGACAAAACTGCCGGCTCTCGTGAAGGCTGCCATGAATGAGAATGTAACCAACATCTCCGGTGTGCCCTCATGGTTCCTTACCGTTATCCGCAACATTATGGAGGCTAAGGGGGTCGACAAGATCTCTGATGTGTGGCCTAACCTCGAGGTGTTTTTCCACGGCGGAATCTCTTTTGAGCCTTACCGCGACGAATACCGCCGGATCACCGACTCCAATAAGATGCATTTCATGGAGACATACAATGCCTCGGAGGGTTTCTTCGCTGTGCAGAATGATTTCTCCGACCCATCGATGCTGCTCATCATCGATAAGGATGTGTTCTATGAGTTCATACCCGTAGAAGGCGACAACAAGCAGCCACGCCCGATATGGGATCTGGAGAAGGGCCGTGTGTATGAGATGATCATAAGCTCAAGCAATGGGCTTTGGCGCTATCGCCTTGGCGACACTGTGCGAGTCACGAATACTGCCCCGGTGAAGATCCAGATTGCCGGGCGCACCAAGAGTTTCATCAACGCCTTTGGCGAGGAGCTCATGGAAGACAACGCTGAGAAGGCTATGGCTGCCGCCTGCGACCGCTGCGGATGCTCTATCCTCAACTATACCGCTGCACCTATCCTCGCCTCCAACGGCAAGCGTGGAAGACACCAGTGGCTAATCGAATGGGAGAAAGCACCGGAAAACCTGAAGGATTTTGCCCTCATCCTCGATGAGGAACTCCGCAAACTCAATTCCGACTATGACGCCAAGCGCTCCCACACCATCTTCCTCGACCCTCCGGAGATAATCTCAGCACCGCAGGGACTCTTCGACCGCTGGCTAAAGAGCGCCGGCTCCCACAAGCTCGGCGGCCAGCGAAAGGTGCCCCGTCTCAGCAACAACCGCGACCTCATGGACCGCCTCCTCTCCATGCTATAGGGAACTTTAATAAAATCTGATATTAACATTATTTAAGCACATTTAGATATATTTTACAAATGGGGGGGGTGATTTATCTTATATGTATTAATTTTGCAATTGATTTGGATACATCTTTTGCAAGATACTCGTTTCCATAAATTTTAATGATACAAAATTTGAAATTAAACCAAATATAGTTTTTATGAAAATCAAACATTTACTTTTTGCACTTGTTATTGCCGGGGCATCCCTGCCGATGATGGCTCAGGAGACCGAGGGCAACTATATGCATGTGCTTACTTCTGCCGGATGGAAGGTGCTTGACCTCGACCAGGTCGACAGACTGACTTTCAAGAATGGCTCTATGGTGGCAACCGACAAAAACCAGAACACCATCGAAACCATCAGCCAGAACAACCTTGTGAAGATGGCTTATTCAGAGACGAAAGCTGAGCTTTCCGGCATCGAGATGCTTCCGGCCGACGAGAAAGCAGCTTTCTCATTCTTCAACGGGTCGAAGACCGTGGTTATGAAAGCCGACGGCAACCTCGCAGTGTATACGGAAGCTGGCATTAATCTCGTGGAGATTCCTGACGCAAAAGCAGGACAGACTATTGATCTTTCCGCAATCCGTCCGGGAATTGTGATTCTTAAATCAGGCAACCAGTCACTCAAAGCAATCATCAGGTAATCATGAAAAAGATTTTACTCTCACTTGCTGTCATTGCCGCGTGTGCCGGAAATGCAGCTGCCTCCCCCAAGGCCGTTTACGTAAACCAGGGAAACTCCTATACAAAGTTCAATCTCGGAGCCGCCGGCAACATGGAGTTTTCCGACTCCGGAAAAAAGATGACCATAACAGGTTACGGCGAGGTTGTTGACCTTGACAAAATCGACTATATCACCTTCACTGCCCCCATCGACGATAATGCCCTTTCCCCCGGCGAGCAGAAGGAAAAGCTCCTCCAGATCGGCCAGGAATTTGTCAACAAGTTCGACCTCAAGAAATGTGAGGACCTTATTCTCATGATCGACAGATTCTCTCGCTATGACAGCGACGCAGACAGAGACCCCGCTTCAGAATATGAGTGGCCACATGAATTCTGGGACGTGCACAACGAGTTCAAGGCTGCAATGAAAGCTGCAGGCTCCATTGCCAAGGGTTCGCCCGCTGCCGTAAGGGCTCTTCGCAGCGCAACTGTGAATCTGTATAAACTATCCGATTACTTCGGAGTATACACCGCAAACTCCCGCACTGAGGAATGGGAAAAAACTGCAGATGCCGATTATTTCGAGATGCGTTTCGCAGCCGCCGATGGGGATTTCTACAAGGTTAGACTTGAGGCAGGAAACGATACTTCAAGATGGGACACTTCTGATGCCAACATCGAGCTTGCAAAGGAAATAAATGTGACCTTCATGAAAGCCAATGACAAAATTGCGACTGCGAAAGTGACATCCAATCTCGTGCAAGACAAGAGCATCACCATGAATATCATCGCCGAGGCTGGCGGATATGTTGTCACAAGCGACATGGAGATTCTCAATGACGGCATCACCGACAAACTCAATGTAACCTGCGACGGGCAATATCTGATGAGTGCCGACACAAAGGTAGATGGCAAGAATCTTCTCATCTACGATGAAATGTATGATGCAATCAAAGAGGCTACACATTATCATGATGCGGACGACAACTGTTGCGGTGAAGATCCCTCAGAACTTATTGCTCATGTTTTCAGAGGCAACACTTCAGCCGATGTCCTTGGCAAACTTCAGGTGAAAGGGAAAGCATACAACCTCAGCAAACTGTATGATACCCTTGGAGAAGAAGACGATGAAGACGACTACATTTTAGAAGGGCATCACGGTGTTTATTTCTCAGGCAACCTTCTTTTCTGGAACCCGGAGACACGTGAAATGAAATATTCTTATGATGACATGGACTATTATGAGAAAGCCGTCAAATACCTGAATAATTACACTGATATTTCCCTCTATTATGATAATGACAATCAGATACAAGGGTATGTCACATTTGAAAATATCGAGGATGAAGAGGACAATTCATATTACGACGAATACCGTGGATATGTCATCATTGACAATTCAAAATTATTATCTGTCTACAGGGAGCCAATATATGAAAACGGCCAATGGTGGGGAGAAATAATCGGATATAGCGACTGGGCATATCATGGATATGACTATGAGACAGGTGAGGAATATTCCATCCCATTCGATGCCGACAAAGTTATTTGTCCTGCAAGCCGCATCGAAGTCTGGCCTGAAGTAACACCTGTACTCACATTCCCTGACCTCACAAGCTTCTATTTCGAAGACTATTTCACTGAATCAGCATTCCAGGGTCTGATCGACGACTATGATGCCATCATCGACTCCTATTATGACATCACAGGCCAGAAAAGACATAGTGACGACTATTATTGGGATTAATCGATTATAATTGAACAAGACATTAATTATAACACTCTTGATATTGGCCGGTGGGGCGCATTCCTTTGCTGTCTCACCGGCTGATTCCATATCTTATCCTCGCAAATCAAATCTCCAAGACACCATCCCTGACATAGCATC
>CAZRUR010000058.1:0-16557 GCA_964603335.1 uncultured Sangeribacter sp. | reverse complement strand
ATTGAATGAACCATTGATGAAGTGGGATGTAGGGACATTGCCCTCATATAAAGATAACAAAACAACTAGAAACAATTATTTACCAAGATATATGTTCCTCACAAGTTCCAGCGACAATGGGAGTAACACTGCTGGCAATGGAACTGTACTGTGGGCCTTGGAAGGCATGTCTAGCTCTACGATGGATCAATTAGTGTCGAATTCGAATAGTTGGTCTAATGGTATTAGTTATCCTTGGCAAGTTAGATGCATCCGAAATCTTGGAACCAATCTTAAATATGTGGATCCAACATCAGATGATGACGGTGTGCAACAAGCTTATGTAGTTGACAATAGTAACCATACTATTCGCATGACATATTATGACATTGCCTCAATCAGGTCTAATAAATTCACTGGCAATGGCGAAAACAATACTGCGTATATGCCTATTCATTACATAAATAATGAAGAGTATAACTCAACATATAGGGCTTTTCAATATGCAACCTCAGATATTGAATTACAAACCAATAGAACTGAGGGTGATATTCAAGATTATATAAATGGCAATCCCTGTAACACCCAGTTTGGTTCCGGATGGCGTATTCCCAATCAGAAAGAGTTGGCAATTTTAAGAAATGCTGGTATCCTCACCAAGGACCTAACTGGAGAATTCTCTTGGTTGTCTTGCACTGCTTTATATTATAATATGATTACTGGTGAAGGAGGAGGTAATCCGATAAGCACAAACAACTACATACTGATTATGTTTAATGACCGTGGCACAATCGGAAGATCTGATAACTTATCAGTGTATACTCAAAGGGTGAGGTGTGTAAAGGATGTCGATTAGGAATATTCCCTAAGGTGAACGATACTGTAAGATTTTTGACCGTTGTGATGACAGGCCAGTTAGTAAAGTAGTAAAACAAGTTAAACGAGAGGCAAGGGGTTTGTGAAAGCCTCTTGTCCCGAAGTCGTCAACGCCGTTGTCGACTTTTTTGGGGGGCATTTAGATTCATCCCCAAAGGGGGCGTCCCATCCGGCACCCCCTTTCTATAAATTAATGGTGTAAGTTTTGAAAACTCTGACATTTTAGGTAAACGCACCAAAATATATTATTTGGGTTATCCCCCTAAACCATTTCATCAAAATCATTGAAATGATCATAAAAATCTTTTCTATTTATGATTAGATCTCTAACGGATGTGCAAAGAAAAGTACATCTGAAATCATATATAGGTTGGAGAGCCAATACATTATAGTCATCCCTCATATTCATAATATTCTTATAATGATTGACAAGGTGAAGGTCAGATGTTGTGTCTGCTGCAAAAAGATACAGATATTCACAACCAATGTGATTACTAATCATTTCGACGATCCTTGCTATATGATGCCAAAACATTGTTGCTCCCATCCTGTTCTTTGCACCAAGATTATAATTCTCCCATTTTCGTCTGTATGATTCATTCACACAAAAATGTGTAAGCTCAATTCCAGGGAAACATTTTGCCACTTGCTTGTGTGTGGGAAGAGAATCAAAATTGCCGAGTTGTTTTATAATATTCCTTCTTGCCTCTTCAATCTCAATAGAGACTTTCTTGATCAAATCATTTACGACATCGGATGGCTGCTGGTTTGAAAGTGCCTTAAGCTCAATCTTGAGAACCTTATGTTTCTCAAATAGTTTTAACTCTTCAAATTCACTATACAGATTCCCACATTTCAATGAAAAATAGCAAAGAATTTCGTTATCACAATCCATTATGACATAACATGCCACTTTCCCTTCGTTGTCATCTTGAAAGGCATCACCTTTTAAGTAGTCAACCAAGTTTTCATTTTGAATATTACGGAAATCAGACACTAAATTTATAAGTTCATCTCTGGAAGACAATCTGACACATGAAAAAGAGTTGAGTAAATCCCTTTGGCTGGTTGTGATTCTCATGGTTAATTATTAAAGATAGCACGACGAATCAACACATTCTGCGCGTCAATTTGAATATCTTTTGTCAAAATCTCTACAGGACTCGAAATCTCTCTATCTTTAGCCTTGCGCCAGCAGGATTCTCCATGGGAAATATTGCTTAAAGTCCAAGAATCTTTAGAAGCATACTTCTCAAAAACGACATCAACGATTTTAATCTGGTCAGATATCTCCTCTGGCCAATATACCAAAGCACTTGTTTTCCATTGATGATTTCTAAGACAACGCATCACTGGTCCATATTTCCAGGCTTCAAACTGATCGACAAACATGGGTCTGCCAGATAATACAAATGACTCCCTTTGAATAAAATAAAGCAATTTATGAAGCTTCATCTCATCCATTTTAACTTTGAAAGTCCTCTCGTATCTCTGTGTTATATAGTTGGCTAATAAATATATGTCAATCATAATTTAAGCTTTTATTAATAACGATAAAATATAGATATTATTGGAAAATGACATCAATAATTTCACTTCCAAACTTATGAGTTGAGGATGCTGGCGGCGGTGGTGATGGCTGTGCGTGGGGTTGGGTCTTTGAGAAGGACACGGCCTTCTGAGTCGAGCAGATAGATGGTCGGAAGGGCAGGGAGATGATATAGCCTCTCTTCGTCGAGGTTGTCAGTGGTATAGCCCACCTCCCATTCTGCCGGCAGATTGCCCGCAGTCTTTTCCCACAACTCGCGGTCATCCTCCACATCCACGGCTATCACCTTCAATCCCTCCGGCAACGTCGCTGCCGCAATGTCTCCCATGATACCCTTGCAATTTTCACAGTCAGGGTCATAGAATATCACCATCGTCACGCTCCCCTTTGCCGAGGTCAACAGCGACTTCCGCTTCCCGTCACGTGTGACGTAGCGGAAATCATTCGGCACGGCTCCCGGCCGGTTGAGATTCGCAATCGCCGTCTGATAATTCAGTTTGTCGCGGTAGGCATCGGTCACCACCGGTGATTTGCCGAGAGCCACTAAGAATGTGCGGTAAAGCTCAGCATCGCGCATCGGACTGTTGGGCTCATTTAGATACTTGTCGGCAATCTCCCACACGAAAATCGTGGCGAGAGTGTCGGCAGACGCATTCTCCACAAGATGCTCCATGGCAGGACGGGCAGCCGTAGGCTCATACTGCGTGAGGGCAATGAAATTGGAGAAACTCTGCTCCATAAACACCGTGTCGAGACTCAGCGAGTGGTCGGAGAAGTCAAGGGCATTCCAATATGCACCCAAGGCATACCTCACGCGCAGTTCGGGAGTGTCACATTCTGGCGGAATGATGGGCATAGGAAGCTCTGTAGGCTTCGCTGACGCCTTTTCCATGCTCTCAGCCACGTCTCCCCCACTCTGCTTAGCAGAACCGGAGCAGCTGACAAATGTCGCGGCTGCCCCGGCTATTAATGTTATTGTGAGAAGTCTTTTCATCGGTTATTTCATCTCGTCTTCAGTCTCGGGAGCCTTGTCGATCAGGTCGAGGAAGTCGTCAAGTTTAGGAGTGATGATAATCTCTGTGCGGCGGTTGCGCTGCTTGCCAACCTCTGTGTCGTTGTCGGAGATCGGGTTGAACTCGCCACGTCCACCGGCTGTGAGGCGCTGTGGGTTGATGCCAAACTTATCCTGAAGCACCTGCACTACAGATGAAGCACGGAGTGCGGAGAGATCCCAGTTGTTGCGGATATTGGTCTTGCTGATGGGCACATTGTCGGTGTTGCCTTCCACGAGCACGTCATAATCCTTGTAGTCTTTCAGGATCTTTGCAATCTTGGAGAGGGTCTCCATTGCGCGGTCGCTGATCTCATAGCTGCCGCTCTTGAAGAGCATATTGTCGGCGAGGGAGATGTATACCACACCTTTAAGCACCTTCACATCAACGTCCTTGAGCTCATCAGTGTCGAGTGAGCGGGTAAGTTTGTTGGTAAGGGCGATGTTGAGAGAGTCTGACTTAGACTTGGCGTCGACGAGCTGCTTGATATATTTGTTGGAGGCGTTGATCTCGTCAACGAGTTTTGCGATGTTTACGCTTCCCTGTGCGTTGGCATCCATGCTCTTGTCGAGGGTGGATTTCAACTCTGCCATACCTTTCTTAAGACCCTCGTTGGCCTCAGTAGCGTTGTCGAGCTGGCTCTGGAGGGTGCGCGCGTCAGCGTTGCAGTTGATGAGGTCCTCGCGTGTGCTGTTGTAGGTGGTGTTGAGCTCGTCATACTTTGTCTGGAGCTCTGCATACTTCTTGTTGGAGACGCAGCTTGATGTTGCGATAGCGAGAAGTGATGCGCCGATGAATAAAGCCTTTAATTTCATAACTTATATGGTTTTTAGTTTTTGGTTTGTCATAATGTCAAATTGTCATTGTGACTTTTTGGGGACTTTCTTGATTTTCGCCAGCGGCTGATTATGTCGTTGAGCTGAAGGTGCTCAATGAGGAAGCCGTCGTGGGCGAAGTTGGAGCTCATCTCCTCATAGATGGAACCGTGGATATTGTCGGCGAGGGCTTTCTGGGTGGCTGGCGGGAAGAGGATGTCGGATGTGATTCCCACCACCAACGTGTTTGCCTTGATGCGGGATAGCGCTGCAGCCACACCTCCGCGTCCCCTACCAACATCGTGAGAGTCACCGCTCTCGCATATCCTTACATAAGAATAAACGTCGAAACGGTCACATAGTTTTTTGCCCTGGTATTCCTGATATGTCTGCACCCTATGGAAAAACGGGTCTGGTTTCTCCTCGGGGTCTTTCTGGCTCATGTTGTAGGCGAAAGGTCCGCGATAGCTGATGAGCGCGACAGCGCGCGCTGTTGAGAGCCCCTGTCTGGCGGCATCAAGACGTGGCTCGCCAAATGTGGGGTCGGTCTTGATTGCCATATACATTGTCTGGTTGAAAGCCGCGAGCCAAGGGCTGCAGGAGGCATCAGTGGCGCAAAACAAGACGTTGTCGGCAATGTCGGGGTCGATGACAGCCCATTCGATAGCCTGGAAACCACCGAGCGACACGCCGATAAGCTCATGTATCTTTCTGATTCCAAGATGGTGGGTGAGGAGCTGGTGGACCTTCACCATGTCGCGTATGGTGATTCGTGGGAAATCGCCACACCATGGTTTGCCGGTTGCCGGATTTGTGGAGGAGGGGCCGGTGGTGCCGTAGCAGGAGCCGAGCACGTTGGCGCATACGATGAAATATTTTTCCGGGTCGAGGAAGAGCCCTTTCCCCACAGTGCCGGGCCACCAGTCTGCCACGTCGGAGTTGGCAGTCAGCCCGTGCATTACCCATATCACGTTGTCTTTCTCTTCGTTGAGTGTGCCGTAGGTGTGGTATGCCACAGTCAGATACGGAAGGGTTTCTCCCGATTCAAGAGTGAAGGGTTCGTTGGAATGGAAAAACTGTTTCATACTTTATGATGTGGGCTCTTTGGAATTCTGCCGCAAAGTTATAAAATTTAACCAATATAACCAATTCAGACACATAAAACAATTCAACCGCAGAAAAAAGGTGTGAAATCCTCACGAATTCACACCCTCTTTTTCAGTTCTTCTGCCAAACATCGATAGCTGAAGAATAACTGATTTTGCCGGCATATGCCAGCGGATTCCAAAATACCATTATTCAACCAAACATAACACATCGGCACGCTGACAAAATCCTGATTAAAATTCGCCGATGCTGATCCTGTGGAATCCGGCAGGATTTAATTAAAGTTTTGCAAAAATAACTAATTTTTTTTAAATTACAAAACTTTTGCCACCAAAAACAAAAATGTTTTCGCAAAAATCCAAAATTTTAGCCCACTAAGCATACGCGTGCATTGAGTTAAGATAGTTGACTCCGAAATAGGTCATGGCCATTGAGAGGATTGCAAGAAGAAGATAAAGGTGCATGTTGCGCGGAGTGTGGAAGAAGGTAAGGCTGCGGTGAAGGGGCAACGCATAAATCAGCATCGTGATGAGTGCCCACGTCTCCTTGGGGTCCCACGACCAGTATTGTCCCCACGACACGTTTGCCCAGACTGCCCCGGTGAATATGCCGAGTCCCAACAGTATAACCCCGGGGTATAGCAATGCGGTTGAGAGAGTGGCGAGTCTCTCCGACTGGCGGCTCACGATAAGCCCGGCGGCTGAGTTCACAAACGTGAATCCCAACACGGCATATGCCATCATCACAAGCGACACATGGAGCGACAGCCAGCCTGAGTGAAGCACCGGCATGAGCGGTGTAACAACCGGATTCATCTCCACAAGGTGTGCCACCAATGCCAATGCACCAGCCATCAGCATCCCAAGAGGTAACAGCAGTCTGTTACGCCATGCCATCGCCATCAGCAGAAGCTCCGTGAAGAGCACCACAAACTGCAGCGTCTCGAATGTGTTGGCAAGTGGAAGCCTGCCTGATAGATACCATTGGAATACGAAGCATCCCAACGACATCACAAACGCGCAGACAAGCAAAATCCTTGCCACGACATCAACTTTCGGCGACACAATAAGCCCAATCATACCCACAAAAAATCCGCTGAACAGAAGGATGAATATGACGGTGGTGAACGGAATGGAGTTATACAGCAGTTCTGCCTTTACCCTTGTCGGGGATAAGGTGACGGCATCATCGGGCGGTGTAACTATCAGGTCGCCCGACAGCAACGACAACACTATCCCCACCTTCTCATCCAACTCTTCAGCAGCACGTTGCTTCCCGGCCCCAAGGCGAAGATATAGCCGTTCCACGCGATAATTTCCAAGTGAGTCAAAAAGTTGAGATAGAGAGGCATGGCTTCCATCTATACCCAAAGCGTTGCGCACATCCTTGTCTTTTATCTTCAGCAATGGCTGGTCTTTCCAACTCTCCGGAAAAAGGCGCAATGAAAGAAGCGTCTGTTCCGGGGTGAGTCCTCTGAATGATGGCTTGCCGTAGAGCTTGGTCACCACATCGCGTGCGAGGGTATTAAAACACACCACCCTACCCTCGTAAAGCACCTGCTGCGACTTCAGACTGTCTGCTGTCGCTTTCGGCACTCCCTGAATGCTTGCAGCTTCCATATCCACTATCCCGGAAATAATAACAGCCACAATAGACAGATTGCGCAGCAATGTGCGGAAACGCCCGTTAGGCGTTATCAGAAGCCAAACTCCTCCTATTGCGAAAAGGATATAGCCGGCATACGAGAGTGGCATGCCATATGGATCGTAGTTGACGGAAAGCACAGTGGCTCCCATGCTGTCGTATGACGCCTGAAGAAGTCTATACCCTTTCAGATCAAGCACCTTATTCATTGACACTGTCTCCCTTTCACCGGCAACCATCAGGTGTGACACATAATCCTGGGGCACTACACCTCCCGGATAATACACCACCTCAAACCTTTCTAATCTGACGGTGTCCGGAAGATTATATACCTTTCCTTGCTCTGAAATAAAGGTGGTGACCTCCTCTTCTGGATTTATCTTTACAGCACCCTTCTCTTGCGTGAGATATGTCAGCAACCCGCCGCATAGGATGGCTATGAATGAGAGATGCAAAAGAAAACGTGGTGCCTGACGCCACATCCGCGTGGCTGCTATCGCAATGACAAGTAGCAAAGCAAAGAGAGCCCACATGGTGACAAACCACCATGTGCCATAGACCATGGGCGATAAAAAAGTAGTGACTGCCAATGCGATAGTCACTACCGCATAGACAGTCACCGATATTAACTTTTCAAAGTGATGCATAACTGGTGGTTATCGGTTTCATTGCCATGCATTCCATCTCTATGAGCCAACCGGGACGGCACACGGGAGCCCAAAGGATCACGTGGGGTATGTCCGGGAAACGGTCTTCAAACAATTCAGCCACAACAGGATAGTCTGCCGGGTCGCGGAGATAGACAAGCATCTGCCCCACATCATCCCAATCGCAGTCGGCTGCCTTCAGCAAAGCCTCCACGTTGGTCCACATCCTAAGGGTCTGGCGGCGTATGTCACCCTCCCACACTACGAGTCCGCGGTTGTCGATGCTTGCCGTGCCGGAGATGAACAGGTGTCGGCGGTCGCCATAGTCCACGCTTGTGGCGCGTTCAAATGCCACGCCATATTCATATGTCGGGTTGAGATATTCAGGCGCGTTGATCTGACGCATCTGCCCTTTCTTCAATCCTTTCACAGAATAAGAGTCCATCTGCACGGTGGCTGTCTTGTCGGCGTGCCTGCCGCCGATGCCGGTGCTCGCTATGAAACGCGTGTGGGGTGTAAGGCCTAACTCGCTGAAAGAACGGTTTCTTCCATTCACCACCCCGGCATAGTTTACGTCGACGTTCTGCACGAAAAACCATGTGCGTACACAGTTCTCAAACAGTGAGCCGTCCATAGCCCTCAGGACCTTGTCGGTAGTGTTGAGCATGTCGTAGGTGGCTGCCTCGGAGTCGAGACCGGGACGGTTGCGGCTTCCCTCGAAAAGATGGGTATAGCCGTTGCGCGTCACGGCAAACGCCCCGTCGGGGAGTGGTGTGACCTTGTCAGCCTCCATAGCCCATACCCAGAGGGCAAGTTTTGATAATGACAGCGGTGGCTGCTCCACAACAGAGACGGCGCAATCCTCGAATTTCGGAAGCACCTTCGCCTGGTTGGCAGCGTCGCTTACAAACCAGCGGCAGAACACCGGGCGCATATTGCCCTCAAACCCTGCAACCAGCGAGTTGTAGCCGTCCATCACTTCCCTGAGCTGCTCGCTTAGGGTGAGTGTCGGGTCGGATATCGTTATTATGGCATGGGTCTCGCGTCCTCCATTGGCGGAGACCAATTCTTTCTTCTTAATCATGAGCTCCGTTGTTGATCCAGAATTCAATGAATGAGGATTTGTCGGTGGTGAGGAGATTGGAATGGTCGAATCTCCAGGATTGGGAAACGTCGGTGGCTACAATTTGCCATAGAGTTGAGGCGGATGCGTTGCCTGGGTCTACTATCTTCTCACCCTCCACCACTGTTGACGGCACATTCACAAGGTCAGCATACGCCTTCGACGCATTCAGGTCAAGTCCGGTGGCTGCAGTCTCTGTGCCTCCATGACATTGGAGACATGTGGTGGAGAAGATGTCGTGGTTGATGCCGGAGAATGGAGAGACGTTTACTTCCCCTACATTGAAGATGACATCGTTGTCGGTGTCGCCTGATACGTTTTGGGATGCCAACGTAACGATTCTTTTCCTCAGACGGTTGATGATGCACACCTCCACCGTCGACACCTTACGGTCTACGTTGGTGACGGTGACGTCGTCAGTGACGTCGCTGAGATTCTTCGACACCACCGCAAACTCGTTCCCTTCCTCAAAGGCAGCAAGAACGGCTGTGTAGCTTGCCCCATCATATTGGGCGCAACCAGTGATCTCCCCCTTCATTGTCAACGTGAATCCCGTAGCCTCTATTGTGGAGGTGTCGGGATATATTTTGCCGTCGTCACATCCTCCGCAAATCAGCGAGAACGCCGCAAGAGCCAACGCTGACACTTTCAGACTGTATGCCCGAAAATTATTAGCATTCATAGGAAGGCGGGATTAGAAGGTGTATTGAATCTGTACGGTAGCATTGTGGGTTGCAAGCCCGAGGTCATCGTTGTCGCGGTCCAGTTGGGTCTCATGTCCGGTTCTGCCGATGTAGCGGTACATTGCCTGAAGCTTCAGGTTCACTCCCTTGAAATAGTAGTTGATGCCCACAGCCGGCATGTTGAGGAAACCACCCTTGTCAAGACCGTTACGGTCGTAGAAATCATAGCGTAGAGCCGGCTGCAGACGGTCGGTAACGAAATAACCGGCTTGTACATATCCACCCATATAGTCAAACGACTGGTCGATTTTCTGACGCTTCGTGAATCCGACGTGCATATAATAAGCCTCACCGGCAAAGTAAAGACGGTTGTGCATCCACGCCAACTCGAGCCCGGCACGGAAGTCGTTGGTGCTCTCATTCTCGCTCTCAACATTCAAGGATGCAGAGGCGCCCACAAGCAGGCGGTTAAGGTTCAGCTGGTTAGGATTACCCTGTGTGCCTGGCATGATTCCCCATGGCTGGAAGGTGATTCGTCCGGCATAAAGAAGAGAGGGGATATGCCAGTCGTCGCTGAAGGTCTTGCCCGCCACATTGGTGGAGGCTCCGGTGCCGTTGAACAATCCAACCTGATAACCCCACTTCTCTTTAATCATACCGTGGATCTCAACGCCGAGGTCGAATCCGGTCATCATGGTGGGAGTGACGGCGTTTAAGTTGTCGTTCAGGCCCACACCCATAATCTCAGACCCCATGTCGTGGAGCAAGAAGTCGCTGTAGGGATGGATGGTCTGACCTCCGAGCCAAGGCAACTGGGTGCCATTCAGCAATACGGAGCCGCGGCTGCGTGTGTGAAGGGTGGTGACGTGGCAGAGATGGCACTTTGCCTCATAGATTTTCTGCTCACCGAGCTGCACCTCCGGGTCGTTGACATTGCGGCGTGCCGGAACTCTGAGACACTGCATATAGAGGTCTACATTCTCCATGTCTTCTGTAGAGACATCGAGCTGGTCGTAATTCCGAATATATAAACAATTATTTGTTAATTTGAATAAATATCTGTAATTTTGCCAAGAAATAACCCAAATTATTAACCGTAGTGTGTCAATCAAAACGAACGATTTTCTAAAATTGCCACTACGCAACAATTACAGATTTATGAAGAAATCTCTTATTGCGGCAATGTTTGCCGCTGCTGTACTGCTTTCTTCATGCAGTACAATCCGGAAAACTTCCACTTCCGTAGATGTAGCCACCCCTGTTCTGGCTGAGGCTGTGGCAGACCTTCAAGTGAACCCAGCAAAGATTACCTATACCCTCAAGCCAAGCAAGGCTATAAGGAAAGGTGGGGAAAAGAACGTTATAAAAGCGGCTGTCGCTGAAGCACTAAAGGAGAATGGAAATGCCGATGTAATGGTTGGAATGCAATATGAGATCAAAAAGACTCGTGGACTTTTCGGCACAAAGATCAAATACGTGACCGTGACCGGCTACCCTGCAACCTATACTAATTTTAAATCAGCAAATGTCTCTAAATAAATGACAATCATGAAGGCAAGAAACATTTTGATATTATGCGTTATGGCCTTCCTTTCTTCTTGTTCCACAATAAGAATGACATCTGATTCTACCCCAGTGGCAACACCTGTGTCTACTTATCCTACCGTTGCTGACTTAAACATTTCACCATCAAGGGTAAGTAAGACTGTAACATGGCAGTGGAATCCATTCAACACTACTTCAGTTTCAAATAGGAAAGAAAATGTCACAGCGGAACTCGTAAAAGAAAGCGGTGCCGATATCTTGATCGAGCCAGAATATGTTCAGCAAACCTCCTGGTTAAATTTACTCGGAGGAAGCATTACAGTATCTGGTTATCCTGCAACTTTTGAAAATTTTAGAAAAGCTACACCTGAAGACATTGAAGCACTGAAAGCGGTAGCTCCTACTCATGACAAACATGAGAAGAAAGGGAAAAAGCGCTTCCTTATTTTCTAAGTTAAAGGATATATAAAAAAAGACCTCAACTTGGATATTCCAAATTGAGGTCATTTTTATGTTGTCTTACCAAGATTCGAACTTGGACAGGCAGAACCAAAAACTGCAGTGCTACCATTACACCATAAGACAATCCTAAGTCTCCAAGCGTGTCATCTGTGAGTGATTATCCGCCTAAAAGACGCTGCAAAGTTAATATTTTCATTCCAAATCAACAAATTTTTCTTAAACAAAAAGGATTTTTTGCATGTTTGAGGAATAAAATATACCTTTGCAGTCGCAGAAAACACATTAATGTATATATGAAAGGAATTGTGCTTGCGGGTGGTTCCGGAACCCGCCTTTACCCTATTACAAAAGGAGTCAGCAAACAGTTGCTGCCAGTCTTTGACAAGCCGATGGTCTATTACCCCATCTCTACCCTAATGCTCGCGGGCATCCGCGACATCCTGATTATCTCCACTCCCCAAGACCTCCCCGGATTCAAGCGCTTGCTCGGTGACGGGTCTGACTACGGAGTGAAACTCTCTTATGCCGAACAACCCTCTCCCGATGGTCTTGCCCAAGCTTTCATAATTGGCAAGGATTTCATAGGCGATGATTCTGTGTGCCTTGTGCTTGGTGACAACATCTTCCATGGCTCTGAATTCTCAAAGGTGCTCAAAGAGGCTGTAAGGACTGCTGAGGAGGAAAAGAAGGCAACAGTCTTTGGATATTATGTCAACGACCCGGAGCGTTACGGTGTCGCTGAGTTTGACAAGGATGGCAACTGTCTCTCAATCGAGGAGAAACCGATGAACCCCAAGAGCAATTACGCCGTTGTTGGTCTTTATTTCTATCCCAACAAGGTGGTGGATGTGGCTGCAAATATCAAGCCATCCGCCCGTGGAGAATTGGAGATCACCACTGTCAACCAATGGTTTCTTAAGGATGGCGAGCTGAAGGTCAAGACTCTTCCACGAGGATTCGCATGGCTCGACACCGGCACCCACGACTCTCTCGCAGAGGCTTCAATTTATGTGGAGGTTCTCGAGAAGCGCCAAGGACTTAAGATTGCATGTCTTGAAGGTATCGCCTACCGTCAGGGCTGGATCTCCAAGGAGAAGATGATTCAGGTGGCTACCCCGATGCTCAAAAATCAGTATGGACAATACCTGATAAAGGTGATTGAGGAGATAGAGCGCACCGGCGAGGCAAACCTCGACTAAACTAAAAAAGGAAGAACCATAACATGGAATTCAAGGAAACTGATATAAAAGGCGTTTTCATTATAGAGCCACGCGTCTTTGGAGATGCTCGGGGATATTTCTTCGAGAGTTACTCAAAAAAGGAATTTGACGAGAATATTGGTTATGAGGTAAATTTCGTGCAAGACAACGAATCGAAGTCATCCTATGGCGTGATGCGCGGACTGCATTTCCAGAAACCGCCATATTGCCAGGCAAAGCTGGTGAGATGCACTCGTGGGAAAGTGCTTGACGTGGCTGTAGACTTACGCAAGGGTTCCCCAACATACGGGAAGTATGTCGCAGTGGAACTCTCGGAAGACAACCACCGCACATTCTTTATTCCTCACGGCTTCGCCCACGGCTTCGCTGTGCTCAGCGAGACTGCCGTGTTCCAGTATAAGTGTGACAACTATTATTATCCGGAGGCTGAGGGTGGAATATCCATCCTTGATGAGTCGCTGGGCATCGACTGGGGAATTGACCCGTCAAAAGCGTTGCTCTCTGAAAAAGACACTAAGCATCCACTCCTCAAAGATTTGGAAACACCGTTTGGATTATGAACATACTCGTAACAGGTGCCAACGGGCAGCTTGGCAATTGCATCCGTAACGCCGCCCTTAAGACAACGGAGAACGGACAACAGACAGCGGACAAATACATCTTCACCGACGTGGCTGAACTCGACATCACCAACAAGGATGCCGTCAGCAAAATGGTGAAGGATAACGATGTGAAGGTGATTGTCAATTGTGCGGCTTACACCAATGTAGACAAGGCGGAAAGCGATGCCGACTTCGCAGAGTTGCTGAATGCCGGTGCGGTTGCAAACCTTGCTGCGGCTGCCAAGGATAACGATGGCGTGCTTATCCACGTATCTACCGATTATGTGTTTGGCGGCTCACTTGGCAACACTCCACGCAATGAGTCTGAGCCGGTTAACCCAACCGGAGTATATGGTCTCACAAAACTTCACGGAGAGCAGGAGATTGAGAAATCAGGAGTCAAATCCCTGATTTTCCGCACAGCGTGGCTTTATTCTGAATACGGCAAGAATTTTGTCAAGACCATGCTCAACCTCACGGCAACTAAACCGGAACTGAAGGTGGTGTTTGACCAATGCGGCACTCCAACGTATGCCCAGGATCTCGCTGATGCCATCGTTGACATTATTGAGAACCGTAAGTATGAAGGGAATGAGGGCATCTACCATTTCTCTAATGAAGGTGTCTGCTCTTGGTTTGACTTCACAAAGATGATTGCAGAATATTCCGGTCACAAGGACTGTAATATGCAGCCCTGCCACTCCAACGAGTTCCCATCACCGGTGGTGCGACCCTCCTATTCCGTGCTCGACAAAACCAAATACAAAACCACCTTCAACAAAACTGTCCCCTACTGGACCGATTCCCTGAAGAAGTGTATTAGTAATTTGAGTAGCCAAGAGCAGGATTCTAAATAAATTATGGTATTATAACGTTATATAATTAGATACCATTTAAATTTTTGGAATTATGACACAGATGACTTTAAATATAGAGGATCAGGCTTCCGGTAAACTTCTTCGTGCTTTGATTAGGCATTTGCCGGGAATATCAATTGCCAAACCGGCCAAAAAGAGAAAAACAGGACTTGATAAAGCCCTCGAGGAAGTACGCGCAGGTGAAATAATACATTATGATAGCGTGGATGATTTAATAAACCACATTAATTCACTTTAGTATGGGTTATTCAGTTGCAACCGCACGCAGTTTCGATAAGGACCTGAAGAAATGCATCAAACGAGGGTTTGATAGGTCAAAACTAAATGAGGTCATCCTCCTTTTATCCCAGTTTGGCAAATTACCTCCAAAATACAAAGCGCATAAACTTTCAGGAGATTATGATGGCTGCTGGGAATGTCATATTTCGGGAGATTGGTTGCTCGTTTGGGAGCAAGATGATATGGAATTAACCATTTTATTTCTTCATACGGGCACACATAGTGACTTATTTTGATAAATTAAATTATGTCTTATAAAAGAAATATATTGATCACCGGCGGTGCCGGTTTTATTGGCAGCCATGTGGTAAGGCTGTTCGTAAACAAATATCCGGATTATCATATTGTCAATCTCGACAAACTGACATATGCCGGAAACCTTGAGAACCTTCGTGACATCGAGGACAAACCGAATTATACATTCGTAAGGGCTGACATCGCTGACCTCGACAAGATGCGTGAGGTGATTAAGGAATACAAGATTGACGGTATCATACATCTTGCAGCTGAGAGCCATGTCGACCGCTCCATCAAGGATCCATTCACATTTGCACGTACAAACGTTATGGGCACTCTCGCGTTGCTTCAGGCTGCAAAGGAATACTGGGAATCACCAGAAGCCCCCCAACCCCCTAAAGGGGGAGTGTTAAACAGTGCAGATCCTGTTTACTATCCTGAATTAAAGAATAGGGCTAAGGAAAATCGAAATAATCCAACACCTGCTGAATCAATGATGTGGAATCTTCTTAATTCAGCTGAATTAGAAAATTATAAATTTCGCAGACAACATATAATTAGTCAATATATCGTAGATTTTGTTTGTCTTGATAAAATGCTAATTATTGAGGTGGATGGTAAATACCATGATACCGTTTGCCAAAAAGAAAATGATAAGGAAAGAGAGTGTGAATTAGAGAAACTTGGTTATACAATCATTAGATTCTCAAATGAAGAAGTAGAGCGTCATCCGTTTGAAACGATTTCAAAAATAAAAGAATCTTTTAGTAACTCCCCCTTTAGGGGGACGGGGGGCTGGCGTCGTCTGTTCTACCACATCTCAACCGATGAGGTGTATGGCGCACTTGAACTGACAAACCCTGAAGGGATTGAGTCTCCTTTCACAACGGCTGCCTCTTCTGAACACCACCATGCCTACGGCACTGAGTTCTTCCTCGAGACAACCAAATACAATCCCCACTCTCCCTATTCTGCCTCCAAGGCATCAAGCGACCATTTCGTGCGTGCTTACCATGACACTTACGGAATGCCGACTATCGTGACCAATTGCTCAAACAACTATGGTCCTTACCAGTTCCCCGAGAAACTTATCCCTCTTTTCATCAACAACATCCGCAAGCGCAAGCCGCTCCCGGTGTATGGCAAGGGTGAGAATGTGCGCGACTGGCTCTATGTTGTGGACCATGCACGTGCCATCGACACAATCTTCCACGAAGGCAAGATTGCCGAGACCTACAATATCGGTGGATTCAACGAATGGAAGAACATCGACATCATCAAGGTTATCATCAAGACCGTCGACAGGCTTCTTGGTAATCCTGAGGGTTATAGTGACGAGCTCATAACTCATGTCACTGACCGTCTTGGCCATGATATGCGCTATGCCATCGACTCCCGCAAGCTTCAGCGTGAACTTGGCTGGGAACCATCCCTGCAATTTGAGGAGGGCATCGAGAAGACTGTACGCTGGTATCTCGACAATCAGGAATGGATGGACCGCATCACCAGCGGCGAGTATGAGAAATATTACGAGTCAATGTATAAAGACCGCTGACAGGCTTTTGGTGGCTCTATCCAAATCCCGGTATCGCCCACACCAGCACCAACACAACAATCCCCAAAAACTTAACTCCCCTTCTCATAATCCATATGATTTAGGAATCCATTAGATGGGCTCAAGATAACAAATACTACATTGGAAACATTCCCAATTCTCCAATAGTTCATTCGCAAAATCCCTAAGATTTTGCCGTTTCGTGCAAATTTGGCTTAAAACATTTTGCCGTTTCGTACATTTTAAGGCTAAAACATTTTGCCGTTTCGTACATTTTAAGGCTAAAACATTTTGCCGTTTCGTA
>CAZRUR010000057.1:0-17180 GCA_964603335.1 uncultured Sangeribacter sp. | reverse complement strand
AATAATCCTTAAAGTTACGAAATTTTCTCCAATTTTACAACTTTATTATATTAATGATCAATTATTTAAACTCAATTTTTATATGTTTTACAACATCCTTTTTGAGGTGATGGCTCAGGGAGACACAACCCTTGAAAACACTTATGAATGTAGTAGAAACATAGCCTAAAAATTTACCAAGTTATTTTTTAATCGTTACTAAATGAGTCCGTTTTATAGAAAAAATTGATTATTTAAAGTGGCAAATCCTAACAATAAGCCCACTTTGCTTCCATAACCAATTACTATCAAAGCCTCCCTCATTTAACGAAATTTTGAAATTTAATTTAACTTTTTGCAAGTTATTTTAAGGTTTAATATATATAGTTAAAAGTATGAGAAAACTGTTTTTAATCCTGATGACGCTTCTGGCGTGCAGCTGGTCTGCTATCGCCCAGACGCGCACCGTCTCGGGAGAGGTGGTTCAGGCCAGCGACGGCGAGCCCGTCGTAGGCGCAACAGTGATGCCGGTTGGTGGCGGGCAAGGTGTCGCCACTGATGTTGACGGCAAATTCACTCTTGCTGTTCCCGCTAACGTAAAGACCCTCCAGGTCTCTTACATCGGAATGCAGACACGCCACGTAGACATCAATTTCAATACCCCGATGAGAATCGAGCTGCAGGCCGTAACAAGCAACCTCGACGAGGTCATGGTCGTAGCTTACGGTACTGCCAAGAAATCGGCTTACACCGGTTCCGCCTCTGTCGTTAATTCCGAGTCTATCGAGAACGCCCTCGTCTCCACCGCAACTGACGCTCTCAGCGGTAAGGTTTCAGGCGTTCAGGTCCTTAGCTCAAATGGTCAGCCGGGTTCTTCTCCAACAATCCGAATCCGTGGTGTCGGCTCTATCAACGCGAGCATGGACCCACTATACATCCTTGACGGTGTGCCTTATGACGGCGACATCGCCAACATCAATACTATGGATATCGAGTCTATGACTGTGCTTAAGGATGCCGCTGCCGCTGCCCTTTATGGAGCCCGTGGTGCCAACGGTGTCATCCTTATCACCACCAAGAAAGGTAAGGCCGGTGCCGCTAAGGTCACTGTCGATGCCCGCTGGGGTTCTAACCATCGCGCAGTTCCCAACTATGATGTGTTGACTTCTACCGACCAGTATGTGGAGACCGTTTATCAGTCTCTCCGCAATGGATACTATTACAACGGCACAATGACTGCCGCCGCTGCCCACGCTGCTGCAAACAACAATATATTCAGTGCCCTCGGATATCAGGTCTACACCCTTCCCAACGGCGAGAGCCTTATCGGTGAGAACGGTAAGATCAATCCGAATGCAACTCTCGGCTACAGCGACGGGACATATTATTACACTCCCGATAACTGGTATAAGGAGCAGCTTCGCGACGGTCTCCGTCAGGAATATAACGTAAGCATCACCGGTGGAACCGATCGCCTCAACTATTTTATCTCAGGTGCTTATCTTGGTGACGAGGGCATCATCGAGGGTTCTCATTTCCGCCGCCTTGCCACTCGCGTTTCTGCCGACTATCAGGTGAAGAAATGGTTGAAAATCGGCACTAACATGAGCTACACCTATGCCAACAGCGGTTACCCGGACGACCAGACCACTTCAAGCTCTTCATCTTCTGCCAACGTGTTCTTCCTCGCTGACCAGATTGCCCCTTACTATCCTATGTATGTGCGTAATGCCGACGGCACTATCAAGATTGATGAGCGCACTGGAAAGAAAGTTTACGACTATGGTGACGGCGAGTCTACTCCTAACGTGAGAAACTGGATGTCTATCTCCAACCCCGCTGGTTCGCTTGCTTATGATGTCAATGATTATCTGATGGACCAGTTCAATGGCAAATGGTTCCTTGAGCTCACTCCGGTTGACGGTCTTTCAATCACTGGCACTGCCGGTTATTTCCTTGACAACACCCGCTATCATTACCTCGGCAACCCATATTACGGTCAATCCGCTAAGTACGGCGGTAGTGCATACATGGAGTTCAGCCGCACTCGCTCAATCAACCTCCAGGCTCTTGCCAACTATCAGAAGACTTTCGCAGGTGTGCACGATGTGGATATCCTCCTCGGTTATGAAAGCTACGACTGGGAGAATGAATGGCTCGACGGCTCCGGTGAAAACCTCTATCAGCCTGACAGCTGGGCAATCAACAACACCATCGACAGCAAACACCCTTATGGCGCTGTCAACTCTTATGCCACACGAGGCATCTTTGGCCGTGTGAACTACGGCTTTGACTCACGCTACTATTTCAGCGCCAGCGTTCGCCGCGACGCTTCTTCAAGATTCCATCCTGACCACCGCTGGGGTACCTTCTGGTCTCTCTCCGGCGCTTGGGACATCGCCAAGGAGCATTTCACTGAAAGCGCTGACTGGCTCGACCAGTTGAAACTCAAGGTTTCTTTCGGTCAGCAGGGTAACGATAACCTCGGTTCAAGTGACGCTTACTATTATGCTTATGCCGACCAGTATACCATCACAGGTGCTGACGGCGTATGGAGCGACGGTACTCTCTGGTATAAGGGTAATCCCGACATCACTTGGGAGACTTCAAACAATTTCAACGTGGGTGTCGACTTCAGCTTCTGGCAAGGTAAGCTGAGCGGTACTGTTGAATACTTCAACCGTCAGACTTCCGACATGCTCTACAACAAGCCGGTTTCTCCATCTAACGGTTACTCTTCTATCCCTATGAACGTTGGCTCTATGCGTAACAACGGTCTTGAGATTGAGCTCAACTATCGCCCAATTGCAACCGACAAGGTGACTTGGGACATCAACGCCAACATCACTACTGTAAACAACAAGGTGCTCAAGCTCCACCCGGACCTTAACGGACAGCTCATCAGCGGCAGCCGAATCTATCGTGAGGGTGAGTCTATGTATCAACTCTACCTCGTGCAGTATGCCGGCGTTGACCCATCTACAGGTCTCGCACTCTATTGGGATGCAGATCCTGAGCTCGATTCTGATGGAAATGCTTTGAAAGACGACCAGGGCAACTATATTCTTGGCGAACAGTATCTCTCAACCGACGCTTCTCACGCCTACAGTTACAACCGTAAGTCTACCGGTAATCTTATGCCTAAGGCATATGGTGGTTTCGGAACAAACCTCTCTTTCTATGGCTTTGATTTCAGCGTAGCGTTCGCTTATCAGTTTGGCGGCAAGATCTGGGACTACACATATCAGGATTTGATGCACACCGGCACAAGCAGCATTGGTCAGAACTGGCACAAGGATATCCTCAACGCATGGACTCCTGAGAATCCGAATACCAATGTTCCTCGTCTCGACACTGAGGATTCATACGCCAACTATAGCTCTACACGTTGGCTCACATCAAGCAACTATCTCTCACTGCAGAACATCACACTCGGATATACCTTTCCTCAAAACTTAACCAAGAAGCTTCACATCAACACCGTGCGCATCTATGGCTCTGCCGAGAACCTCTTCTTGTGGTCTGCCCGCAAGGGTCTTGATCCGCGTCAGAGCTATGTGAATTCAGAGGGTGCCACCTACAAGGGCATCAGGTGTATTTCCGGTGGTCTGAGAATCGAGTTCTAATTGTCGTTACATTTCAAAATTCAGATTAACAATGAAAACCAATATAAAATTTATAGCTGCATCAGCTGTGATGGTGTCGATGTCGCTCGTTGGATGCAACGACCTTGACACGAAGCCATACTCTGACCACGTCACCACCGAGGAGAAGGCGGCTGCCATCGCCGATATGCCGAGTCTGGCATCTGCCGGCGTGGTGGGCATCTCTTCCACCTACAACCAATATATGGCGGTATATTCCAACCATATCGACTTCGGCTGGCCTTCTGTAATGTTGTTCATGGACTCTATGTTCGATGTAGTGGGTCTTAACACCGGTTACAACTGGTTCTCCTCTGCCGGCAGCTACAACCTTGGCAACAACAACAACTATATGAACAACCTCGGCTGGTATTACGCATATAAGGTGATCCGCTCCGCCAATGATGTGCTCGCCAACATCGACGCCGACACCACCGACCCGGATCTCCAGCTTTATGCCTCCCAGGGTTATGCCAACCGTGGCTTCATGTATTTCAATCTTGCCCAGCTTTTCCAGTACACCTACAAGGGTCATGAGAGTCTTCCCTGTGTGCCTATCATCACTGAGGAGAATGCCGACCAGGTCGCTTCCGAGGGTTGCGCACGTTCTACAGTGCAGGAGGTCTACGACCAGGCTCTCTCAGACATCAACAAGGCAATCACATTCCTCACCGATTGTGGATATTCTGTAAGCCGCATAGCCGAGACAGGAACAAAACGTTTCGTTTCGCTTGCCGTGGCTTACGGCATCCGCGCCCGCATCAACCTTGTGATGAACAACTGGCAGGCTGCTGCAGACGACGCAGCTAAGGCTATCTCCATCTCCGGGGCAACTCCCTACTCTATCGCTGAGGCTTCTGTGCCCGCTTTCGCATCTTCTGACGACCACAACTGGATGTGGTGTATCTTCGTTCAGGAAAACGATCGTGTCGTGACTTCCGGCATCATAAACTTCCCCTCACACATGGGTTCTCTCAACTATGGTTATGCATCAGTGGGTGCGTGGCGTAAAGTCGGCAAGAACCTCTACGCTGAGATTCCTGAGACCGACTGCCGCAAAGGATGGTTCCTTGACGAGGATGGCCTCAGCCCTAACCTGAGCGAGTCGCAGCAGGCTTATGCCACAAGTGCTGGTGTACCCGCCTATGGCCAGGTGAAGTTTGCCCCATATCAGGGTGTGCTCGGCACTTCCACAAATGCCAACGACGTTCCAATGATGCGCGTTGAGGAGATGTATCTTATCCAGGCTGAGGCTACAGCTATGGCTGGGAATGTGCCTGATAGTAAGACTATTCTTGAAAACTTTGTGAAGACCTACCGCAATCCCAACTACAGCTGCTCTGCAACAACTGCCTCTGAAATGCAAGAAGAGGTGTGGTTCCAGCGTCGCGTCGAACTTTATGGCGAGGGTTTCTCCTACCTCGATCTTCTCCGTCTCAACAAAGGTCTTGACCGTCGTGGCATGGGTTACCCCACTACTTGGGTCTACAATGTCGAGGCTCCTCTTAAGCCTTTCCTTATTCCCAACGGCGAGATGGAGGCCAACTCAGCTATCGGCATGAACAACGACACTTGGAGCAAGCCTAACGCTGTGGATGACTATGAATAACGTGTTTTTAATGAAAAAATAGATTTCAAAATGAAACTCAAAAATATAAAATTATCATTAGCCGCTCTTGCTGCCCTGACTTTGGCTTCTTGCTCTGAGGGTCAATATTGGGACGCCGCCTCAGATCCCGGCACGGTATATGCCTTCCCTAAGACCACTGAAACTGTGAGCATCGATGCTGACGCCACTGTGCCCTCTTCTTATGAGGTGACTGTGATGCGTAATACATCTGCCGGCTCTCTCACTATTCCGGTGACTTTCACCTCAACCTCACCTCTTCTCACCGGTGATTCTTCAGTGACTTTCGCCGATGGTCAGAACCAGACAAAATACGTCATCAACATTGCCACTGGCTTGAAGGCGGGCATTACTTACACTGCCACCGTGCAGCTTGAGGAACCCTCCAACACCATCATAGATGTTGACGCCGACAACCTCAAATACACACTCAACATCTCCCAGGTACTTGTGCTCAATTGGGTTGACAATGGTGTCGCAAATGCATATTCAACTTGGTGGGTGGCTAATGATGAGCCTGTGGAAATCCCGGTTCAGGAAGCCACAAACTGGCCAAACGATGGAGAGCGTCTGATGCGCCTCGTTAGCCCTTATTGGTATTTTGAGCCTGATTATGCCGACGCGGGTTATAATTTCATGTACTATCTGGATGATGATGGCAATCCGCTTTCAATGTATTCTAATTATCAGTATATCGGAGAGAATGATGAAGGCTACTACTATTATTTTGGCTGTCCATCAGCTTATGGATGCTCATTCTATAAGGAAGGTGATCTCTACGTTATGTATGGCGTGATCGGCTATGCTTCAAGCGCAAGCGCAAGCAGCGTTACTGCCTACGGTTACGAGACCATCTATTTCACATGGACTGGCCAATAACCTCCCACCACAATAACCAAGAAGAGGGCATCCCCACGGATTGCCCTCTTCTTCTTTTAACTCTCATCATACAGCCAAAACCTCAATCAATTTTTGTTAAAAATATTGTCAATATCCCATTCATTTGTTATATTTGCAAACAAAACAAAGAATTATGCAAATAGTATCAGCAAGAGAATTCCGCTCCAATCAGGGAAAGTTTCTGAATGCAGCGATTAATGGGCAGCCATTTATGCTCAAGTCAAGATATGGCAATTTTAAAATTATTCCTGTAAATGAGGAAGATAATCTTACTCAGCGCATCATTAGAGGCTTGAAAGAGGTTAAGATGATTCAAGAAGGGAAACTTCCATGTAGAACCGTTGAGGATATGATAAATGAGTTATAACGTTATACCAACTCCTGATTTTGAGAAATCATTTAAGGTTCTCGCAAAAAGACATAGGTCACTGAAAGACGATATTCTTGAATTTTCTAAATCGTTAGGGAAAAATCCTTTCCAAGGAGATGAACTAAGTCCCGGGATACGTAAGATTCGCATGGCAATCACCTCCAAAGGACGTGGCAAATCTGGTGGTGCCAGAGTTATAACTTATACTGTTGTCGTTACTGAGAATGAAGGTAAAGTCTACCTTATTGATATATACGATAAGGCAGATTTCTCCACTGTGGATGTCTCTTTAATAAAGAAAATCATCACAGAATTAGAATTATAATTCTATTTATTCCCCATATAAGCTAATTGACTTGGACGAGGATGCCGGTGGCGGCGGCGATGTGGGCACCGATGGCTTCCAACTCCGGCTACGATTGATCAATAGGCTAATTAAGCTATAATAGGCAGAAGAGGGCATCCCCACGGATTGCCCTCTTCTTCTTTAGCCCCCTTTCAGCAGCGCAGACAGCACCGGTAAGCACCACGACAGCACCAGCGACCCCTGGTCGCCGCACAGAACAACATATCTCCCACAATCCTTATCATTCCCCTCAATTCCTGTATATCTCCCGCAATTTTAACTAAGAAATTTCGTTATTAACACAAAGACCAGAATGCAGACTCCCAAAGCAGCAATGCCAAAAGCAGCAATGCCAAAAGCAGCAATGCCAGTTTTGGTGCTCGCGGAGATATGTTGTTCTGTGTTCCGGCCAGGGGCCGGAAGTGCCGGATGTTCAAGCCCAGCCCAGCCAGCCCTCCCCAGCCAGCCCTCCCCCCCAAAAAATCCAATCTAAGCCCAAGACAGAAGAATAGCCATGAATACCCACGAGCTCTGTTTCCCTCCTGATTTTTACCATATGATCAGGCACAACAAGCTCCGCCGCGCATCATGGCACAACTATCGCTCCCCAAGTTTTTATCTGATAACTATATCCAAGCGAGAATCTCCGGAAGTGCCCTTACTCTCGAATGTCATTACCAAAGAAAACGGTGTGATTGCAACCGATTTCTCCTGGAGCGGTTGGACTATCTACAATGCCATTCAGAAATTCAAGGATGAGTTCTCTTTCGTAAGAATGGGAAATTATGTCATAATGCCAGATCATATCCATATGATCATCCAGATAACGGAAGAGACACCAGAGCCATTAGGCTTTTACATAAACAAATTCAAGGGGATAGCCACACAGTCATTCAGAAGTAAATCGCAGGTCAGGATGCCGTCTGGGGAGTCAGTCTTTGAGGATGGCTTCAACGACCGGATTCTCATGCACAAAAACCAACTCGACATCTGGAGCAATTATGTCAAAGACAATCCCCGCCGATTATGGCTGATGAAAAACAATCCCGATTATTTCAGACGCAGTTATACCCTCAAAAAGGTTTGCCCATCTTATCTTTGGAATTTCAAACATGACTTCAATAACTATGAGATGCTGCCCCACAAATTCCCAACTTTCGGAAACGCACAGCTGTTGAGATATCCGGAGAAGATAGCTGTGAGATTCAGCAGAGAGTATTCGAAACAGGAATGGGAGAAGAAGAAGGAAATGATCTTGCGGGTGGCAAAGAATGGAGGGGTGTTGGTGTCGCCGGCAATTCATGAAGAGGAGAGAAGGATTGTCAATGAGGGGATAATGTTAGGGGCAAGGATAATAAAGGTGATTGGATATGGCTTTCCGCAAAGGGAGAAGCCACAGGGAGAGGATTTCTTTCATTGCTCCGAGGGAAGGATGCTCTTGTTGGCCCTTTTCCAATATGAGCCTGGAATCAACAGAGACAATATCTATAGGATTTTTTGCGAGAGGATGAATGCCTGCGCCCAATGGATAACCGAGACAGAATTCTGACTGCCAGCCATAAAAGCTTTTTAAGCTGAGAATTATGACTGCCAGCCATAAAAAGCTTTTTAAGCTGAAAATAGAGAAAGACGATACCGGCGGCCCCTGGCCGCCGCACAGAACAACATATCTCCGCGAGCACGAACCTTGCGTTTGCAAGATAAACGAAAACTTGCGATTGCCGGCTTTGGTGCTCGCGGAGATATGTTGTTCTGTGTTCCGGCCAGGGGCCGGAAGTGCCGGAAGTGCAAGCTTTGCGCCGGAAGCGGCCAGGGGCCGGAAGTGCCGGAAGTGCAAGCTTTGCGCCGGAAGCGGCCAGGGGCCGGAAGTGCCGGAAGTGCAAGATTTGCGCCGGAAGCGGCCAGGGACCGGAAGTGCCGGATGTGCAAGCTTTGCGCCTGAAGCGGCCAGGGGCCGGAAGGCGCCGGCTAATTGACTTGGACGGGGATGCCGGTGGCGGCGGCGATGTGGGCGCCGATGGCTTCCAACTCCGGCTTCTCTACTTTTGTCAGTTTCTCCTCCGGCGTGGAGCGGTCTAGACTGTAAAGCATAATCTCGCGTGGCTTGATTTCCTTATACGCCTTTATCAACGCATCCACCTCCTCCTGCGTGGTGTTGTCAACCTTCTTACCGCCATGCTCCCCTCTCAGCATCATCGTCTGGATGATTCCGCTACCGCCAAACTGCCTCAGACTCTCTATAACCCTCTCAACCGTAAATTCCTTCGACGTTGGCTGGTCAATAAGACGCATTGTCGGCTCGATTGCCGAATCGAGTTTCAGGATATTGTTGTCAACCTTCTTCAATGCAACTGCCACTGCCGGAGTGAAGATGCGCGTCGAGTTGGTCAGCACCGATACCTTCGCATTCGGATAATACTCGTCACGAATGGCAATCACATCGTCGATGATTCCCGGAAAATCAGGATTCAGTGTCGGCTCACCATTACCGGAAAATGTGATGACATCCAACGGTTCGCCAGCCGCTTTCATCGCCGAAAGTTTCCTTGTCAGGTCCGCCTTTACTTTCTCGCGAAGCGGCAGTCCGGTTGTGCCCGTGCCCTGGGCGTTATAGCCCGCCTCGCAATATATGCAGTCGAAAGAGCAAACCTTACCGTCATTAGGACTGAGGTTTACGCCAAGTGAAACGCCGAGACGCCGACTGTGGATCGGTCCGAATATCGTAGAGTGAAATAATACTGTCTGGTCTTGTGCCATAGCAATTATAGGTTAAAGGTTACAGGTTAAAGGTTACAGGTTACGGGGTTTGATGGCAGTATTCCATTTTATAGGGCTAAAGCTCTGCGCCCGATGGCATGGATTCCTTGTATAATTCGGGCGCGGGAAGCCGGTCGTGGTTGTTTCACACCTGTGGCATAATGAGACAGTTGCTTCTGATTGATACCGGTGGCACGACTAATGGCAGCTAATGTAGTGAAATTCTCGGCCTCTCGCAACAATGCTGTTGCCTCAAGATCATATACTATTGTATATTCTTTCGTAAGAATATAATGTGGCAATTGCTGTCCGCTTTCCTTTAGACACTCTATATGAAATTCCAATGAGTCTTTAAATTCTTTTTTGAATTCTTCAAGGGTCTGGGATGTGACGTATATTGTTCCAAGTTCGGGATCTCCCAAACCTCCGTTATAATTTTCTCCGGACCAACTTACCAATACTTTTAATTCCTTTGTTTCCATATCATTAACATTCTTATATTATTTCCATCCTGCTTGTTTCCAAATGCTATTCAGAATGAATTGCTCTAACACCTGATTGGGTTTTCCATTGATGGTTACCGTACCATGTTTTGTAGGATGTGTAAACTGACGTTGACTACCTTTTGTCCTGTTAAGAACCCTTCCATCTTCTTCAAGCATTCTTATCACCTCCTTCGTTTTATACTCATTCTTACCTAAGTTTTATTTAAATGCAAAGGTAGTTATTTTTCTACTTTTAAACAAATATCCAAATAAAAAGGCACCGAATCTTGCGACTCAGTGCCTGGGGTACATGTGCGGGCTGCCCCGGCTTACTGCGGCAACCCTCACATGAGGGGACCGTGGAGAGGTCTATTTTCCTTTCTGGTCATTTACCCAAGCTGAGGGCAACAATGCTCTTGGCGGGCAAAGTGACGGTCAACTTATCACCACTTACTTTCCAACCCTTTTCAAACGGCTTCAGACTAACCTTCTCGGGCTGTCCGAAATCATTATAGGCATTCATAGAGTCGGCAGTAAGTATCTCACCACTGATTTTCTTAGCGCTGACACCAGAGAGATTGATAGTCACCTCAGCCTCATTGTTGAGGTCAGTGTTTACCAACGAGATAGTTGTCTTGCCGTCTTTCACTGAGGCTGTTCCGTTGACAACCGGCACATTTCTGCCGTCGCGGGCCTTGATCATGGGAGTGGCGATGTTCATCGGTATCAGCTTGGCATCCTGATGAGGCACATACATCTTGAAGACGTAGTAGGTAGGAGTCAGAACCATCTGGTCTTCTTTTGTCAGCACCATCGACTGAAGCACATTGGCAATCTGCGCGATATTGGTCATCTTCACGCGGTCGGTGAAGGTGTGGAATGTGTTCAGGCTGAGAGCTGCCACCATAGCGTCGCGGAGTGTGTTCTGTTGGAAGAGGTGACCCTTCACAGTGCCCGGCTCCTCGTCAAACCATGTGCCCCACTCGTCGACAAGCAGACCCACACGCTTACGCGGGTCATATTTGTCCATTATCTCGCAGTGGCGCTTCACAACGTCGCCAACCTCAAGACACTTGCCCAGGGTCCAGTAATAATCCTCATCGTTGAAGTTGATTGCAGAGCCCTTGCTTCCACTCCAGCCAAGCACCGTGTAGTAATGAAGGGAGATGCCATCCATATGTCTGCCGGCATTCTTCATCATCACCTCTGTCCAGTTGTAGTCATAGTCAGAGGCTCCGGATGCTATCTTATACAGACGGTTGCCGTTGAAATTGCGGCAATAGGTCTGATAACGGCGATACACGTCAGCGTAGAATTCAGGTGTGAAATTGCCGCCGCAACCCCAGCTCTCGTTGCCGACACCAAGATATTTCAGTTTCCAGGGTTTCTCCCTGCCGTTCTCCTTGCGGAGCTTTGCCATCGGGCCGTCTTCGGCTGTGATATATTCCACCCATTTAGCGAGTTCCTCTACAGTGCCGCTACCCACGTTGCCGCTGAGGTAAGGCTCGCAGCCAAGCATCTCACAGAGGTCGAAGAAATCATGGGTGCCGAAAGAATTGTCCTCAACAGTGCCACCCCAGTTGGTGTTGACCATGCGCGGACGATTCTCCTTTGGGCCTATGCCGTCCATCCAGTGATACTCATCGGCGAAGCAACCTCCTGGCCAGCGAAGCACCGGCACATGAAGCTCCTTAAGCGCGTTGAGCACATCGTTGCGATAGCCGTTGGTGTTCGGGATATTGGAATCCGGACCTACCCAAAGACCTCCATAAATACATGTGCCAAGATGCTCGGCAAACTGACCGTAAATCTCCTTCTGTATCACCGGACTCTCCTCAGAAGGAAGAAGAGTGATTGTAGCTTCGTTGGCAGCGAATGCCGGAAGGGCAATCAACGCTCCAAGAGCCAATATATTCTTGATTCTCATTCAGATTTTTATTTTTAGTAGCTATCTTAGCTATTTAGCTATCATAGCTAAAAGATTATCATTTCTTAAAGCGATAAACTGCGAAAGTCTTCGCCGGGATGGGAACCTCCCAGTTGCTGATGTTGGCAAGGCTCTCAGTAGTCTCAACCGGCTTCACTATCTCCTGATTGTCAAGAGTGTTTTCAGCCTCCGGATTATCGTTGTGGAGAGTGGTGACCACCACAGAGTTATAACCCTGGTTCTTCTTCAGACCCTTGAAATCCATGTCGAGTTCCTGAGGTGTGTCGCTTGTGTTTGCAACCTTTACGATGAGGTCACCGGTGGAATCTTCCTTCACAGCAGAGGCGAAAAGACCATTCTGGCCCTCATTGCCGGCAACTGCCTTTCCGTCCATCTTCAGGGGCACTGTCTGCTCACCCTTATTGAGGGAGTAAAGCTGCTGCACATAGTAGCTTGCTGTTGGCATTGAGCGGAAATTGTCGAACCAGATCATATCGGGACGCCACTGCCAACCCTCAACGTGTGCGAAGAGAGGTGCGTATGTTGCCATCTCCACAACATCGGCATTGCGCTCAATGCCAGTCATGAATGCCGCCTCCATAAGGGCTGCGTTGAAATGATTCCACTTCTTACCCTTGCCGTGGCATGCATATTCACCGGCAAATACCTTCGGGCCCTTGCGGTCGTAGTTGTCATAACGGTTACCCTGGGCAAGGAACCAACTCTCAGGGCGATAGAAATGCTCGTCGACGAGGTCTACCTTAAGTCGCTTCATCTCAGGCCAGAGGTAATCAAAGTCCTTACCCTCAGAGTTGGGACCTGATGTACCTACAATCTTGATATCAGGATATTTGGCATTGATAGCCTTCATAAATGGCTCAAGACGTTCCGGGTATGCCTCACCCCACTGCTCATTGCCTATGCCTATCAATTTGAGGTTGAACGGCTCTGGATGTCCCATCTCGGCACGCACCTTGCCCCATGTGGAGTCAACCGGACCATTTGCAAACTCAATGAGGTCGAGGGCATCGTCGATATACGGCTGAAGCTCATCCATCGGCACAAGTGCCTTGTCGCCACGGTTCTGATACTGGCATATGAGACCAACATTGAGCACTGGAAGTGGCTCGGCTCCAATCTCCTCACTGAGAAGGAAATATTCATAGAAACCAAGACCATAGCTCTGATAGTAGTCGGGGAAAAGACGGTAGCGGAATGTGTAGTGCCAGCGGTTTTCATTCACGGGACGGTTCTCCACCGGACCAATGGTGTTCTTCCACTGGTAGCGTGTGTCAAGGTCGGTGCCCTCCACGATGCAACCACCGGGGAAACGGAACACACCGGGCTTGATGTCGGCAAGTTTCTCTACGAGGTCTTTGCGCAGACCATTCTCCCTACCTTTCCAGGTGTCGGTTGGGAAGAGAGAGAGATGCTCAAGGTCGACAGTGTTTTCCGGTTTGCAGAGGAAAACGCGGAGCTTACCTTTATATACAGTCTCAGTGGGCTTCAACATTACGGTGTATTTCTTCCACTCGTTGCCAGACACCTCAAACTCCTGGGAGCACTTGTCCTGACCCTCCCCCATTGTAGATGGGTCCTCAAGCTCAACGCGCACCTTTGATGTGCCGCCGTCGGGTACACGCGCCCATACGGAGAAGCGGTATCCCTTATCTTTCTCATAGCTCACGCCGAAGAATCCCTCATTGTCAAGACCTGTCCATTTGTCGGTGTGACCGGCAGGAGACAGGCGCACATAGTTCGGATTGTTCTCAAACGGACCGTCGTTCTTCACCTCTACCTTCCCAAAGGCAGTCCAGCCGGTAAGGGGATAAGTGAAATCGAAGGAACGGTTTTTGATTTTCTCGGCATAAAGACCACCGTCGGCACCATAATTGATGTCTTCGAAGAAGAGTCCATACAATGTCTTGGGAATCGGAGCCCCCTTGCCATTGGGCTCGATGACGAGTTTGTTGACTTCTGCGGAAGCCATTGCCGCGCAACCTAAAGCGAAAAGCGCAGCCATAAATTTCATTTTCATGACTATACCGTTAGATTTTATTCGGTTAAATATCCACTTTGCAAAGTTAACACAATAAAACGGAACAAACGTGGATAAATCGCTCAAAAATGGTGGATTTTTCGAAATTTGCCCAACAAATTTGTATTAATCTTGGCGATATGAAATAAAAAAACTATCTTTGTAGCAAAATATTCTAAAAAAAAACAACAAAAAACCACGCTTCATGAAGAAACTGATTTTTGCCTCAGCCCTCGCATTGGCGTTGCCGTCAGCTGCCCACAACACATATATGATGGCCCCCGCCGGTGCTCCAGAGGTTGTAAACCCTGACTCCACCGGTTTCATATTCACCGACATCAAGGTGAACCCCACCACTCCCGTTAAAGACCAGAACAAGTCTGGCACATGCTGGAGCTTCTCCGGAACATCTTTCCTTGAGGAAGACCTCCTCCGCAAAGGGAAACCGGAGATGGACCTCTCTGAGATGTTCACTGTGCGCCATTGCTACATCGACAAGGCCAAGAAATATATGCGCACCAATGGCAACATCAATTTCTCACAAGGTGGTGGCTTCCCCGACGTGCTGTATGTAGTCGACACCTACGGCGTTGTGCCTGAGGAAGCATACGATGGTCTCAACTATGGCGAGAAGAAACACAGCCACTATGAGATGGCGAATGCCCTTGAAGCTTATCTTAAGGCTGTGCAACGTAATCCCAACAGAAAACTCTCCACTGCATGGCTCCCGGGATTCATCGGCATCCTCGACGCTTACCTCGGTCCGGAACCAGAATCCTTCACCTACAACGGCAAGACCTACACTCCACAATCTTTCGCTGAGGAACTCGGTCTGAAGGGCGATGACTATATCGGAATCACAAGCTACAACCATCATCCTTTCTACAAGCCGTTTGCAATGGAAATTTCCGACAACTGGCTATGGGCAGAATGCATGAACGTGCCTATGGAGGAGATGAAGGAAATCGTTGACTATGCCCTCGATAATGGCTACACAGTGGCATGGGCTGCCGACGTTTCCGAAGGTGGTTTCAAATGGAACAAGGGCTATGCAGTGCTCCCGGAGCCTGTCACCGGTGAGAACCTTGAGGGCACTGAGCTCGCCCGCTGGGTGAAACTCTCCGACAAAGACCGTGAGAACGCCACCTACGACATCAAGGGTCCTGTAAAAGAGAAGAAAGTGACTCAGGAGACACGTCAGGAAACCTTCGAGAACAAGGAGACTACCGATGACCACGGAATGGTGATCGTTGGCTATGCTAAAGACCAGGAAGGCAACCGCTACTACAAGGTTAAGAACTCTTGGGACACCAACCAAGTGTATGACGGATATTTCTACGTGTCAGAGCCTTACTTCCTTGAGAAGACTCTCGACGTACTCGTCAACAAACAGGCTGTCCCCTCAAAGATTGCCAAGAAAATCGGCCTCTAATCAGCTGGCAAATTATAACCATTTGACCAAATGAACATTATAACGGGCGCACAAACTTAAAAGGTGCGCCCGTTGTTTACTTTATATGGCAAAAGAAGTAAAAGCAAAGAAAGCTCTCGGCCAACACTTCCTCACGGATCTTATCGTGGCGAAGCAGATTGCCGACACTATAGAGAAAGAACAGCTCCCGGACGGAACTAAGCAATGGGGCGACCTCCCCGTGCTCGAGGTCGGTCCCGGAATGGGTGTGCTGTCTCAGTTTCTGATGAAGGCTGGGCGCGACATTAAGGCAGTCGAGCTCGACTCAGAAAGCGTGACATATCTCCAAAAGGTCTTCCCTACCCTCGAGGTTATCCATGCTGATTTCCTCCAGTTGGATTTAAAGGAGGTGTTTGGTGGGAAGTTTGCGCTTATCGGCAACTACCCTTACAACATCTCCTCGCAGATATTCTTCAAGGTGCTCGACCATAAGGATGACATTCCGGTTGTGGCTGGTATGCTGCAGAAAGAGGTGGCAGAAAGGATCTGTTGCAAACCGGGAAAGAAGACCTACGGCATACTGAGTGTGCTGCTTCAGGCATGGTATGACTGTGAATACCTCTTCAATGTGCCCCCCACGGTGTTCTCACCGCCACCAAAGGTGATGAGCGGCGTGATACGTCTCACCCGAAACTCGCGCACGTCGCTCGGTTGCGATGAGAAACTATTCAAGACCATCGTCAAGACAGCCTTCGGACAGCGCCGCAAGACGCTGCGCAATTCCCTTGGCGGAATTATACCCAAAGAGTCTTCCATAATGAAAGACCCGATAATGGCTCTCCGTCCGGAGCGCCTATCCGTGGAAGACTTCATCCGCCTGACCCAAGCCGCAAAACAGGTCTAAGGGCTCATCTCATAAACCCATTTCTAAAAAACAGAAGCCCATATTTTGAAATGGGTCCTATAGATCAGCGATTTCTGACTCGCTGAGTCCTGTAGACTCCATAATCTTATCAATCGGCACGTTAAGATTCTTAAGATTGTGGGCTATAAGCTTTTTCTCTTTTAGTGCTCCCTCAGCCCTTCCAACTTCAATCCCTTTTGTCATACCCTTTTGCATACCGATGTCTTCTGCATCACGCACTGTGTTGTTGTAGTCACGCATGTTTTTCAGAGAAGCTTCATAAGCCGCTCTCTGTTCCGGGGTGAATCTAGCTATCTCAGCCACGCGGAAAAATCGCTCAAACACTTTGTCTTGGAATGCTACCGGACGCTCATTGAGAAGCACAAGGTTCTTTATAATGTATAGCCAACATTCTGCATAGCCGTTCAAATCATTCTCCTTCTTGTTGAATTTTGGCATTTCAAGATAGATATACGTGAGCTTGTCGAAAAACACCTTGTGCGTACGCTCATCCATTAAGCGTACCACATGTTTATAGTTAGGGTCTCCCACATAATCGGGCATATTGAAGTTTAGGAACGATACTGTATAAATTGGAGGTAGACGGTAGTTCCATTCTCCTCGTTTTGCCACAGCCTGCATTGGAAACGATGAATAGAATATGGTGCGGTCAAGAAAATAACGCTGATATGCATTTTGCATTTCCACAATTATGTGCGTTCCATCAGTAGTTTCACAGTATAAATCATACACAGCCTTGCGGTCATCAGGAGTGGGTCCAAAAATTTCCGT
>CAZRUR010000056.1:0-17286 GCA_964603335.1 uncultured Sangeribacter sp. | reverse complement strand
AAATATGTTGTGGAATGTATGAGAAATCGTGCATTCCACTGTTTTTTATACCCACGGCAACATCTGTTATATGCTGGTGTACAAACCAATATTAACTTTGCAGCAGAAAATTTAACAAACACCAACAATAACATGAAAAGAATCATTCTGAACGCCCTCCTTCTGCTTGTGGCAATAGCCACAGCACAAGCACAGAACATCACTGTGCACGGGCTGGTGGTCTCAGCAAGCGACAACGAACCGCTGATAGGCGCCACCGTAATGTGTGACACTCCAGGGAGCAATATCGGCACAGCAACCGATCTCGACGGCAACTTTGAGTTGATAGTTCCCGAGGGTTCCAATCTTAAAGTCTCCTATATAGGATATCAGACACAGACAGTGGCGGCAGCCCCGCAGCTCACAATCATGCTTCGTGAGGACTCAGAACTTCTTGACGAGGTGGTTGTGGTAGGTTACCAGACAATGAAGAAAGCCGACCTTACAGGATCAGTGTCTGTGGTAAACACCAAAAGTCTTGAGACCACACCAGACACCGACCCTATGCGCGCATTGCAAGGCAAGGTGCCCGGCATGACAATCACAGCAAACGGTTCACCGAGCGGTACAGGCACAGTGCGTATCCGTGGCATCGGCTCATTCAATGCCTCACAAGACCCACTCTTCGTGATTGACGGAGTGCCGACAACCGCAACCTTGAACTCTCTCAACATGAACGACATCGAGAGCATGCAGGTGCTTAAGGACGCAGCCTCCGCATCAATCTACGGATCTCGCGCAGCAAACGGCGTAATCATCATCACCACAAAGAAAGGTAAGGCAACCGGCGACCACAAGGTCAACGTAAGTTTATCTGCAAATCTTACTGCCCAGTTCTATAACGGACAGTCAAAGATGAAACTCCTCAACACTCCCGGGTATGCAACAGCAATGGCACAGGCAGCCCTCAACGATGGTATCGACCCAGTGGCATACGCATCAAGCTATGGTCTTAATCTCAACGCCACTTCCGGCTATCCAATCTCTGTGTATGACATCAACACCGGGCAGTATAACCAGTACACCGTAAACGGCTACTACGACGGCTACATCAATGCAAAGAAGACAATGCTCATGTCGAATACCGACTGGCTTGACGCAATTTCACGCACCGGATTCTCACAAAGCTACGACGCTTCTGTCTCCACAGCAACCGACAAGGTTACAGCACTCTTCTCGCTTGGCTACAAGAATAATGAAGGCATTCTGAAATATACCAATTTCGAGAACATCTCGGCCCGCATGAACACCTCGTTCAAGATTTCGCCCGTGGTGACAGTAGGCGAGAACTTCACCCTTACCTATACCGACCAGGTAGACTGCCAGCCTCTGGAAAACGCCCTCAAGATGCCCTCTACGGTACCAGTCTTTGAGGTTGACGGCACAACATATGCAGGCCCTGTCGGCAGTATGTCTGACCGCCAGAACCCGCTCCGTGAGCTTGCTTTCAACAAAGACAATGCGCTCAACGTGTTCCGCCTCTTTGGAAACGCCTATATCGACATCACTCCCATGAAAGGGCTTCTTCTACGCTCCAACTTCGGTCTTGACTACGACGCCGCCTTCATCCACTCATACAATTACACATTCCATAGCGACATCGTAAACAACGACACCAACTCCACGACACTATCCCAAGCAAACGACTCAAAGTGGACATGGAGCAACACTGCCAACTATAATTTCTCAATCAACAATGAGCATGACTTCACAGTGCTCGCGGGTATGGAGATGTATCATCAGAGCCGTATTGATTTCTCAGCCTATAACGAGAACTATGACATTGAGACAAAAGACTATATGTATCCCGATGCCTCATCAGGCGTAGAGCGTGCCACCGGCAATAAGTCAGCCTATTCATTGGTATCATTCTTCGGAAAGCTCGACTATAACTGGCGTAACCTTATCCTTGCTTCGTTCACAATCCGCCATGACGGCAGCTCACGCTTCGGAAGCAACAACCGTTACGGTACATTCCCAGCCGCCACACTTGGCTACCGACTTTCAGAAAACCTCCAGAAGAGTTGGCTTGACGATTTGAAGATCCGTCTCTCTTGGGGTAAGACCGGTAACCAGGCAATCTCAAACACAGCCCGCTACGCGCTCTACATTGCAGACTATGGCAATGACCGCGTGACATCAACAGCCTATGACCTTCTCCTTCAGCAGAGTGGTGTGTTCCCCTCCGGATATTATGCAAGCCAAACAGCCAATCCCGACCTCAAATGGGAGACCACTATCCAATATAATGTGGGTGTTGATTATGGATTCCTGCGCAATAGACTCTATGGATCAGTAGATGCCTATATAAAGGATGTTAAGGATATGCTAATCTCTCCTGCTTATCTTGGCTCAATGGGCGAGGGTGGCGCATCATGGCTCAACGGTCCTTCTCTCCGCAACTGGGGTATGGAATTCCTCGTGGGTTGGCGTGACGAACTTTCCTGCGGACTCGGTTACCGTGCATCACTCAACTTCGACTTCTACCGCAACCGCGTTACCTACCTCCCCTCCACAACAACCGGCTCCTACGCACACACCACTACTCAGAATCTTGTGGAAGCCAAGGTGCCTTATGGCTCAATCGTTGGCTACGTGTTCGACGGACTGTTCCAGAATCAGGATGAGGTGTATGCCTATGGTCAGGACAATGCACGTGTGGGTGGCATGAAATATGCCGACCTTAACGGTGACGGCAAGATCACAGCCGACGACCAGACTTGGATCTACAATCCGGTGCCTGATTTGGCAATGGGTCTTAATGTGGAACTCAACTATAAGAACTTTGATTTCCAGATGTTCTGGCAGGGAGTGTTCGGACAGGATGTCTACAACAACCAGAAATTCCAGAACGACTTCTGGAGCGTCACCGACGCCGGCAGCAACAAGGGCGTCCGCGTGCTCGACGCATGGCTCCCGGATGTAAACACATCCTCCACAATACCGATGCTCACCACCAACAACAAGGGTGACGAGGGACGCACCTCATCCTACTTTGTGGAGAACGGCTCCTATATGAAGCTCCGCACTCTCCAGATTGGATACACACTTCCCTCAAAGGTGCTTGAGAAACTCCGCATGAGCCGCTGCCGCTTCTATCTCTCCGGTCAGAATCTCTTGACAATCAAGAGCAGCAGCCTCACCTGCACCGACCCGGAAAACCCCAACTGGGCTTATCCTATACCGACTTCATTCTCATTTGGCGTTCAGGTAGACTTCTAAACATCCACCCGTTGAGACATCAAGCCCATACAAACAATCTCCCAAATAAAAGAAAATCATGAAATCATTGAAATTATATATATTCTCTCTTCTTGCGTTGGGTATGACGGCATGCAACGACTTCATCGACGTGCCCCCGACAGGAGTAATCGACGGCGACCTTGCCTACTCTGAGCCCGACAAAATGGTGAATGCCGCATACGCATCGCTTGGCGACTGCTGGTATAACTATCCGTTTAATCTCTGGCCGTATGGCGACCTCTCTTCCGACGACTGTCTGAAAGGTGGAGCGGGCACAACCGACACCGGCTATCATCCCATGGAAATCTGGTCAACCCTGACTTCCACTCCCGGAGAACTTGACGAGCTCTGGTATCACCTATACTGCAATATCTCACGCTGCAACCGTGCGCTCGTGGCTCTCGAGCAATATGGCGTGGAGAAACTTGGAGAGGCAACAACCGCACAGCGTGAGGGTGAGGTGCATTTCCTCCGTGGTCACAGTTATTTCAAACTCCTCACTATGTTCCGTCAGATTCCATGGGTCGATGAGGAAGTGTTTAAAAACAACCTTCAGGAGAAGACACCTAATAATCAGTTTACATATGAGGAACTTTTCCAGAAGGTAATCCACGAGTTTGAACTCGCCTACAATGCGCTTCCTATGGAGGTTACAGATGGTGGAGGTCGTGCCAACAAGGTTGCCGCAGCAGCCTATCTCGCAAAGTGTTACCTCACAATCGCCTGGGGCGACGGATATGAAAAGACCAACGGCGTAGGGTTCATCAACGATGAGTATATGCGTAAGGTGGTGGAATACACAGAGGTGGTTAAAAATTCCCAATATGGTTATCTCGCGGATTTCGGCGACATCTTCCTTCCCGAATATAAGAACAGTTCAGAGTCGGTGTTCGCAGTCCAGACCTCACAATACACCGAAGACAATACCCGCTATGGACGCGCCAACTGGTCGAATATGCTCAACGGCTGCTGGGGAATGTGGTCATGCGGCTGGGATTTCCATAAGCCATCCCAGAACCTTGTGAACGCCTACAAGACAAAAGACGGTCTTCCAATGATTGACGATTACGACACAACCAATGACTATCCAATCAACGGAATGCCCAATACCCAGAAATGGGATCCCAGATTGTTCCACACTGTGGGTATGCCGACCTTCCCCTACAAATATGAGTCGGAATACATGATGACAACAGCCAACTCCCGCACTCCCAACACCTACGGCTACTATACATCTCTCAAGGATGTTCCCCAGCGAAGTGGTGGCGAGACATTCGACGGCTCTTGGCAGGCATTCGCCATGAATGACTACGTGTTCCGCTACACTGACGTGATGCTTATGCGTGCAGAGGCACTGATTGAGCTTGGCTCTCTTGAAGAAGCACGCACTATCATCAATGATATCCGCGAGCGTGCCGCAAACTCAATCGACAAGCATATCTCCTATGCTCGTGATTTCTGTCAGATCTCACTCTATCCTGCATCAGATTTCTCCGACAAGGAGAAGGCAAGAGTGCGTCTGCGTTGGGAACGCCGCCTTGAGATGGCTATGGAAAGCAGCCGCTATTTCGACCTCCGTCGCTGGGGCATAGCCTCCACTACTCTCAATGCTTATTTTGAGAAAGAGAAAGACTCTACCTACGATGGTGTGGCTTATGGTCAGTATTATCAGGATGCCCACTACACGGCAGGCAAGAACGAGTTCTACCCAATCCCCTACAACCAGCTCTATTACGTGCCGGGACTGTATGTACAGAATGAAGGGTATAACTAATCATAATTTCTAATTACAAATTACTAATTAACAACTAATATAGATGAAATCAATAAGATATATATTAGCATCCTTGGCAATTGGCGCCTCGCTGACAGCATGTCAGGATAAGGATGTCGAGAAGTCAGCACCAATTCTCTCTCCGGTATCGGCTGAATCTATCACCGGTTCGCTTCAGGGCGATGATTATGTATGGACCTGGAGCAGTGTCGGAAATGCCATGCAGGTGGCGGTATATAATGGCTCTACGCTCTCTTCAAGCGAGGTTGTTGAGGGAAATACCTACAGCCATAAGAGCATCGACACCAATATAGAATACACCTATGTGTTCAAACTCACCGACGGCACAAACCTGTCATCAGGCGTCGTGAAACATTACATGCGTCCGGGAGCCTCAAAAATCACCGGCGTGTCAATGGCACAGATCGAGAAGAGCGGTGGTTATGATGCACAGGTGGAATGGGCAAAGAATGAGACAGCAACATCAATAAAGCTGACAGCCACCGATGGCTCACGCAGCATCAACGAGACACTTTCTGGCAACTCTACCTCATACCTTATACCCAACGTAAACTATGGCGAGGAATGGTCGGTGACACTTATCGCAGAAAATAGTGATGGGACCTCACTTCCGGTTTCCGGCTCACTTCGCATCGGCAAGACAGCAATCGGTTTCCTAAGCGTATATCCCACAGAGGATGAACTTATTGCCAATGGCGACGATGATGAGGCTTGTGCCTGGCTATGGCTCAAGAATGAGTATCCCACTGCTGATTATGTTTACTTCGGCAATGTGAATTCCGTTGAGGATATCGACCCATATCGTGTGCTCTTCTGGATTCGTGACCTTGAGGATGTAGGTGAGGACGAAGTGTGGAATATGCCACAGGTAGTGCTTGATGCATCATCTGTCATCTCAGAATGGTATGCTGCCGGCGGTAATCTCCTTCTCTGGAGCCATGCCACCCCTTATATCGCCACACTCGGACGCCTTGAAATGGATATGCTCCGCAGCAACGACCACTCAATAGGCACAAGTGCCGGTGGTTGGAACGGTGACAGCTGGATGATGGCTGTCCAGATTCATCCCGGGAGCAAGTTTAAGAAGGATTTCTCCCCCCACCCGATCTATAAGGGACTGGAGACAACAGAAAATGACCGAGTGAAACTGATAACATTCAAAGGACCGGGATGGACCGAAGACCATAACTGCTTGTTCTTCAATATCCCGTCTGTATTGACAGGGATTGGCAATCAGGAAGAGACCTGCTACAACGTGGTGACCCAGGAATATGGCATCTATCCTCTTGGCACATGGGATTCACAGATTGACTGGGTGTCACAGCTCAACGTCTGGGAAGCACAGCAGGGAAACACAGAATTTAAGGGCACGGTGCTCTGTATTGGTAACGGTGGATGCGAATTCTCCCTGAAGAATGCAGACGGCACTCCCGATATCTCTGCCTATCCTTCCAACAACATTTATCAAGACAACGTATTGACTCTTGCAAAAAATTCTCTTGAATATCTCAAGACCCGTTGATTATGAGACTGACTGACATCTTAATGGCTTCAGCCATTGGTCTGTCACTTCTGGCTCTTCCGGCGTGTGGCGATGACTCCCAACCAGAGTTCATCAGCACGCCGGAAACTCCGGAAGTTGACAACGGAGGCTCAGAGGAGCAGCCAGTGGCTTCGAGCGATTATACCGAGCTTTACCGTCCGCAGATACATTTCACTCCGTCACAAAACTGGATGAACGATCCCAACGGCATGGTGTATAACGATGGTGTCTACAACCTTTTCTTCCAGCACAATCCGTCTGGCAATGACTGGGGAAATATGAGCTGGGGACATACCACGAGTCCAGACATGATTCATTGGACTGAGCAGCCAGTGGCATTACGTCGCGACGAGCTTGGAGATATTTTCTCAGGATGCGCTGTGATTGATAAGGATAACGCGGCTGGATTTGGAGAGAATACAATGATTGTGTTCTACACCTCGGCGGGCGAATTTCAGCAACAGTCGATGGCATATAGCCTCGACAATGGAAGATCATTCACACGATATGAGGGAAATCCGGTAATTGCCAGTACACTCGCCGATTTCCGCGACCCAAAGGTGTTTTATCATGACGAGAGCAAGCAATGGATTATGTGTCTTGCAAAGGGCTGGGGCTATGGCATAGAGTTTTGGGGTTCGGGTAACTTGAAATCATGGAAGAAACTCAGCGAGTACACCACTACTGTAGACCGTTGCAACAAGGGTCAGTGGGAATGCCCGGATCTTGTCAGGATGAGTCTTGACGGCAAGGAGCATTGGGTGCTTATTGTAAGCGTGAATCCGGGTGGACCAGCCGGAGGAAGCGGCACAATGTATTTTGTCGGGGATTTTGATGGCACTTCCTTTACTCCGGAGGCTCTTGATTATCCGATGTGGCTTGACTATGGCCCAGACAATTATGCTGGTGTGACTTGGAGCAATACCGGAGACAGGACTCTCTTTATCGGCTGGATGAACAACTGGAACTATGCCGGAGCCACCCCGACTTCCCCCTGGCGAAGTGCCATGACATTGCCTCGTGAATTGAGTCTTATATCTTATGACGGAAAACCGTTGCTTGCCAACACTGTTGTGAAAGAGATTGAAGGCATCGCCGGGGAATGGCATGATGTTTCTCTTGGGAACCTACTGCCGGTAGACAAGGCATATCAGTTGAGAATGACTATCGATCTAAGCACGAACAGCAGTTTTACGCTTAGCAACGCCAATGGAGAGAAAGCGAAATTCTCTATCAATGCTGCTGCACGCAAATTGATTATGAAGCGCAATGCCGCGACCGGCAACACGTCATTTAACAGCAACTTCTCGTTGCCCTCAATTCAGGCTCCGCTCAACACTGACGGTAATGAAGTTACACTCGACATTTATGTGGATGCTGCCTCAGTAGAGGTATTAACCGGCAATGGCTCAATGTCAATGACAGCAATTGCCTTTCCCAGCAGCCTTTACAACATCGTGAATACCGACGGGATAAGCGACGTCAAAGTCCGCACCCTCTCCCGCATCTGGCAATAAAAGACATTTGCATGAAGGTCATGAACGTATAAATGCATAAATCGGCTGGTATATCTGCTGATTTATGCATGATTGTTTGGATTGGCAGATATAAATCTTATCTTTACCGAGGGTTATCCCATATTTGTTAATGAGCGGTCGATTATTTGCAGTTTTGCATTGACGGGTTGCCATACAAAAAAATCACGATTAAGAATACGCAAAGGTACAAATTTTTGCGATTATAACCGCATTTTATACAAATTTTTGAGTATAAGAAATTAAAGGATTACATCCACATACCGACAAAATTATCAATCGATTGCGATTTTTAGTTTGGTCATATTTTTTGAAGAGACGAACAGCCAATCGCTGTGCAGAAAGAGATAACGGTACGCATTAATCTCAGGGTGACTGCAGATAAGCGATTATGGAATAGAAATTATTTCTTATCATAGGGTAAAAAACCGACTTTTTTTCGTATCTTTGTGGACTAAAAGGAAATAATCATGGAAAAGCCCAAATATCCCGTAGGAATACAGACCTTTGAGAAGATACGCAAGGGAGGATACGTCTATGTTGACAAGACAGAGTTTGTCTACAATCTTGCCACGAGAGGGCAGTATTATTTTCTGAGTCGGCCACGCCGATTCGGGAAAAGCCTGCTGCTGTCGACTTTTGAGGCTCTTTTCGAGGGACGTAGGGATTTGTTTGAGGGTCTCTATATCGCTGACAAGGACTGGGATTGGGCGCGACATCCGGTTTTCCATTTTGACCTTAACGGCAAGACTTATGACTCACCCACTCAGCTTGACGACCTGCTTGGCGAATACCTTGGGAGATGGGAGTCGGAATATGGCTACAGCAATCTGTCAGTTCCCGTTGATGAGCGGTTCCGTACACTGATAATCAAGGCTTATGAGGCAACGGGGAGGCAGGTCGTGATATTGGTTGACGAATACGACCAGCCATTGCTGCACAACATAGAGCCGGGACGTGAGGAACTGAAGGAGACATTCAGGGTGAAGCTTCAGGCGTTTTACTCAGTGCTCAAGTCGTTTGACAAGTACATACGTTTCGGGATGCTTACGGGCGTCACCAAGTTCAGCAAGCTGAGTGTGTTCAGCGGACTCAACAACCTGCGTGACATATCGCTTGAAATCAACACCAATGCCATCTGTGGCATCAGTGAGACGGAGCTGCCTGACAATTTTGCCGTCGGCATATCGCAGCTTGCCGAGGCAAATGGCGAGAGCGAGGAGGAGACCAGGAATCTGCTGAAGAGAGAGTTTGACGGATACCATTTTGCCAAGGCAGGGGAGGGAATTTACAATCCGTTCAGTCTGCTGAACACCTTCGACAGTGATGAGTTCAGCCATTACTGGATGGAGTCAGGCACCCCGTCATTCCTTGTCAAACTTCTACAGAACAGCGACTGGGATTTGGCAAGTCTGCCCGGCTCCACATGCTCTGAGTCAGACATCAAGGGGGCTGACAGGTACGTGTCGAATCCGGTGCCCCTATTGTTCCAGAGCGGGTACCTAACCATAAAGAATTACGACAAGCGTTTTAAGGAGTTTCTTCTCGACTATCCCAATGTTGAGGTGTCAGAAGGATTTGCGTATGAACTGTTGAAACGTTATACCAATAACAAGGAGGCCGACAATCTGATCAGGACTTTTGTCAAGGATGTTGAGAAAGGTGATGCTGACTCTTTTATGAAGACACTTCAATCACTGCTTGCTGACGTGCCATACGACCAGATTCTGAATAAGGAGATGCATTATGAGAACCTGATATATCTTATCATGAAGCTTATGGGTTTCTATGTGCGCACAGAATACAAGACCTCCGACGGGCGCATTGACATGGTGGTTAAGACCGACCGCTACATCTACGTCATGGAGTTCAAACTCCACGGCTCGGCAGAGGAAGCGATGGTCCAGATTCACGATAAGCAGTATTCCCTGCCCTTCCAAAAAGAGGGTAAGCAAATCATCCTCATCGGCGCAGCCTTCAGCCCAGACACTCGCCGTCTCGACTCCTGGCTAATAGAAACTGATGCTTAGTCAAGAAAAATCCATTTATGAGTTATAAAGCACTTCGAGTGGGCTTTATGACATTTGCTGAATATATCTCATTATCTTTGGAGTTTAAATGGAGGAGCGGGTTTCGGAAGGGGTTTGGCCGTATGCCTCACGGTAGCATTTGGTGAAGTAGGCTGGAGTTGAAAACCCGACCTCATAGCCAATCTCACTGATTGTCTTGTCGGTAGTGGTGAGGAGCAATTTTGCCTGTTTCAACCTTAGTGTGCGCATCAGCTCTACCGGAGAATAGTTGGTAAGGGCCTTTATCTTGCGGTAGAATTGGGTGCGCTCAAGTCCCATCTTGGCTGCAATGCCATCGACGGTAAGTTCCGAATTGCCCATATCCTTTGTGAAAATGTCGAGGAAACGGTGGTAGAAGGCATTGTCGATGTCAGAGCCGACAGCCTGTTCCACAGCAGACTTCACAGTTGCGCTATCCTTAGTCTTGGAAGAGGGAACAACAGTGGCTAACATCGGATTTTGCCACAATTCCTTGATTCTCCTGCGGTTTGCAATAAGACTTGCTATACGTGACATCAATACAGCAGAAGTGAATGGTTTCGACAGATAACCATCGGCACCGCTGTCATAACCCTGCACACGCTGCTCATCCATAGAACAAGCCGTCAGCATCAGCACTGGGATGTGGGATGTTGTGACCTCCTCTTTCAGTCGTCGGCAACACTCCAGACCGTCCATCACCGGCATCATCACGTCGCAGATGATAAGGTCAGGAACATATTTCATCGCCTTGCGAATGCCATCCGCACCATTCTCAGCCGCAATCACATTATAGTCAGAGCCAAGCAATTCCGCCACGAGCAGCCTGATGTCGCGGTTATCGTCGATAACCAGAATCAGAGGACGCTCAGAATCGAAAGCCACCTCCGCCTCAATCTTGTCAAGTTCTGCCGATGCCTCATCCTCACCGATTGCCTTCTCAGCAACAACCACATCATCAGCGATATGGCGCACCGGGAGCACCACTGTGAACACAGAGCCCTTCTTAAGCTCACTCTCAACAGAAATCTCGCCACCGTGAAGCTCCACAAAAGCCTTTGCAAGCGACAGCCCGATGCCCGAGCCCTTTGGATGCACACGGTCAACCTGGAAGAAGCGGTCGAAGATATTGCCCAGGTCACGCTCACTGATTCCCTCACCGGTGTCGGCAACCTGCACCGTGAGTCGGTCGGCATCACATTTGTAAGACACCGTTATTGAACCATTGTCGGGGGTATATTTAAAAGCGTTGGAAATGAGATTAAAGAACACACGCTCAATCTTCTCTGCATCAAGAGCCATGGGGATGGGGGCATCACCTGACGGCTCATCCAATATCAGCCTGATGTCGCGTTTACGTGCCACAGCGTGGAAAGACTCAAGCCAGTCGCGCACTGCCTTACGGAAGTCAATCTCAGTGAGATGCAGATCGAGTTTCCCATTCTCATACTTACGGAAATCGAGAATCTGATTTATCAGACGCTGAAGAATCTTCACATTCTTGTTGGCAATTTTCATAAGAGTGTTCTGCTGAGGTGTTAGATTCTGTGCGTCTTTGAGTTGCGCCACCGGCTCAGAAATTAGAGTGAGGGGAGTGCGCAGGTCGTGCGACACGTTTGTAAAGAATACAAGTTTAGACTGGGTTGCCTCCTGCAATTGCTCATTAAGGAGAGCCTGCTTGTCACGCTCCTCCTCCAACTGCCTGTTTTTAGCGAGCAGTTCCTTCTGGTGGCGGCTGTGTTGCCAATAAGCGCGGAGCAACAGAAACGCCACACCAAAGAGCAATATAATGATTGCCACGCTTGCATAGAAGAGCGAGGTCTGGTAATCATACTGCGCCCAATAGTCATCAATCTTGATTTTCAGCAGTTTCATTTTCCCCGTCTCCTCTTTAAGAGTCTCATTCTGAAGGAGGAGAATGTCGGCATTCGACTTGTCGACCGCCGATGCCAACGGGAGCAAAGTCTCCTTCTCATAAGGTTGTTTCTTAAGGATTGCGAGAGCCATCTGAATCAGACGGTGTCCTTCTGTAGGGTATAGGAAAGTGGCGTCAATCACACCGTCGGCAACAGCCTTGATTCCAATTTCCGGAGCAGCGTCAATTCCAATAATCTTGATATTGTCTCTGCCGAGAGAATGTGCCACCTCAGAGGCACCAATCGCCATACGGTCGTTGTGGGCATATATCAAGTCAACATCATTATAAATCTTAAGGAGAGAGTCGACAGCCGGCATGGCATCCTCCTTATTCCAGTTGCCATAGACAGTGGCAAGCAGGGAGCCACCCTCTTTTGAAAATTCATCAACGAATCCGGCATGTCTCCCCTCAGCCGGGGAAGAACCGGGCAATCCGAAAATCTCAATTGCCTTGGCACTATTGCCGGCTATATGAATGCCGTAATGGGCAGCTGATTTCCCGAGTCCATAGTCGTCGACACCGATTCTTGCGGTGTAGGTGGTGTCGTTAATGTTGCGGTCGAAGATTACCACTGGAAAGCCACTCTGATAAACGTCCTTAATAATGGGCGTGAGTGCCTTTGCCTCATTAGGGGAGACGATGATGATGTCGAAGCCGTTTTCTACAAAATATTTTATGTCGTCAATCTGCTTCTGATTGTTGTCATCGGCAGAGCGTATCTCTACGATGGCATCATCGTGGAGCATAATCTCCCTGTTGATCTCATCGTTCATCTTGGCGCGCCAGTCGTCCTGGCTGCATTGTGACACACCTATTTTATAGACCTTGTTTTCCTTGCAACCACATATGATGGAGAGGAAAAGGATCAAGACAAGACTTGTTGCGCAATTTATCTGTTTCATGGTTTTTTCTGTGTTAAGTGACGCAAAGTTAGCGATAAATATCATAAAAAAGAGTGTATAAAGTATTATAAAATGTGCAATACAACAAAATTGTAAGTGTTTGCACAATTTTTTATATGTTGGAAATGAACAACACAATAACTTTGCAAACGAGAATCGCAGGAAAATCTAAAGGTAAGAAAGATTGATTACAGGTGATCTTGGTAGAAAAGATTGTTTATAGGTATTTTTAGTAAAACATAAATAAAACGACATATGAAGAAATTGATGACAAGCCTTTCGGCAATGATGATGATGGGAAGTTTTCTCACGACTCCGGGAGCGGAAGCCTCCGAAAATGTCAGGATAGACCATCTCGGAGTAAACAACACCCTTGTGAGGGTTACCGGAGACAACAAGTATCTGATGCTTCCAGTGCAGGAGAGTTGTGATGATGCGAGAGTGAACGTGGTGGTTGACGGCAAACTTGCCGAGACCTTCTATGTGAGACTCGCAAAATCGAAGACTGACTATACAGTGCCATTCGATCTCTCTCCCTATAAAGGGAAAGAGGTGGTGTTTGACGTGGTGGTGCCGCAAAACCGTGGCTCAGTAAGGGAATCGAAAGACGACAGCTGCTGGAAAGGTATTGAGTTGGCAGACACCTTCGACACAACCAATAGGGAGAAATATCGCCCGGCATACCACCACACACCGCTCTATGGCTGGATGAACGACCCCAACGGTATGTTCTACAAAGACGGGAAATGGCACCTTTACTACCAGTATAACCCCTATGGGTCGAAATGGCAGAACATGACATGGGGACACTCCACCTCCACCGACCTCATCAACTGGGAGGCAATGCCGATAGCCATCCGTCCCAATGGGCTTGGCTCAGTGTTCAGTGGCAGTTGCGCCATCGACACAGAGAACAGCGCGGGATATGGCAAGGATGCCGTGATCGCGATGTACACCTCTGCCGGAGTAAGCCAGATGCAAAGCCTTGCGGCAAGTCATGACGACGGCACCACATTCGAGATATATCCCGGCAATCCGGTAATCACACTTGAGACAGAGGCTCGCGACCCCAATATGTTCTGGGACGCGGAAAGTAAACTTTGGCACCTTGTGCTGGCACATGCCCTTGACAAGGAGATGCTGTTCTTCACCTCTCCCGACATGAAGGAATGGACACTCACCGGCAGTTTCGGTAAAGGTCTTGGAGCACAAGACGGTGTCTGGGAATGTCCCGACCTCTTTGAGCTTCCAGTTGCCGGCACAGACAAGACAAAATGGGTGCTCATCTGCAACATCAACCCGGGTGGACCTTTCGGAGGCAGCGGAATACAATATTTCGTAGGCGATTTCGACGGCAAGACCTTCACCTCCGACACAGACGCCAACGGAAATGTGCCTACAAAATGGCTTGACTATGGCAAAGACAATTACGCTCTTGTGAGCTGGAGCGACGCTCCGGACGGACGACGCACAGCAATAGGCTGGATGAGCAACTGGCAATATGCCGCCGACGTCCCCACCACACAGTTCCGTAGCGCCAACACCCTTCCCCGCGACTTGGGTCTCTTCATCGCTCCCGATGGTGAGATATACGCCTCGTCTGCTCCATCTCCTGAACTGACCACACTGAGAGGAACTCTCACAAAGAGTGTAAAGAAGGTTTCCTTGGGTAAGAAAGCACAGAATTACTCGCTGCCAACTGTCAACGATGGTATCTGCGAGATTCTTCTTGACATTGATGCACAAAACACAACCATTGTTAACATCACATTGTCAAACAATAACGGAGAGAAAGTGGTTATGTTATATGACAGTCAGGCACATACGCTGTCGTTCGACCGCACCCAGAGCGGCATCACAGATTTCAGCGAGAACTTCCCCGCAGTCACCGTGGCACCCACCCAAGAGACAGACGGCAACGTATCGCTCCGCATCTTTGTGGACCGCGCAAGCATGGAAGCGTTTGGCAACGACGGACAGTTTGTGATGACCAATCTCGTGTTCCCGACACACCCATACGCCACTCTCGCCGTGTCTGCCGAGTCAGGAAGTGCTAAGGTTGAGAACCTTAAGATTTACTCAATCAAGAATTAACAAAAGGTATAATATACGAAAAGAAATATAACAGCCATGACACAATCGCTCGTCACCAACCGCAAGTCATTCCTGCTCCAGATAATCCCCGTGATGCTCTGCTTCTTCGCCATGGGATTTGTGGACCTGGTAGGGACTGCCTCAAACTATGTGCAGAAAGACCTTGGCCTCTCTGACTCACAAGCCAATCTTTTTCCATCGCTCGTATTCTTCTGGTTTCTGATATTCTCAGTGCCGACCGGAATGCTGATGAACAAGATCGGGCGTAAACGCACAGTGCTCATCAGTCTTATAGTCACCGCTGTCTCCCTCTTCCTCCCCATGTTTGGCGACGGATACGTGCTGATGCTACTCTCATTCTCACTCCTCGGCATAGGCAACGCCATTATGCAGACCTCCCTCAACCCACTTGTCAGCAACCTTATCAGTAGCGACAAACTGGCGTCCACACTGACCTTCGGACAGTTTGTGAAGGCCATCGCCTCGTTCCTCGCCCCGATAATAGCCGCTTGGGGAGCCACCACCGTATTCCCGACATTCGGGCTTGGCTGGAGAGCACTCTTCGTGATATACGCCATTGTCAGCCTTCTATCCATCTCCCTGTTGGCTGCCACTCCTATTGACGAGGAGAAACCCGACAAGGCATCGGGAATCATGGAATGTCTCAAACTGCTTGGCAGACCATTTATCCTCTTGTGTTTCATTGGTATTATGTGTCACGTGGGTATTGATGTGGGCACCAACACCACCGCGCCAAAGATTGTGATGGAGCGTCTTGCTCTTCCTCTTGAGGAGGCCGGTTTCGCCACGAGTGTATATTTCATCTTCCGTACGATCGGTTGCTTCCTCGGTGCCTTCATATTGCGCAAGATGTCACCGAAAATCTTCTTCGGCATCAGCACAGTCATGATGCTCGCCGGAATGGTTATTCTGTTTGGGTGTGATTCCTTGGCAATGCTTTACATCGGCATCGGCCTTATCGGCTTCGGCAACTCCAATATCTTCTCCATCGTGTTCTCACAGGCACTCATCAACTCGCCAAAAGAGAAGAACGAGGTTTCCGGACTTATGATCATGGGTCTTTTCGGAGGCACCATCTTCCCGCTCGCCATGGGCTTTGCAGCCGATGCCATTGGCCAGGTAGGAGCTGTGGCAGTGATGACAGTGGGAGTGGTTTATCTGCTCTTCTATATGGCAAAGATTAGGAAAGTCTGAGACATCACTTCCGGTCCCTGGCCGGAATTAATTTTCAATTTTACATTTTCAATTTTACATTTATTTAGATAAAGATGAAAGGTATAGTAGTAGGAATGGGAGAGGCGCTATGGGACGTGCTTCCTGAAGGTAAGAAAATAGGCGGCGCACCAGCCAATTTCGCTTATCACGTGTCACAGTTTGGTTTGCCCAGCTGTGTGGTGAGTGCGGTAGGTGAGGATGCTCTTGGTGATGAGATTCTGGAGAATTTCAATGCCAAGCAATTGAACCAACTGATTGCAAGGGTGCCATACCCCACGGGCACCGTGCAGGTGGAGATTGACCAGGCCGGCATCCCACAGTATGACATCAAGGAGAATGTGGCATGGGACAACATCCCCTTCTCTAAGGAACTCAAGGAACTCGCCCGCCAAACCAAGGCTGTTTGTTTCGGTTCATTGGCACAGAGAAACATCGTGTCACGCGAGACTATCAACAAATTCCTCGACGAGATGCCGAAGGAGGAGGATACGTTGGTGGTGTTTGACGTCAACCTTCGTCAGGGATTCTATAACAAGGAGATTCTCACCAACTCTATGGAGCGTTGCAACATCCTGAAGATAAATGATGAGGAATTGGTAACTGTGAGCCGTATGTTTGGCTATCCGGGCATCGACCTTCAGGATAAGTGCTGGATTCTTCTGGGTAAATACAATCTCAAGATGCTTATCCTTACCTGTGGCATCAACGGCAGCTACGTCTTCACTCCGGGCAACGTGTCATTCCTCCCCACTCCAAAAGTGAAGGTTGCCGATACAGTAGGTGCCGGTGACTCATTCACAGCAGCCTTCATCGCCAGCATATTGAAAGGGAAGACAGTGGCAGAGGCACACTCCTGCGCTGTGCAGACCTCAGCATTCGTCTGCACCCAGCCGGGTGCAATGCCAATCCTCCCCAAAGAGCTGGTAGGGTAGT
>CAZRUR010000055.1:0-17412 GCA_964603335.1 uncultured Sangeribacter sp. | reverse complement strand
TCAGTCGGCCACAAACCGACTGAAACACTGACATATGTAAAATAAGTGGCTTACCGTATGATCAGTCGCCATTATCGCAACCGCCATCTTGGTGAATTCCTCAAAGAGTTAAGACTGACTGAAGGTCGTAACACCGGCATACCCACCATTCAACGTGAGTTTGAAAAGAATGGCTCTCCTGCCGCAACATTCGACACTGATGAAGACCGTCTCTCTTTCCTCGTCCGAATACCTTGCCATGAAGGAGAATAGGGATTCTCAGATACACTACTTGCTGAAACCACTATGGAAAAGAAAATGTCGGTGTCCCTGTAAATGTCCCTGTAAATCAAGATGACAGTGTAAATGACAGTGTAAATGACAGTGTAAATCAAAATGACCAGGTAAATGACCAGGTAAACAATAGTTCTGACCATCTAAATGAATTCTCCGAATTGACCAGAAATACATATCAAGAGATTCGTTCGAATGTTGATATAACCTACCGCGGATTAATTGACAAGTTTGGTGTTTCTCAATCTTCTCTAACAAGAGCCACTCGTGAACTTAAGAAAAAAGGGTATATAGCTCGCGAAGGTTCCGACAAAACTGGTAAATGGATAATCTTAAAATAAGCCTATGAGTGAATTTGACGAATATATAGTTCATGGGGAGCCGGGGCAGAGGGAGAAGGCCGATGCGTGGCAAACTGCTATCGGGCTTCAGGATGTGGATGGTCTGAAGGTGTCGGATTATCTACTCGACGATGCACGCCAGCATATTGAGGGGGGATATCTCCATTGATGAGAACGGTTGGTGGTAGATAAATCAACCCTTGTAATAATGAAGTGTGACACATTTTATTAAAAACACAGAGGATTTGGTATAGGGTTATGCCAAATCCTCGCGATTTTATGAGACTCAGGATTAGACGAGTTTGATCCATTCGTCGCGGTCGCCGGGAAGTAGGTCGATTACCGGAATCTCTATCATTGTGTAGCAACCGGGCTGCAGACGCATTGAGGCGCGTGCCACACATACCAATACCTGACCTGTCAGAGCCGGATTGTTAATCTTCATGTCAAACTCAAAAATCTGGTTCTGAGTCTTGCCACTCACACCCTTGCGCACAAGGTTAACGCCATGACCCATATCCTTCAAGGCATCAACGCTCTCCACCTGCATCACATGTGTCTCGTCTGACGCAAAATATGGGTCTGCCTTGATGGCATTTGCAACCGTAGCAAAGTCATAACCCGGAAGCAACTCCACATATACCATGCGGCGATGAATACCGGTGCCAAGAGGAATGGTCATCGAAAGCGCAGCCTTCACACCGTCAATAGCCTTTACGGCTACCGTATGACCCATACTCATGCCTGGACCAAAATTGGTATATGTCAATCCCTTGGGTGCCAATGCCTCCAGCAATGTGCGCACCACGGAATCGCTGCCCGGATCCCATCCAGCTGATATCACGCTTACCTTACCATATTTCTTGGCTTCCTCACCAAGACGCTTGCGAAGACCGGCAATCTGTCCGTGAATGTCAAAACTGTCTACCGTGTTGATACCCTTGGCAAGAATTTCTGTGGCATACTCCTCGACCTTACGTGTAGGAGTGGCAAGTATCGCCACGTCCACATCCTTCAGTTCGTCGATGCTTGCCACCACCGGGATTTCTGCCGGTATGTCTTCACGTTTGGAGGCATCACGACGCACCACTCCCGCAATCTCAAAGTCGGGAGCGGCTGCCAATGCCTCAAGTGTAAACTTGCCGATATTGCCGTAACCTACAACTGCGGCTCTAATCTTATTCATACTCTTTTCTATTTTAGGTTATATTTACCTACAAAATTAACAATATTCTCATAAAAATGACTAATTTTGCACTTGTTTTTGACATTTATATAGATTGTTATTTAGGCACATATAATCAAAACACTAATATTTAACACCTTATGGATTGGTTAATCGAACTGCTTAGACCTGGCAACATGTCGCTTGCAAGCACATTTCTGCTCTACTCCTTCGTGATTTTCGCCGGAATCCTCCTTGGCAAGGTCAAAATTTTGGGAGTGTCTCTGGGAGTGACTTTCGTGCTTTTCGTCGGCATTCTGCTCGGTCATTTCGGCTATGCTGTGGAAGGCAACACACTCCATTTCCTCCGTGAGTTTGGACTTATTCTTTTCATCTTCTCCATCGGTATGCAGGTGGGTCCCGGTTTCTTCTCCTCATTTAAGGAAGGGGGAGTGAGGATGAATATGCTCGCCATGCTTGCCATCGGCCTGAACGTGGCAATCATGCTCATCATCTATTTCGCACAAGGGGGAGCCAACGGCATCACTTCTATCACCGACATGATTGGCGTGATGTGTGGTGCCATCACCAACACTCCCGCCCTCGGTGCCGCCCAGCAGACAGTGCTTCAGGTCAACTCTACTGCCTTCGACGTAAGCCAACAAATGTCAATGGGTTACGCTGCCGCTTACCCTCTCGGAGTAGTCGGCATCATTGTCACCATGATTGCACTGAAGGTTATCTTCAAGATTAATCTCGAGGATGAAATCAAAGAGATTGAAGACGATAAGGCCGACACCACCCAAAAGCCTGCCGTGCTCACTTATAAGGTCACCAACGAACTCGTGTCGGGACTGTCAATGGTAAGGCTCCACTCCTTAATCAGCTGCAACTATACCTGCTCACGCATCCTTAAGCCCGACGGAAGAGTCATAGTGCCAACGGCTAACGATGAGATAGAGCTCGGCGACCTCGTGCTGATTGTCTGCGCCCAACAAGACCAGGAGGTATTCTCCCGCTTCATCGGTCCGCAGGTTGAGAAGGAATGGCCTATGGACAGAGGTCTGGTAGTATCACGCCGCATTGTCGTCACCCAGACCAATTACAATGGTGTCAAACTCGGGTCGCTCCATCTGCACGAGACATACCAACTCAACGTGACTCGCGTAAACCGTGCCGGCATGGACCTTCTTGCAAGTCCAAACCTGCGCCTGCAGATTGGCGACCGCGTCACTGTAGTGGGCAGACTCGACCATATCGACCTCCTAGCACGCAAGATGGGCAACTCCATGAAGCGTCTTAACGAGCCTAACCTCATCACCATGTTCATAGGTATCTTCCTCGGAATCATTGTCGGCAGCTTGCCGATTCAGTTCCCCGGAATGTCAGTGCCAATGAAACTGGGTCTTGCCGGTGGTCCTCTTGTAATCGCAATCCTTATTGGTGCTTATGGTCATAAGTTCCATCTAGTCACCTACACCAACTCAGCCGCCAACCTGCTCTTGCGCGAGATAGGAATCTGTCTATTCCTTGCCTCCGTGGGTATAGCAGCTGGAAAAGATTTCGCCGCCACTGTCTTCAACATTCGCGGCGCAATGTGGGTGGGTTATGGTTTCATAATAACCGTTATACCGCTGTTGATTGTAGGCTGCATAGCCCGTGGCAAATATAAGATGAACTATCTCACAATCATCGGCTTGATGAGTGGCAACTACACAGACCCTCCAGCCCTCGCCTATGCCAATAAGGTGGCCAACAACGACGCTCCAGCCGTGGCTTATTCCACTGTTTACCCTCTAACAATGTTCATGCGTGTGATAGTGGCACAGGTAATTGTGCTCTGTTTCCTTGAATAATGGAAGTAATCCATGCGCAGTTTGAATCTATCTCTTGATATTTGTAGAGAAAAAGAATTTAATTCCTCATCTGTTTGCACAGTTGAGGAATTATTTGTAATTTTGCACGCCAATTGACGGGATCGCGACCTGTCAAACCAATTAAAACAATTAATTTTAACTGCAGAAAATTAAAAATGAAAGAGAAAATTCATCCCGCGAACTACCGTGAGGTTGTGTTCAAAGATATGTCGAACGACGAGACTTTCATCACTCGCTCGACAGTGGCAACCCGTGAGACTATCGAAATCGATGGCAAAGAGTATCCCCTCGTAAAGCTCGAGATTACCTCTTCTTCTCACCCATTCTTTACCGGCAAGCAGAAACTCGTCGACACCGCAGGTCGCGTCGACAAATTCCGCAGCCGCTACGGCAACCGCTCAAAGAAGTAATTGTCACAAAAAGACAAGGCAGTCTAAGATGCGCTTCATGACGATGGGGCGCATCTTTCTTTTATAATGTGCTCAATTTTACATTCAATTGGCGGAATGACTGCGAGTCAAGATAAGACGTAAGTATCAGCACGGCTGCCATCTCGTCTGCCCTCCCCTTCTCCTGGCGCTGCTTCTTGCTGAAACCACCAGCCAACATCTCCCGATGCGCAATCGTAGACGTAAACCTCTCGTCGACACGGACAATCTCCTTCTCAGGCATAGCCTTGCGCAGACTGTTCAGGAATGGCTCTATGTAGCGCGCACTCTCACTCGGATTACCCTTCATGTCGCGTGGCTCCCCCACAATTATCTTATCCACAGGCTCCTTGCTGCAATAATCCTTTACAAACGCGAGCAGGTCGCATGCACGCACCGTCGGCAGCCCGTTAGCGCTTATCTGCAAGACATCGGTCACGGCTATGCCGCAACGTTTCCTGCCATAATCTATAGCCAATAGTCTTCCCATATGGCAAATTTAACACTTAAACCGCACTCCATACGAATCATTAACAGTATTTAACAATACTACTTTCCCATATGCCTTTTATCCCCAAAATTCGCCTATGTGAATAAAGTTATCAACCTTACACGGATTTTTCTTGTTTTCTTGACGTATGCTTTTTAATTTTGCAGATTGAATAACTACCATATTGTTTCTTATGAACAGTATTTTTTCTAAATCTATTTTAATATTAGGTTGTGGACTGATTCCCGCCGTCTGCCATGCGCAGATTGACAGCAGTTCGGGAGAATTCTCCAATCTTACAGCGGCTGACGTCACAGCTGCTCCGGCTACCGCAATGCCTGAGACATGGACTTTTGATGATTGCGTGGCATGGGCTTCTGCCAACAGCGTCAATATCCGCAACACTATCCTGAATATTCTTCAGGCTGACGAGAACATTGGAGCAGCTAAGGATGCCTGGCTTCCAAGTGTGGGTTTCTCGATGAACCATGGGTTCACCAACTATCCAAACCCTGAGGAGTACCGCTCCGCTAATGCTTACACCAGTTCTTATGGCGTAAATGCCTCATGGACTATCTGGGAAGGCAACGTGCGCAAATACCGCCTCGAGTCTGCAAAGTTGGCACGCCAGCAGCAGGCCCTTGCCGGTGATGACGTGATAAAGACACTTAAGCTCGGGATCCTTCAGGCTTACCTCAATATCCTATATGCCGACGAGGCGGTGGAGATAGCGAAACAGACCCTCGAGGTGAGTACATCGCAAACCGACCGCGCCAAACGACTCATGGAGTCGGGCAGAACTTCAAAAGTGGATTATGCCCAGATTGAGAGCCAGATGGCACAAGACCAATATAACCTTGTGCAGGCTGAAAGCAATTATGCCACTGCCAAGATGAATCTCAAGACTATTCTCGAGCTTAGCATCGACTATAAACTGAATATTGCAGACGTCACTTTCTCTGAGGCAGAGGTGAATCCCACCCTTCCACCCATGGATCTGGTCTACAATATAGCAGCCTCATGGCTTCCGCAAATCAAGAGCAATGAGCTTAACAAGGACATTTACGATTACGACCTGAAGATTGCCAAGGCAGGACGTCTGCCGGAGATTGGTCTCTCAGGCGGAATAGGCACCGGTTATACATCCGGTGGTAGCTCATGGGGTAGCCAGATGGGTCACGGGTTTAATGAGAACATCGGCTTGAACTTCTCTATACCCATCTATGACGCCAACTCTACAAGACGTCAGATGGCTCAAGCTAAACTCTCTGCCCTACAATATGACCTCGACAGGGAAAATCTTCTCAATAATTTGACGCAGACAATTGAGAGTCTTTATATTGATGCGCGCAATTCACGTGCCAAATATGAGACCGGGAAGGTGCAACTCGAGGCAACCCAACTGACAAACGACCTTGTAAACCGTCAGTTTGAGTTAGGTCTTGTGAACCCTCTCGAACTGCTCACAGCCCACAACAACCTGCTGAATGCTCGTCTTGAGCAACTACAGAACAAGTATATGGCTATCCTTGCCAACAAGACTATCAACTATTATGCCACACAAGAGGTGGCTATACCTTGAATTTGACATATTTACAACTATGAAAAGTTACAGCATATTATTCTCCGCCGCCCTTTTCGGATTTATGGCGGCTTCCTGCTCCAAAGGAGAGAAAGTGGAACTGGAGACCTATACCATAGAGCCGACTTCAATGTCGGAAGTGGTGACCGCAACCGGTACTATGGAGTCTGTCACTCAGGTGGATGTCGGCACTCAGGTCACCGGCATCATCGACAAACTGTATGTCGACTACAACGACCATGTCACTAAAGGGCAGCTTCTCGCTGAGATCGAGAAAACCCTCCTCAACAGTGAGCTGCAGAGCGCCGATGCAAGCATGGCATCCGCAAAGGCTTCTTATGAGTATGCAAAGACCAACTATGAGCGAGATAAGAAACTCCATGATGAGCAGCTTATCTCTGACTATGAGTTCCAGACATCTCAGAAAGATTATGATGTGGCACGCCTCAGTTATGAGAAAAGTCAGGCAGACCGTGTGAAGGCCGCCAAAAACCTAAATTATGCTGAGATATACTCCCCTATCGACGGAATCATCATCTCCCGCGAGGTTGAGGTCGGTCAGACAGTCGTATCAAGTATGAATGTTGCCAATCTCTACGTTATCGCTGACTTGGAGAATATGCAGGTTGTAGGTAATGTCGATGAGGCTGACATAGGTCAGGTGAAAGTAGGACAGCATGTTACCTTCACTGTCGACGCCTATCCCGATGACACATTCAACGGAACTGTGACACAGGTACGTCTAAATCCAACGACTACTTCAAACGTTGTGACTTATGAGGTGATTGTCAATGCTCCGAATCCAGAATTGAAACTGATTCCCGGCATGACAGCCAACCTCACTATCTACACTCTTGAACTCAACGATGTCACTGCGGTGCCACTGAAGGCATTGAAATTTATCCCACAGACTACAGCAGAGGATAAGAATTCAAAATTGCCTACCCCAGTGCCTCTTGACAAGAAGGCAAACACTTCTGTATGGGTGATCCGCGACAATAAACTCGTGGAGACTGCCGTGGAACTTGGCGTGGCTAACAACATCTACCAGCAGGTTCTTTCCGGAGTGAAGATCAGCGACGTCATTGCTATCCAGTATAATGTAGTGGAGGGCAAGGCTCAGAAGGAAACCACTGAGGAAAATCCGTTCATGCCGAAGCCACCGGGCTCCAACAAAAACAAGGACAGCAAGAAGTAGTTGACAATGGCTAAGGAGATAATCAAAATAGAAAAACTCAAGAGGTATTTCAAGGTAGGCGAGGAGACTGTAAAGGCTTTGCGTGGAGTCTCCTTCACCATCTTTGAGGGGGAGTTTGTCACCATTATGGGCACCTCCGGCTCCGGAAAGTCTACCCTGCTTAATACCCTTGGTTGTCTTGACACACCCACCTCCGGGGAATACCTCCTCGACGGTATTCCGGTGAGGGGTATGGGTAAAAATGAGAGGGCAAGGATAAGAAACCGTAAAATCGGCTTTATTTTCCAGAACTACAACCTCTTGCCGAAGACCACAGCTGTGGAGAACGTGGAGTTGCCTCTTCTCTACAACTCGTCGGTCAGCGCCAAGGAGCGTCGCGAACGCGCCATTGAGTGTCTGAAACAGGTTGGACTCGAAGACCGCATGATGCACAAGAGCAACCAGATGTCGGGTGGACAGCAGCAACGTGTGGCAATTGCACGCGCGCTCGTCAACGACCCGGTTATCATTCTTGCCGATGAGGCCACCGGTAACCTTGACACGCGCACATCTTTCTCCATCCTCACTCTCTTCCAACGTCTTTACAAGGAGGGTCGCACCATTATCTTCGTGACTCACAACCCGGAGATTGCACATTATTCCTCACGCAACATCATGCTGCGCGATGGTAAGATTGTCAGCGACAGTTACAACGACAATATCAAATCTGCTGAAGAGGTCTATAGGAGTCTTCCTGTTGATACCGACGCATAAAAAACACCGCTCATCAATGAATATAGCGAATCTACTGAAAATAGCATTGAAGGCCCTTAACAACAACAAGATGCGTTGTTTCCTTACCATGCTTGGCGTTATTATTGGCGTGGGGGCGGTCATCACTATGCTTGCCATCGGTCAGGGCTCCAAAAACTCAATCAAGGCCCAGATCTCTGAAATGGGCAGCAATATGATCATGATTTTCCCCGGCGCTGAGAATCGAGGCGGCGTGCGTCAGAGTAGTGACGATATGCAGACCCTCAAGCCTGCCGATTATGAGGCTCTCGTAAATCAGGCTTCCACCATTGCCAACATCACCCCCACTGTCAACAGTTCCGGGCAATGGATTAATGGCAACAACAACTATCCTTCCCAGGCTCAGGGTGTCAATTCACAGTTCCTTGATATTCGTCAACGAAGCATTTCTGAAGGCGAGATGTTCACTGAGGAAGATGTGAAAAGGGCAGCTAAGGTGTGTGTGCTTGGTAAGACACTTGTTGACAACCTGTTTCCCGATGGCACCGACCCCATTGGGAAAGTGGTGCGGTTTGGTTCAATTCCGCTAACAGTTATTGGTGTCCTTACTGAGAAAGGCTACAACACTATGGGTCAGGACCAGGATGACCTCGCGCTTGTGCCCTACACCACCGTCATGAAGCGTATGCTCGCCATCGACTATCTTCAGGGCATCCAGGCTTCTGCAGTAGATGAGGAAAAGACCGACGACACAATTGAGGAGATAACAGAAATCCTTCGAACCCAACATAAACTTCGCGACGATGAGGAGGATAACTTTACAATCCGCTCCATGCAGGAGTTGGCTGAGATGATATCTTCCACATCTTCAATGATGACAGTGCTTCTTGCCGCTGTGGCAGGCATCTCGCTCCTTGTGGGTGGCATCGGCATCATGAACATCATGATTGTAAGTGTCACGGAGCGCACTCGCGAGATTGGTCTACGAATGAGTATCGGCGCCACCGGACGCGACATCATGATGCAGTTCCTCATTGAGGCTGTAATCATTTCCGTCACCGGCGGTCTCTTGGGCATATTCATGGGCTCCATATCCACGTGGATGATCTCAATCTTTGCCCACTGGCCAGTGCAGATTGACGCGAGCTCTGTTATCCTGTCGTTTGTGGTCTGCACAGTCATTGGTATCATCTTCGGATTCTATCCCGCCGCCAAGGCATCTAACCTTGACCCGATTGAGGCAATAAGATATGAGTAGTTCGAGACTGACAAAAAAAGGGAGTAATGCCACAGTGTTGCTGCTGGCATTCCTGCTCTTCTATTTCCCGGCGATGCTTGCCATCTTCTCCGGAAGTGGTGAACCTCCGGGATGGATTGTCATGTCAATATCTATGGCTACCCTCTACTCGCTCGTGTTCTGCATCAACTATTTCTGGCTGGTGCCGGAGATGCTGGTGAAATCTGACAAGACAAGCCTTTATTTCATAATCAACATTGTGATAATAGTTGTCTTGTGCAGTATTGCCCCTATCATCATGCTCTCCAACCATCATTTCCCACGCATGAAGCATATGCAGCATGTGGATCCCACTTTGGGGATGTATGTCATGGAATATCTCCGTTTTGTGATGCGCGACGGAGTTATGATGATTCTATCGGCTGGTCTGGCCTACGCCACGCGCCTGGCGAGGGAGAGGGAAAACGTCAGGCGGCGTGAGCTGGAGCTCAATGCTGAGCAACGTCAGATGGAACTTCAGAGCCTCAAGGCGCAGCTCAACCCACATTTCCTCTTCAACACCCTCAACAACATATATGCGCTGATCGGATTCGCACCGGAACGTGCACAGCAAGCTCTGCATGACCTTAGTGGCATGCTCCGGTTTATGATTTATGATTCCGTGTCGGCATATGTGCCTTTGGAGAAGGAGTTCTCTTTCATCTCTGATTATGTGGAACTTGTAAAACTCAGGATGAGCTCTTCTGTTAAAATAACATGCAATATTCAGGAGAACCCAGACAAGTCACTTACCATTGCACCCTTGTTGCTGCTGACCATCGTTGAGAATGCCTTCAAACACTGCTCCCCTTCTGAGGCAGGCAATTTCATAAATATCAATATCTTTGAGAATGATGGAAATCTTGTCTGCCAAGTCAAGAACACAGTTGGGGAGGAAACCACTTCCGACAACAGTATCACAAAAGATTCCGGAGTCGGTCTTAAGAATGTACGCAAGCAACTGGATCTGGTTTATCCGGCGAAACATTCGATAAATCTAAGCAAAGAGAATGGTGTCTATGACGCCTTGATTTCAATCTCACTGTCAGCATTGCGCCGTCAGGAACTTTTCACCCAAAACCAACGCTCATGAGCAAGACATTGAAATGCATAGTTATCGACGACGAACCTCTCGCCCGTGAGCTCATAAAGAGTTACGTTGAGAAGACCCACGACCTGTCGCTTGCAGGATGCTTTGAGTCGGCAGCCGATGCCGTGAAGGATGTCGTGGCAGGGAATGCGGATGTCATCTTCCTCGACATCAATATGCCATTGCTCAACGGAATTGAGTTTGCAAGCGTGATCCCTCCAGCCACTAGCATCATATATGTCACGGCATATGAGCAGTATGCCGTGCAGGGGTTCAAGGTGAATGCTCTGGATTATCTGCTTAAACCAGTGAGCTATCCGGAGTTTATGAAGGCTGTGGGAAAAGCTTTGATGTGGCATGCCATGAGAGATGCATATCAGTCAAATGGGAGCACAACCTCTGCGTCTGCATCGCCGGATATGTTGACTGTAAAGGCTGATTATCGTCTCGTGCAGATGAGGGTTGACACCATAAAATATGTTGAGGTGCAGAAAGACCGCGTAATCTTTTATCGCACAGAGGGGGAGCCAATCAGTTCGCTGATGAGCATGAAAGATTTGGAGGAGATGCTTCCGCAAGACCGCTTCATGCGTGTGCACCGCTCTTTCATCGTCAATCTCAACCTTATTGAGGTGGTGGAAAGGAGCAGGATAGTTTTCGGGAAGGTCTACATCCCAATCTCCGATGCAAGGAGAGAGGAATTCTTCGCGAGAATAATGAAAAATGGAAAATAATTGTATTGTGAAATACAATCATTATATATTTTTACGTTTTATAATTGAATTTTATAAGTGTAGTTAGGTTGAACGAAGGGGAGGTGATGCGTGAGCACCGCCTCCCCTTAAATTTTGTTGTCGTGGGATAAATCCTGTTTTTACTTCTTGCCGAAGAAACGCTCGTAAAGACCAGCGAAACCCTGACCGTGGCGAGCCTCATCCTTTGCCATCTCGTGAACTGTGTCATGGATAGCGTCATGGTTGGCAGCCTTGGCATTCTTGGCGATACGCATCTTGTCGGCGTTGGCGCCTGCCTCTGCATACATTCTCTTCTCAAGGTTGGTCTTGGTGTCCCAAACCATGTCGCCGAGAAGCTCAGCAAATTTGGCAGCGTGTTCTGCCTCTTCCCATGCATAGCGCTTGAAAGCGTCGGCGATTTCGGGATATCCCTCGCGGTCAGCCTGACGTGACATTGCAAGATACATACCAACCTCTGTGCACTCACCAAGGAAATGGTTGTTGAGGTCTTTCTTCATCTCGTCGTCTGAATCCTTTGCCACGCCAATCACATGCTCTGTCACAAACTGGAGAAGCTCTTTCTGGTCAAGTTCTTTGAACTTTGATGCCGGAGCACCACACTGTGGGCACTTTGCAGGAGCTTCCTCACCCTCTGCCACATATCCGCACACTGTGCAGATCCATTCTTTTGCCATAATTAAATTTTGAGTTATTAGTTATTTAGCTTTATCCTATAACAAATTCGGCTCGCTATTGTTGCCTTTTACAATCATTCTTCACCGAATTTTGCGCAAAATTAATATTTTCTTCTTAATTTCGCATCATGTTTGAGTCAAAAAATAAACGCAATCCTATAGAAACTTCTTGCCGCCAAGAAGTCAAGACTTTATGTCTGAGGTCTGTCATCGCCACCGTCAGCGGGGGCACCGACAGCATCGCCATGCTGGCTGCCCTTTGCTCCACAGGGGTAAAAGTGACAGCGGCCCATTGCAATTTCCATCTTCGCGGCGAGGAAAGTATGCGCGATGAGCAACACGTAAGGGATATATGCTTCCTGCTCGGAGTGGAATTGATTACCATCGACTTTGACGTTGATGAATATATGGCCTCCCACAAAGGAATCTCAGTGGAAATGGCTTGCCGTGAACTCAGACACCAATGGTTTGATTCTTTGCTGTCAGAACTTAATGCTGACCGTATTGTCACCGGCCATAATGCCGATGACAATATAGAGACGCTTTTCCTTAATCTGATGCGTGGCTCAGGCACCTCCGGATTGCGTGGAATGCTACCCGACACCGGAAAAATTTGGCGCCCACTACTCTCTTTCCATCGCCCGGAAATCCTAAAATATTTGGAGGAGAAGGACATTGGATATGTCACAGATTCCACCAACCTCCAGTCTGATTATCGTCGCAACTTCCTGCGCAATGAGATAATACCACAGCTACGCACCCGCTGGGCTGGTTTTGACAAGGCTCTTGACAGATCCCTCTCACTTCTTCGTGAGGAAAACAAGATTGTGGCAGCCGCTCTCAACTCAGTCCTACCACCAATTGGAAAACCGCTACAAGCCAATTTCATTATGGCTTTCCCCGACCCAGAACTTCTCGTGAGAAGATATATCGAACCACTTGGACCGTTCACCACCACGGCTTCCGAAGTGATTGCCGCGATAAAGGCGAATAAGCCACATCGTAAGACCTGGAAATTGCGCAATGGCATTCTCCGTCTACAGAATCATTACCTTTATCTCGATTTTTAATGGATTCCTTATTATTATCTGTGCATAGTGAATCATATTTGAAACTTTTCGTCATGTTTTGCGTTTTATATTTGTAAGATTTAGAATTTATTCTTAATTTTGCACCACCAAACACAGGGCATCATTTCCTGATGCCTTTCTCCCCTCGGTTATTATTTTCCCTTTCCATTTTTGCTTTTACACTATTTCATGAATATTAACATCCATGAATTTCAAGCAAATGGACTTCTGATAACCAGACCAAATAAAATTGAAATAATCAGTTCAATCACAATTCTATCTTAAATCTGCCCCTACATTTCCAACACAACGTAAGAATCTTACATGGGAAAACATGAGCCGATTTCTTGACTGATGGCTCTTGGCATACTCAACGGGGGGGGATATGGAATTTGTGACATAACCCATAACATAATAACCCTTTTATGTTACACATCAATGACTTAATCGAGATGAGCGATGAGGAAATCGCAAAGACCGCCGAATCTATGGGCATTAAAAAGTCTTCTGCATCTCGTGAAGAAATCATCAACACCATTCTTGACCAACAGGCTTCTTCGTCTGCCAAAGACATTGTATCAAAATCTGGCGATAAGAAAAAAGCCAAAGAGCCACGCGCGAAGCGCGGCAGGAAACCTGCATCCGAAGCCGCTCAGGCCAACCAAAACGATGCCATAAACTCTGCTGAAAGCAATAATCCTCAGCCGGACGCTCCCACTCCTAAAAAACGTGGCAGAAAACCAAAGAATGCCCAACTACAACAGGAATCGGCTGTTTCGGATCAGGTGAAAACCGCTATGCCTCAAGAAGCGCCAACTCCCAAAAAGCGTGGCAGGAAACCAGCCAATAAAAATATTGCTGCCGAATCGTCTTCTGAAAATGGCAATGAGTTCCCATTGGTGCAAGTAGATGCCAGTCAAAATCTTTTTGATATTCCAGCCGACAACATCATCCCAGAGAATGATAACCTGCCCGTGCCTGAGAATGCGCCGTCAACACCCGAGTCTCAAGACGCTACCCTGGAATCGGAGCATCTCCTGGCACCGGAAGAGGAAAACAACCGCCCGAAGATGAAGGTGTTCACCCCTCGTGGGCAGAAACTCGATGAAAACGCATCTCAGTCGCTCTTCTCGTTCTTCACCCCATCCAAAGGGAAGACTTTTACTCCCAGAGGTCTGAAGAACAACCAAAACAATAAGCACCAGCAACAGCCCGCGCCTCAGATTGAAGACGATATGGAGGCGGCTCTCCCTGCTCCCCAGAAACAACCAATCCAGATGCGTGAGCCGGGAGCCACTTCCCAGCAGCCTCTCACAAAACAGCAGAAAAACCAGCTTAAGAAGCAGCAGAAAATGCAGCAGAAAATGGGTTATGCTGTGCCGCAAAAGGTTGCCCCGGAATATGAACTCAATGGCATACTTGACACCTTCGGCGTGCTTGAGATTATGCCGGAGGGTTACGGATTCCTCCGCTCAGGCGACTATAACTATCTGAGCAGCCCCGACGACGTCTATGTTTCCCAAAACCAGATTAAGGAATATGGACTCAAGACCGGTGACGTGGTAGAGGCTTCCATCCGTCCCCCTCATGAGGGCGACAAGTATTATCCTCTTGTGAAAGTGCTTTCAATCAACGGACTTTCACCGGAAGTCATCACCGACCGCGTGCCGTTTGAGCATCTCGTGCCTCTCTTCCCGGATGAGAAATTTGAGATCACCAAGGGTAAATCTGCAAATATCTCAACCCGCGTCGTTGATATGTTCGCACCAATCGGCAAGGGTCAGCGTGCACTGATTGTGGCTCCTCCAAAGACTGGTAAGACTATTCTCCTCAAGGATATCGCAAATGCCATCTCGGAAAACCATCCTGACACATATATTATTATGCTGCTCATCGACGAGCGCCCTGAGGAGGTTACCGACATGGCACGCAGCGTCAACGCTGAGGTGATCGCGTCCACATTCGATGAACCCGCTGAACGCCACGTCAAGATTGCAAACATTGTCCTTGAGAAGGCAAAGCGTCTCGTGGAGTGCGGTCATGACGTGGTAATCATGCTTGACTCCATCACCCGTCTTGCACGCGCATTCAACACAGTCTCACCGGCTTCCGGCAAAATCCTTTCCGGTGGTGTAGATGCAAATGCACTCCAGAAGCCAAAACGTTTCTTCGGAGCAGCCCGTAACATTGAGAATGGCGGTTCGCTCACCATCATTGCCACTGCCCTCACGGAGACATCTTCGAAGATGGATGAGGTGATCTTCGAGGAATTCAAGGGCACCGGCAATATGGAGCTGCAGCTCGACCGCAAGCTCTCCAACAAGCGCATCTTCCCTGCCGTGGATATCATCGCCTCCTCTACACGTCGCGACGACCTACTCCTGCCGCAAGAGACTCTCAACCGCATGTGGATTCTCCGCAACTATCTTGCCGATATGAATTCACTCGAGGCTATGGAGTTTATCAAGAAGCGCATGGAGATGACTCGCAACAACGAGGAACTCCTCGTGACCATGGACCGTTAATAATATTTGCTTTATGGCTGAAAAGACCAACGCAGCACGCATCCTCGACCGGTTCAAGATTCACTATGAGCTGGTGGAATATGCTGTAGACCCAGACAATCTCGCCGCTGACCATGTGGCTGACGAACTTGGAGAACCCATCCAGCAGGTGTTCAAGACCCTCGTGTTGCGTGGTGACAAGAATGGCATTCTCGTCTGCGTAGTGGCAGGCAACAGGGAGGTAGACCTAAAGAAGGCTGCCAAGGCTTCCGGCAATAAGAAGGTGGAGATGATTGCCATGAAGGAGTTGCTCCCGCTCACCGGTTACATACGGGGAGGGTGTACATCTATAGGAATGAAGAAGCACTACCCTACCTTTATCAGCGAGGAGGCATTGGATTTCCCATTCATTTACGTAAGCGCCGGCAAACGTGGCCTGCAACTGAAGCTCTCTCCCCAAGACCTTCTCAAAGCCGCCGACGCCACTGCCGCCGACATTGCAACAGATGTATAACCCTAACCTGTAACCTGTAACCTGTAACCTTTAACCTGTTTCGATGAACACTTTCGGAAGAAACTTAAGACTGACAACTTTCGGCGAGAGCCACGGACCCGCCATGGGCGGCATCATTGATGGCTTCCCTGCCGGGTTCAAGATAGATTTTGAAGCCCTTCAGAAGGAGATAGACAAACGCCGTCCCGGCACGTCTGCACTCGTCACCGCACGCAACGAGGCAGACCGTCCGGAATTCCTCTCTGGAATTTCTCCCGAAGGCGTAACTCTTGGTACTCCCATCGGATTCATAATCCGCAATGCCGACCATCATTCGTCTGACTATGATGAGATGGCACGTCTCTACCGCCCCAACCATGCCGACTACACTTACATGAAGCGTTACGGCATAAGGGATCATCGTGGCGGCGGTCGCGCAAGTGCTCGTGAGACGGTCAACTGGGTTGTGGCTGGTGCGTTGGCCCAGCAATGGCTGAAAGCTAAAGGTATTGATATCGATGCTATCCTTGTGGGTGCTGGAGGTGAGGATTTCTCAGCAGAATTGTTGTCATTATTTTACGATAATTATCCAGACCTACTTCCCCTTAAACTTGATCCGACGCAAGAGGAGCGGCTATCATATCAAATCTTGCAAGCCAAGAAATCAGGCAACAGTGTGGGAGGCAGAGTGATTTGTGCCATAACCGGTATGCCTCCCGGCATTGGCAATCCGGTTTTCGGAAAACTTCATGCGGCACTTGCCGCTGCAATGATGTCGATAAACGCAGCAAAGGGGTTTGAATATGGACTTGGAGGCACAGCATCATATGCCGATGGAGATAAATCAGCCGATATTTTCTTACCTGTTGAGAAAGAGGGTGAGGATTTGAAGACCGCCACCAATTATAGCGGAGGAATCCAAGGTGGTATCTCAAATGGTATGCCTATTTATTTTCAGGTGTTCTTCAAGCCAACACCCACATTGATGAGACAACTCGATACTGTCGACACTGAGGGACACGCCACAGTCTTGAAACCGGCCGGACGCCATGACCCCTGCGTAGCAGTACGTGCCGTCCCCGTCGTAAAAGCTATGGCAGCCCTCGTCATAGCTGACTTCCTCCTCTAACAGACAACGGAAAACGCCATGCCCAGCTATTCAGACTATCTGAACAAAATATTCCCCGGCTTGAAGGTGCAGAAAATCTCCATCAACGCCGGGTTTTCTTGTCCCAACCGCGACGGCTCTATTGGCATGGGTGGCTGCTCCTATTGCCGCAACGACTCTTTCTCTCCGGCATATTGCATGTCGGCAAAATCAATCACCCAGCAGATTGAAGATGGGAAGAAATTCTTCTCACGGAAATATCCTCATATGAAATTTCTTGCCTACTTCCAATCCTATACCAATACCTCACATCCGCAACTAAATATTGCATAAAAAAGCCAAATCTTTAAGCAACA